>DASRYE010000186.1:0-25258 GCA_035653915.1 Novosphingobium sp. | reverse complement strand
GATCTTGTCGCGGATGAGGGCATCGCGGGTGGCGGCATCGGGGATGCGCAGCAGGGCTTCGGCCAGGCACATCAGCGCCACGCCTTCCTGGCTGGAGAGCGCATATTCCTTCACCAGCGCCGCCACGCCGCCGCCGGCGCCGCGCTGGCGCAGGGCGGTGATCAGCGTGCAGGCGGTGGCGGCGATGGCGCGGGCGGTGCCTTCGGGCAGGCGGGCGGCGGCGATCAGCGGAGCCATCGCTTCGGGCTCGGGCCGGCGACAAGCGGCGGTAATCGCCGCTCTTAAAGGCGCGGCGGTGATTGCCGTGCGCAAAGGCGCGGCGGCGGCGATCGGCGGGGCAAAGCGGGCGAAAGGGGCGGCGGGGGTGTCGGTCATCGGGGCTGTCCGCAAAAGGGGCTGGCGATGGCGTGATGCTAGCACCCTCTTTGCAGGCGATCTGCCTAATGATCGGCTTTGCTATTTGCCACATCGCCAAGTTGAATGCATAATTCAGCCATTATGCCTGCCAGATTGCCAGATCATAGCCATATCGACCAGATCGACCGCCGCATTGTCGAGCAATTGCGCCGCGATGGCCGGATGACCATCACCGAACTGGCCGCGCGCGTGGGCCTTTCCAAAACGCCCTGCCAGCTGCGGCTGAAGCGGCTGGTGGAAGAAGGCTATATCCGCGGCTTCAGGGCGGTGATCGATCCCATCAAGCTGGGCGTGGGCCATATCGCCTTTGCCGAGGTGCGCTTGTCGGACACGCGCGAGAAGGCGCTGGAGGAATTCCGCCGCGCCGTGCTGCAGGTGGAGGAAGTGGAGGAATGCCACATGATCGCCGCCAATTTCGACTATCTGCTGAAAGTGCGCACGCGCGATATCCATTCCTATCGCAAGGTTCTGGGCGAGAAGATCTCCAGCCTGCCGCATGTGGCCAGCACCTCCACCTTCGTGGTGATGGAAACGCTGGTGGACGATGGCGCCTGAGGCGCCCGCGGGCAGGCGCAATCCCGCGCGATCAATCGCTTCTGTTCCATAGTTTCGATTAGACAAGCCCCGCCGCCTCGCCGAAGTTGCGGCCAAGAACAGTCGCGCGTGGCGGCCTGTGTGCGTGCCCCTTTCCTGCGGGCCGCCCCGGGCCCCGCCGGGAGAGAGGAAAAGCATGATACGCCACCATCAGCCAGGCTGGATGACAGGGGTTGCCCTGTTGCTGCCGATCACCCTTTCCACCATGGCGATCGTGCTGCTGGCGCCGGTGCTGCCGGGCATCCTCAAGGAATTCAGCGGTGTGCCCGGCTTTGAATATTGGGTGCCGATGATCCTGACGATCCCGGCGCTGTGCGTGGCGCTGTTTTCCACGCTGGCGGGCGCGGCGGGCGATTATTTTGGCCGCCGCCGGCTGCTGATGGCCTCTTTCGTCGCCTATGCGGTGGTGGGGCTGGCGCCGGTGTTCCTGCATGATCTCACCGCCATTCTCGTCAGCCGCGTGGGCGTGGGCCTGGCCGAGGCGCTGATCATGGTGCTTTCCACCACGATGATCGGCGATTATTTCCACGGTCCCGCGCGTGACAAATGGCTGGCCGGGCAGACGGCCTTCGCCTCGATGTCGGCGCTGGTGTTCTTCAACGTGGGCGGGCAGCTGGGCGGCTTTGGCTGGCGCACGCCGTTCTGGGTCTATGCCTCGGCGCTGGTGATGCTGGCGCTGGTGGCGCGCTTCACCTGGGAGCCGGCCGATGATCTGGGCGATGAGGCCGAGGCGCCGCCGCACAATGCCAGCTGGGCGGGCTTTCCCTGGGGCCGCATGGCGGTGATCCTGGCGATCACCCTTTATGGCGCGGTGTTCTTCTATACGGTGCAGATCCAGGCCGGCCTTGGCCTTACGCTGCTGGGCGTGCTGGATCCGGCGCGGGTGGGCTTCCTCACCTCGGTGGCCAGCGTGGGGGTGCCGCTGGGCACGCTGATCTACTCGCGCGTGGGCCGCTGGCCGGTGCAGCGCCTGCTGCTGATCGAATTTGCCCTGCTGGCGGTGGGCTTCCTGCTGATGGCGCGGGCGGGCACGCCCAATGGCTTCCTGGTCGGCTGTTTCCTCAACCAGCTGGGCGCCGGCATGCTGCTGCCCACGCTGCTGGTGTGGGCGATGAGCCTGCTGTCCTTCGAGGTGCGCGGCCGCGGCGCCGGCATGTGGCAGAGCGCCTTTGCCTTTGGCCAGTTCCTCAGCCCGGTGGTCGTCACCTTTGCCGCGCAGCATGCGGGCGGCTTGCAGGCGGCCTTTGGCGTGCTGTCGGCCGGCGCGGTGCTGGGGCTGGTGGTGGTGCTGGCGGTGGCCGGGCGGATCGGCCGCGCGGCGGATGAGCCTGACGGCAATGGCAACGGCAATGGCCACAATGGCTCTGGCCGGGTGGCGCTCCATGGCTGAGCGGCTGGCGGGCCGGCTGGCGGTCGTCACGGGCGCGGCCCATGGCATTGGCGCCGGGGTGGCGCAGCTGTTCCGCGCCGAAGGGGCGACGGTGATCGGCATCGACCGCGAGGCGGGCGCGGGCGTCGACATCGCCTGCGATCTGGTGGACGAGGCGGCCGTTGCCGCCACTTTCGCCCGCATCGGGGCGGAGCACGGGCGGATCGATGCGCTGGTGAATGCGGCGGCCTTCGCCACTTTCGCCTGGATCGAGGAGATGACCTATGCCCAGTGGCAGCGCACGCTGGTGGGCGAGCTGGACATCGTTTTCCTGCCCACCCGCGCGGCTTGGCCGCATCTGAAGGCCAGCGGGCGGGCCAGCATCGTCAATTTCGCCAGCGCCAATGCCCGCCATGCCCTGCCCGGATCGCCGGCGCTGGCCCATTGCGCCGGCAAGGGCGGCGTGCTGGCGATGACCCGGCAACTGGCGATGGAGGGCGCGCCCTTTGGCATCCGCGCCAACACCATCTCGCCCGGCTTCACGCTGACCGCCGCCACGCGCGCCCATCTCGCCCGCGATCCTGCGCTGGAGCAGCATGTGCTGGCCGGCAACATGCTGAAATTCTTTGGTGAGCCGGAGGATATCGGCTGGGGCGCGGTGTGGCTGGCGTCTGACGAGGCGCGCTATGTCACGGGGGCGGATATTCCCATCGATGCCGGCGCCACCGCCTGGTGATCAACGCGTGAAATGACAAGACCGGGGCGCGGGGGGCATGGCTTCCCGCGCCTTTTGCGTGAGCGGGCCATGGCGCCTGCTGGCCTTGCGCAGGCGTGCGCGGATTCCTTTCCCCTTTCCCCAAAAGCTGCAAATCGCATCATGCCGATGCCTTTCCGGCATGGTTTTGTGCTGCCTTTAAGGCATCAAAACAATGCCAAATTGCTTCTTTTTCGGCACGATCTCTTCGCATAGCATCGCAGTGCACAACAAAAGATGCACAGGTTCTCGGGGTGGAATTCGTCAATTTTCCGGCCATTGGCGGGGCTTTGCGGCCATGGACCGGATTCAGCATGGGGGAAGCACATGCGTCGTGTAGACAGGAATTTCGCAATTGCAGCAGCGGGCATGGCGCTGGCCATCGGCCTGGCCACAACACCGGCCCACGCCGCCGATGGCGCCACAGATAGCGCCGATGCCGCCAGCGCCGATACCGCCAGCGCCGAGGGCGGCTCCGGCATTGTCGTAACCGCCCAGCGCCGCAGCCAGTCGGCGCTGGAAGTGCCAATGGCGGTGACCGCGATCAGCGCCCAGCGCCTGACCGAAGAGCGCGTGGAGCGCGTGGGCGAGCTGATCCAGGCCACTTCCAACGTGGAAGTGCGCGAGATCCGCCCCGGCGGCGGCCAGCCGGCGATCACCATCCGTGGCGTTGGCATGAACGACTTCACCGTGGCCAGCAACCCGTCCACCTCGGTCTATATGGACGGCGTCTACAGCCCCAATATCGGCACGATCAGCCAGCAGGTGTTCGATCTGGCCGAGGTGGAAGTGCTGAAGGGCCCGCAATCCACGCTCTATGGCCGCAATGCGACAGCGGGCGCGGTCATCATCAATTCCGCCCAGCCCACCGATCACCTCTCCGGCTATGGCACGGTCAGCTATGGCAATTACGATGCGGTGAATGTGGAAGGGGCGATTTCCGGGCCGATCACCAGCAATCTCACCGGCCGCCTCTCGGCGAAAACGCGCCAGATGTATGATGGCTGGATGAACAACACCTATCCCGGCGGCCAGAAGATCGGCACTCTGCACCAGACCGCCGTGCGCGCCCAGTTGAAGTGGCAGCCCACCGACCGGCTGAGCTTCCAGGGCATCTTCGGCTATCAGTATGAGAATGACGTGCCCGGCGCGATGACGGTATTCGGCCGCAAGACAACGGGTGGTTCGAGCAGCAGCCCGTCGTCCACCTATTGCGCCACATCCAATGCCAACCAGATTGATTTTGGCGGCAATTGCGCTTCCAGCTGGGGCGCCACGCGCGGCTCCACCAACCTGCTCACCCTGTCGGAGAACGACAGCTGGCTGGTTCATTCGAACACCTACACCGGCACGCTGATCAGCAGCTACAAGGGCGATGGCTTCACCGTGAAGGCCACTACCGGCTATCTGTGGTGGCACGAATATTACAACAAGGGCGATGGCCTGCCGGTGACCGAGCAGCACTATCTGCTGGACCAGAAGACCTGGCAGATCTCGCAGGATGTGGTGGTCAGCTCCACCGGCCAGCATTTCATCGACTGGATGGCCGGCGCCTATGCCTCCAGCGGCAATGTCAACAATCCCACCTATTCCTATACGCCGATCAACGGCTACAACCTGTTCAACACCAACAACACCTACACCCAGACCCTGCAGGGCTTTGCCCAGCTCGACACGCATATCACGCCCAAGCTGACCCTGGGCACCGGCGCGCGCTTCATCTACGAGCATGACCACAAGGCCGGCGGCACCTTCAAATACAGCGCCGACTGGTCCACCTACATGGCAACCCAGGCCTATCTCGACCAGTCCATCCAGCAGAATGCCATCTCGTGGAAGGCCAACCTCGATTACAAGCCCGATGCCAACACGCTGGTCTATGGCAGCGTGACCGAGGGCTTCAAGAGCGGCGGCTTTGCTGCCTCGCCCAATGCCACCAGTTCGGCCCAGCTCAACCCCTACAAGGGCGAGCATATCTATGCCTTCGAAGTGGGCAGCAAGGCCTCGCTCGCCCATCACAAGGTGGATCTGGAAGGCGCGCTGTTCTACTATGTCTATCACAACATGCAGACCAACCAGCAGCAGCTGGTGGGCAACCTCAATGTCAACGTCTTCGGCAATCTGCCCAAGGCGCATCTGAAGGGGCTGGAAGTGTCGGCCACCTTCCGCCCGATCAGCGGCCTTGAGCTGAAGCTGGATGGCGGCTGGGTGGATACCTGGGTGGGCGCCTTCACCAGCGGCGGCGTGCTCTACAAGGCGGGCAACCGCTTTGCCAATGCGCCTTCCTTTGCCGGCACGGTGTCTGGCCGCTATCAGTGGCACCTCACAGATGCGGTGGATCTGGCGCTGGGCGCCTCGGCCCACCGGCAGAGCAGCGTTTATGCCAATACCGAGAACACCGCGATTTACCGGGTGAACACGGCGGCAACGCTGGTCAACGCCCAGTTCCAGGTGCTGCTGCCGCACAAGGGCTGGTCGATGATGTTCTGGGGCAAGAACCTCACCAATTGCGAATATACCAATTCGACCTACCAGAACTCCTCCACGGTCAATACGCTCTACAACATGCCGCGCACCTATGGCGTGTCGTTGACGAAGAACTTCTGAGGAAGGACAAGCCCGATGGAAATCTATGCCCCGCCCCAGGAGGCCGACAGCCTGCCGGTGATCGATATCTCCGGCCCGGAAACCGAGGTGGCCGCGCAAATCCGCGCCGCCTGCCTCGATACCGGCTTCTTCTATGCGGCGGGGCATGGCATCGCGCCCGAACTGGTGGCGGGCCAGTTTGCCGCGGCCCGGCGCTTCTTTGCCGTGCCGGCGGCCGAGAAGGCGGCGCTGGATATGCGCCATTCCGCGCTGGTGTGCGGCTATGAAGCGCTGTGCGGGCAAGTGCTCGACAGCCAGGATGGCGGCACCGAGGCCCCGCCCGATCTCAAGGAAGCCTACTATTGCTGCACCAACCTGGCGGACGATAACCCTTCGGCTCGCAGCCCCGCCAGGGTGGTGGGCAGCAACCAGTGGCCGGCAGGGCTGGCCGCAGAGGTGGCCCACACCCGCGCCTATGGCGAGGCGGTGCAGGCGCTGGGCGACCGGCTGCTGGAACTGCTGGCACTCAGCCTCGATCTCCCGCGTGCGTGGTTCTCTCCCTTCTTTGCCGGCAGCCCGGCCAAGCTGCGCTTCATCCGCTATCCGCCCCAGGCCGCAGATGCCGCCTTCAACCAGATCGGCGCGGGGGCCCACACCGATTGGGGCGGCATCACGGTGCTGGCGCAGGATGAGCTGGGCGGCCTGGAAGTGCGCGACCGGCAGGGCCGCTGGATCAAGGCCACGCCGGTGGAAGGCACGTTCGTCATCAATCTGGGCGATCTGATGGCCCGCTGGACGAATGGCGTCTATGCCTCGAACATGCACCGGGTGCTGAACAATGCGGCCGCGCGCGATCGCTATTCGATGCCCTTTTTCTACAGCCCGCACGATGAGGCCACCATCGCGCCGATCGCCTCCTGCATCAGCGTCGACAATCCGCCCCGCTTCGATGTGTGCTCGGCTGGCGAGCACATGCGCGAGATGTTCCGCCGTTCCTACGGCTATTGATTTCCCCCTTGTTTGAAGGACCAGACCTGCGATGATTCCCGCCCGCCACTGGCAAGACATGCCCTCCTCGGCCTTCGGGCAGCTGGCCGCCAACACTGTCGCCATCCTGCCGGTGGGGGCGATCGAGCAGCACGGGCCGCATCTGCCGGTGTTCGTCGACAGCTGCATCAACGCCGGCCTGCTCGACATCGCCCTGAAGACGGCGCCGGCAGACCTGCCGATCACTGCCCTGCCGATGCAGTCCGTCGGCAAGAGCGATGAGCATATCTCTTTTCCCGGCACGCTCACCGTCTCGGCCGAGGTGCTGACCGGGCTGCTGATGGAGATTGGCCGCAGCGTTTTCAGGGCGGGCATCCGCCGGCTGATCCTGCTCAATTCCCACGGCGGCCAGCCGCAGGTGATGGATATCGTCGCGCGTGGGCTGCGGGTGGAGCTGGGGATGTTCGTCGTCAACGCCGCCTGGTCGAAGATGGGCATGCCCAAGGGCCTGTTCAGCCCCGAGGAATGCGAACACGGCATCCATGGCGGCGAGATCGAGACCTCGCTGATGCTGCATCTGCGCCCGGATCTGGTGGATATGGGCAAGGCGGAGAATTTCGTCTCGCTGAGCCAGACGATGCAGGAGCGTTTCCGCATCCTCACGCCCGAGGGCAAGGTGGGTTTTGGCTGGCAGGTGGAAGATCTGAACCCCAAGGGCGCCTGCGGCAATGCCGCCGCCGCTGATGCCGAGCGTGGCCGGCTGGTGGCCGAACATGCCGCCAGCCGCTTCCTCGACCTGTGCGCCGAAGTGGCGGACTATCCGGCCGAGACGATCGGCGTGCCCGCCCGGGCGGCCAGCGTGCAGCAGGGCTGAGGCGGCCATGGCCCTGTCCGCTTTCCTCGAACGGCTGGGCGATGTGCCCATCAGCCGCGATCCGGCCGAGATCCGCCGCAAGAGCAAGGATTATTTCTGGTTCAGCCCGGTGCTGGCAGAAGAGCTGCAGCATCTGGAGGCCGAGGTGATCGTCACCCCGCGTGACCGGGCGGATCTGCTGCGCGTGGCGGCGGCCAGCGCTGCCAGCGGCGTGCCGCTGACGGCGCGCGGCGGCGGCACCGGCAATTATGGCCAATGCGTGCCGCTGGCCGGCGGCGCGGTGGTCGATCTCACCGGCCTGGCCCGCATCCGCCGGCTGGAGGCAGGCGCGGTGGAGGTGGAAGCGGGCATCGCCATGTTCGATCTGGAAACCCGCCTGCGGGCCGAGGGCCAGGAACTGCGCATGTTTCCCACGACCTGGCACACGGCCACGCTGGGCGGCTTTGTGGCGGGCGGCACAGGCGGCGTGGGCTCTGTCCATTGGGGCGGCCTGCGCGAGCCGGGCAACCTGCTGGCCGCCGAGGTGATCACCGTGGAGGAGACCCCGCGTGTCCTCACGCTGAAGGGCCAGCAGTGCAATCTCGTCAACCGCACCTTTGGCACCACCGGGCTGATCAGCGCGCTCACCATTCCCACTCGCGCCGCGGTGGATTGGCAGGACATGCTCGTCACCTTTGCAGAGCTGGCCGATGCGATCGCCTTTGGCCAGGCGCTGTGCCGGGCGCAAGGGGTGGAAAAGCGGCTGGTGTCGCTCTCCTGCGGGGCGCTGGCGGGTTATTTCCGGCCCTTTGCCGGGCAGATCCCGGCGGGCCATGCGGTGGTGGCGGTGATGGTGGCGCCGGCCGGCTGCCTGGCGGTGGAGGAACTGGCCGCCGCCCATCGCGGCGCGGTGGCCCTGCAGCGCGCCAATGCCGCGGCAGAGGCCGACCCCGACAGCCTGCCGATCTACGAGATCGCCTTCAACCATGCCACCCAGCATGTGCTGCGCCGCGCGCGCGGCTACACCTATCTGCAAAGCCTGTGCCCTTCGGCCGAGGTGCTGCTGGCCCTGCGCGCCAGGCTGGGCGATGAGGTGATGTGGCATGTGGAATTCATCGGCTTTGATGGCGGCCATGCGATGAACACGCTGCCGGTGCTGCGCTGGGGCGGGCGCCAGCGGCTGGCCGAGGTGATCGCCCTGTTCGAGGCGGAAGGCGCACCTGTGGCCAACCCCCATGTGGTGACGGTGGAGGATGGCAGCCGCTACAAGCGCCTGCCGGGCGATCAGCTGGGCTTCAAGCAGGCGGTTGATCCTGCAGGCCTCCTCAATCCGGGCAAGATGCGCAGTTTCAAAAGGGCCGATGCCGCATGACCGGGGAAACCGCAGGGCCGCTGCCCGGCCTGACCAGCGCCAGCATGACCACCCGCGATGGCATCCGCCTCGATGCCGACATCTGGCGGCCCACCACCGGCACGGGCCCCTGGCCGGTGCTGCTGATGCGCCAGGCCTATGGGCGGCGGCTGGGCTCTTCGCTGTGCTATGCCCATCCGGCCTGGTATGCCGGGCAGGGCTTCATGGTGGTGGTGCAGGATGTGCGCGGGCGCGGCACCTCGGAAGGCGTGTTCGATGCCTTCCGCCACGAAGGCGCTGATGGGGCCGAGGCAGTGGAATGGGCCGCCGGCCTTGCCGGATCGAACGGCCATGTCGGGCTTTTCGGCTTTTCCTATCAGGGCACGCTGCAATTGCTGGCCGCCGCTCACCGCCCGCCGGCGCTGAAGGCGATGGCGCCGGCGATGGTCGGCTGGGATCTGACGGCGGATTGGGTGAGCGAGCAGGGCGCCATGCGGCTGGCCCCCAACCTGGGCTGGGGCGTGCAGATGGCGGCGCTCTCGGCGCTGCACCAGGGCGAGGTGGCCGCGTTTGAAAAGCTGGCCAGCGCCGCGCGCGGCCTGCCGCTGGCCGGCGCGGTGCCGGGCCGGCCCGAAGCGCTGGCCACAGAACTGGCGCTGGGCCATTATCCCGCCTGGCGCGACACGCCGGCCGACGATCCCTTCTGGGCCGGCCTGTCGCCCGCCGCGCAAGAGCCGGCGATTGCCGCGGCCGGCATTCCGGCGCTGTTCGTCGGCGGCTGGTTCGATACGCATCTGATCGGCACGCTGGCCGCCCACAAGGCGCTGGGCGGCACGCTGATCGTCGGCCCGTGGACCCATTTCCCGTGGGACCGGCTGGTGGGCGAGCGCGATTTCGGCCCCGAGGCGGCGCATCCGATCGATGCCGCGCAGGTGGCCTTCTTCCGCTACTGGCTGGCCGGCGAGGGGGCGCCGCCCGCCCCGTTGCAATGGTTTGACATGGGCACGCTGGGCTGGTGCCATGAACTGGCGGCGGGCGAGGTGGTGCTGCATCTGGCGGGCGACGGGCGCGTTTCCGTTGCCACGCAAAGCGGGCATTTGCTGGCAGATCCGGCCGCACCGGCGGTGGATTATCTGGTGCATGATCCCTGGCGGCCGGCGCCGGCCTGCGGCGGCGCCTTTGCCACTCCGGCTGGTCCTGTGGACCGCGCCCGCCACGACCAGCGCGCCGATGTGCTGACTTTTACCACAGCGCCAATGGCCGCCCCGCTGGCGATTGCCGGCGCGGTATCGGCCAGCCTGTCGCTGCTGGCCGATGCGCCCTCCTGCGATATCGCCTGCACCCTCTCGCGCATCGATGCCGAGGGGCGCGTGTGGCAGATCGCCGAGGGCTATCGGCGGCTGGAAGCGGAGGATCTGGCAGCACCGGTGGCAATTTCGCTCCACGCCACCTGCTGCACCATCGCGCCGGGCGAGGCCTTGCGCCTTTCCATCGCCGCGGCCGCTTTCCCGGCCTATCCGGTGAACCCGGGCACCGGCGCTGCTTCTATCGACACACCCCGCCACGCGGCGCGGATCATCACCCTGGGCCTGGCCACGGGCGCGGGCACGGGATCTGTGCTGCGCCTGGGCGCGGGCCTGTGAAAAGGACATTGCCGATGGATCATTTTGTTGCCCGCAGCGTTGCCGATGTGGCGGCCTTTCGCATTTCGCCCAAGGATACCAACTATTTCGCCCTGCTGTTCGACCCCGAGGGCGATGGCATAGAGCCGGTCTGCGTGGTGGAGATCTTCAACGTGGGCGGGCGCACGCCGCCCAACAGCCACGCCATCGCCCATGAATTTTTCTATGTGCTGCATGGCCAGGGCATGGCCCATTGCGCCGGCGCCAGCCGCGCCATCGCCAAGGGCGATGCGCTGATGCTGCGCCCGGGGGCGGAACATGTGATCGAGAACACCGGCGCCACCAGGCTCTACACGCTGACCTTCATGGTGCCCAACGAGGGCTTTGCCGAGCTGATCCGCGCCGGCGAGCCGGTGGCGCTGGATGCCGAGGATCTGGCGGTGTTGACCAAAGGCTGAGAGGGGGCGGGGGCCCTAGCCCCCGGTTTCGGCGCGGCGGTGCCTCTAGCCCCCCGTTTCGGCAACGGAATGGATCAGCGCCTTCAGCCGCTCGGCCAGCAGGCCTGCCAGCGCATCCGATCGCCGCTCGTTCTGCACCAGCATCAGGCGCTGTTCGTGGCGCGCCAGTTCCGGCATCGGCACATAGGTGAGGCGGCCCATGCGCTGCTCGAACTCGATGTCGAAAGGCGTGAGGAAAGTGATCGAGCGGCCCAGGATCGCCATCTGGCGCATCATCTCGATGGAATTGGTCTCGGTGAAGGCCAGCGCGGTGAAGCCTGAACGGGCAAAGGCCTCGTCGATATGCGGGCGGATGGCGGTGGTGGGGTCGGCCAGCACCAGCGGATAGGGCGCGCAATCGCGCAGGCGCAGCTCGCTCTGGCCGGCCAGCGGATGTTCCGGGTTCATCACCGCGCCCAGCCGGCCGGTGGCCGCATGCACCACCCGCACGCCCGCATGGCGCGGAAAATCGAAGCCCAGCCCCAGCGCCACCTCGCCCTTTTCCACCGCATTGAGGATCTCGTCGCCGGTGGTCATCAGCTTCAGGCGCACTTCCACGCGCGGGTTGCTCTCGTGGAAATCATTCACCGCGCGGGGCAGGATGTTGGCCGCCAGCCCGCTCATCAGGCCGATGGAGACAGAGCCGCGGCGCAGGCCCTTCAGCTCCTCGATCATCGCCTGGGTGCGGGTCATCTCCTTCAGCGTCTCGCGCACATGGCGCACCAGCAGTTCGCCGGCGGCGGTGGGCCTGAGGCGCCGGCCCGAACGGTCGAACAGCGGTGCGCCGATCTGCTCTTCCAGCGCCAGGATCTGCCGGCTGATCGCCGAGGAAGCGACATTGAGCTTTTCCGCCGCCCGCCGGATGGAGCCCTGGCGAACGACCTCGTCGATATAGGTCAGCAAACGTGCGTGCAGCATGGGGCTCAGCCTAGGCGGGCAGGGGCGTGCTGTACAGGCCCGCGCTGGAACGGGCCGTTCATGCCGGCGCCGGCTGGCCCATCGCCTCTGCCAGCAGCGCCGAGACCCGCCGGCAGCCGGCCTGATAGGCGGGCGACTGGCGCCAGGCGGTATCGCGCGGGCCGGGATGATCGATCGCCACCTCGCCGATCACCCGGCCCGGGCGCGGCGCCATCACCAGAATGCGGGTGGAGAGGAACACGCTTTCATAGACGCTGTGAGTGACGAACAGCACCGTGCAGCCGGTGCGCTGCCAGATCTCCAGCAGATCGTTGGAAAGGCGCGTGCGGGTGATCTCGTCGAGCGCGGCGAAGGGCTCGTCCATCAGCAGCAGGCGCGGCTCTGTCACCAGCGCGCGGGCGATCGAGGCGCGCATCTTCATGCCGCCGGAAAGCTGGCGCGGATAGGCATCGGCAAAGGCGGAAAGGCCCACCATCTCCAGCGTTTCGGCCACCCGCGCCTGGGCCCGGGCGCGCGGCACCCGGGCGAGCTTGAGCGGCAGGCGCACGTTTTCGGCAATGGTGGCCCAGGGCATCAGCTGCGGCTCCTGGAAGACAAAGCCGATCTCGCGCTCGGGCTCGCCCGCCGCGTCATAGGCGCTGGTCGGCCAGTCGATCAGGCCGGAGGAATGGCGCCCCAGCCCGGCGATCATCCGCAGCGCGGTGGATTTGCCGCAGCCCGATGGGCCCAGCAGCGAGATGAACTCGCCCGGCGCCACATCGAGCGTGAGATCGGCAAGGGCGATGGTGCCGCTGTCATACACCTTGCCGACATGGGCCAGGCGCACCAGCGGTGGCGGCGGGCTGCCTTGGGGATGGGGCTGCATAGCTCAGTTCTCCTGCTCGATGGCGCTTTCGTGCCAGGCGCCCAGAAGCAGGCGCTGGATCAGGCCGGTGGCCATGTTCATGGCCAGGCCAAAGGCGGTGAGGACGACAAGGGCGGCAAACATGCGGGCAATGTCGAGCATCGACCCGCTTTGGGTGATGACCCAGGCAAGGCCGGTGGTGCCGCCAGAGCCGGCGACAAATTCCGCCACCACAGCGCCAATCACCGACAGGCCCGCCGACACCCGCATGCCGGCGATGATATAGGGCAGGGCCGCCGGCAGTTGCAGGTGGCAGAAACGCTGCCAGCGGCTGGCGCGATAGAGGGTGAAGACGTTTTTCAGCCCGTGATCGGCCGATTTCATCCCCAGCACCGTGTTCGACAGGATGGGGAAGAAGGCCACCACCCAGGCCAGCACCAGCAGCGCCAGCCAGGCCCGGCTCAGCCCCACCCAGATCACCACCAGCGGCGCGATCGCCACCATCGGCGTGACCTGCAGCGCCACCGCATAGGGCCACAGCATGCGCTCTATCCGCCGGTTCTGGGTGAGCGCCACGCCCAGCATCACCCCGCTCGCCAGCGCCAGCAGGAAGGCCGAAAGGGTGATCGCCGCGGTGAAGGCCAGGGCATGCAGCAGCTCCGGCCCATCCTGCCACAGCGCCACGAACACCGCCGATGGCGGCGGCAGGGTGAAGGGGGAAATGGCCAACACCTTCACCGCCACCTGCCACAGCGCCAGAAAGCCGAGGCCGCCGGCCAGCGGCAGCCAGCGGTCTGCCATATCGGTGCGTTTGCGGGCGGGGGGCGCAGGGGCGGGGGCGGGGGCTTCAGCGGCAGGCTCTGGCGGAGAAGAAAGCATCTGGGCCTCGTGGAGCGCATCGGTGGCTTTGGGCGGGGTCATGCGGCAGTCTCCGGCAGCAGCAGCAGGCTGGGCGCCGCGCCCCCGCAATGGAGGGTGAGGGTGATGATGCGGGCCTCGGCGCGCGGGGTTGCGGCCGGATCGGCGCCGCTGCCCGGGTTCACCGGAAAGGCGGGGAAGGCTGCCCCGGCGATCGACAGGCGCAAGGCCTCGCCCGCCTGCAGCGTGGCGCAGGTGGCGCCCAGCGGCAGGCGGATTTCGCGCAGGCCCGCGCCTGCCGGCACCCGCATATAGCCGGCCGCCAGCTGGAAGCTGCGCCCCTGGCCATCGACGCGGGACAGCGTGCAGGCAACATCGAAGCCGGGCTGGTCGGCGCCAAGGGTGAGGGCGGCGGCGATCTCGCCGGCCAGCAGCCAGGCCTTGTCGGCCGCAGGGCTTGTGAAAGTGAGCACATCGCCGCGGCTTTCCACCCCGGCGCGGTCCACCGGGCCCGGCGGCGTGCCATGCGATCCGCCCACCGCCGGCGCCGGGCGCCAGGGGTCGTGCACCAGCCTTTCGGCCATCGGGGCGGGGGGCTGGGGCTGCAACTGGCCGGCCTCGGGGCGGATGGCGGCGTGGCCATCGCCGCTTGTGAAAAGCGGCACAGTGGCCGGCGGCATGGTGGCAAAATCGCGCCAGCGGGTCTGGCCTGCAGGTTGGCCCATATCGAACAGGCGCAAGGGGGGCAGGGCGTCAATGCCGTTGTCCTCCTCTTTCAGCCAGCGGTTGAACCAGGCGATCTGCAAGCGGTCGGTGTCAAGCGCGGCAGCAGGGCCGAAATCGATCTGGCCGGTCTTGCGCCCCCAGGGGAAATGCGCCCAGGGCCCCACCAGCAGCCGCGTGGCAGGCCCCGCCAGCGCCCGGGCGGCGGCCAGCGTGCTGGCCAGATGCGTGTCGAACCAGCCGCCGATGAGGAGGGTGGGCAGGGCGCGGGCGGCCAGCGCCTGGGCTTGGGCGGCGGGCGAAATGGCCGCCCAGGCCGGATCATCTGCCCCCCGCCCGATCCATTCGGCAAAGTGGGAGAGGCCGGCGTGGCGCATCAGCACATCGGGCCGGGCCGAAACGGGGCCCTCCACCGGCAGGCCGGCGGCGGCCAGCTCGGCATAGGCGGCGGCATCGCCGACGCGGCGGGCGCCCTCGGCGGTGATCTGCACGCCCCAGCCCACCGCCTGCTTCAGCCGCAGCGCGCCATTCTCGAACATCCAGTGGCGGGCGGCATCCCATGGCCCCATCGCCGGCACCATGGCCACCAGCGAGGGGCAATTGCCCGTGGCCGCCAGCAGCTGGTTATAGGCCTGATAGGAAAAGCCGAAACTGCCCACCCGGCCATTGGCGCCGGGCAGCCGGGCGGCCCATTCCACGGCGGCGGCGCCATCTGCGGCCTCATGCAGGCCGGGGTGGAACACGCCGGTTGAGCTGCCGCGTCCGCGCACATCCTGCACCACCACCACATAGCCCTGCGCGGCATACCACGCCGGATGGGCATAGCAGAGGGTGCAACCGATCCGCCGCCCATAGGCCTGCCGTTGCAGCAGCATGGGATAATCGCCGGGTGCATCCGGCCGATAGACATCGGCATCGAGCCGGGTGCCATCGGCCAGCAACTGCGTGCAGACTTCCACCTCGCGCACCGGCAGGGGCGCGCGCAGCGGCGGCAGGGGGAAGGGGGCGGCGCTGTCCATCAGCCCAGCCGGCGGTCCCAGCTGTCGGTGGGCAGAGCCAGGGCAAAGCTCGCATCGGCGCTTTCCTCCACCTCGAAGCGGCCGGGGTTGAGCAGGCCATGGGGATCGACCGCGCGCTTGAAGGCGAGATCACGCGCGGTGATCTCCTTCTTGCCCACCGCCCGCACGTTGGAAGTGTGCGAATTGGAGACGAGCGCGCCGGCCTCCTGCATCTCGCGCACGATCCCGGCCATCTGCTCGGGGCTTTCATAAAGGAAATAGGGGGCGCCCGTGCCCACCAGCTCGCCCGAGATGCGGATCAGCTCCACCCGCAGCGGGCCGTGGTGGCCAACCTTGTGGTACACCCGCTCGATCAGCCCGGCCAGATCGGCCGTATCGCGGAAGAAACCTTCCAGCACGGCGCGTTTGGGCTCGGTCTTCTGGATCTGCACCAGCGCGTGGCCGAAGACGAATTCGGTCAGCGGCGCCTTGTAGGGGCCCTGCCCCTCGGGCGCCTCGGCGACGATCTGCCCGCCCATCTCTGCCACCATCTGGGCAAAATCCGCCCATGTCTGCTGGCCGATCATGGTGGAGACGATGGCATGGCCTTCCGGCACGAAGGCGCGGAAGGGCTTGAACAGCCAGGGCGTGGGCCAGCCCTGCACCGAAACCACCTTGCGGATGATGCCCGCCGCATTGGCCAGATCGATGCCAAAACGCACCGCCTGCATATAGTCCGGGAAGGCCACCACCGCCTCGATCCACGGGAAGGCGGGGGCCAGCGGGATCTCGATCTCGAGGATGATGCCGGTGGCACCATAGGTGTGGTGGATGAACTGGGCATCGCGCCCGGTCAGCTCGATCACCCTGGGCTCTTCCTCCACCGTCAGCACGCTGGCGCCCACCAGATTGCCGCGATCGCGCCAGGTGCCATAGACAACCGAGCCCGGCCCGCCCTGTCCGCCCGCCACATGGCCGCCAATCGTGGCGCCCTGCTTGGTGGTGGGGGGAAAGCGCATTTCCCAGCCGATCTTGCGCGCTTCTGTGTCGATATCGGCAGTGAGCGTGCCGGATCTGGCGCGCAGCAGGCCCGGCTCCAGCCGGGTGATGCCGGCATAGGCGGTCATGTCGAGCACGATGCCGCCCTTCAGCGGCACCGACTGGCCATAATTGGCCGTGCCCCCGGCGCGCACGGTGATCGGCGTTTGGTGGCGCACGGCGGCCTGCACGGTGCGGCGGATCTCCTCCAGCGTTTTGGGGGTGACGATCATGTCGGCGCGCTTGTCGGCCATCATCTGGCGCAGCAGGGGGCTCACGGCGTTGCGGTCCTGGCTCTTGCGGCGGATCAGGATCGGGTCGGTCGTATGCTCGATATCGCCCAGCGCCGCGCTGATCTCGGCGATCGGATAGGGGCAGGTGGAAAGCGGGGGCGTGTTCATCGGCTCGGGTCCTGGGTCAGGAGTGGGGCGCAGGGGCGGCGCCGGGCAGGAAGGCGTTGGTGAAGAGGCTGTCGGGATCGAGGCCCGCCGGCGCCACGCCCAGATCGCGCAGCAGCGCATAATGGGCCCGCCAGCGCGCCGCGCTCATGATCCCCAGGCCCTGCCGGTCGGTCTCGGGCGTGGAGAAGATGTGGTTTTCCATCAGCACCTTGTAGGCATAGCGGCTGGCCCCGTCGGTATATTCGGGCGACATCGCGTGGATCGCGCCATAGGCATGCCCAGGATCGGCCAGATAGCTTTGCCAGCCGCGCTGCGAGGCCGAGACGAGGCAGCGCATGGCCGCCGGATCCCGCGTGATCGTCTGCTGCGAGACGGTGAGGATGGCGCCATAGGGATCATAGCCCCAGGGCGCGAGGCTGAAGGTGCGCACCTGCAGATGGCTCTTGGTTTCCAGCTGATAGGGGCCGTTGCTGATCATGTCCTGCGTCACCGCATCGGGATCGGCGACGAAGGGGGCGAATTGCCCGGTGAAATTGCGCAGCTGGGCATCGGCAAAGCCGAAGCGCCGCTTGAGGAACGGCCACCAGCTGGCCCGCGAGCTGGCCGAGAGCATGATCGGGTGGCCCACCATGTCGGGGATGGCGCGGATCGGGCTGTCGGCGTGCACATCCAGCGCCATCGCCGAATGCTGCATGGCGGCAAACAGCGCGCGGGCGGGAAAGCCGGCGGCGTTCATGTGGATGATGCCATCGGCCTGGGGCAGCAGCGCTGCATCCACAGCGCCCGCCACCAGCAGCTGCGCCGGATCGATGCCGGCGCCGCCCTGGCGCAGCTCCACATCCAGCCCGCAGGCCTGATAATAGCCGCGCGCCCCCGCTTCCACATAGCCGCCCACTTCCGGCTGGGCGCGCCAGCTCAGCTGCAGCACGAAGCGCTTGTGGACCGAGGGCGCGGGGCCACCGCGCGCCAGCCACAGGCTGAGCGCCACAGCCAGCGCTGCCATCGCCAGCAGAACCAGACAGGCTTCCTTGATACGCATGGGCTGAAGTGGAGGTTCCCTTGGGGGTGGAGGAAGCGCCAGATGATCATGAGCGGTGATGCCTGAAAAGCACTTTTAATGGCACGTGGCGTTGCCTTTTTGATGATATGTTGTGCGCCGCAGCATCCGCCTTTGCTCGCGCTTTGGTGCTCAAAAGGCATCACCCTATCCGCAATTCGGCGCTTTTTTGCAGCGCGCATAGCGATAGTCTTGCCGCAATGCACAAGAGTGCATGCGCGGCGGCACAGGGGCCGAGCCGCATTCAGGGAACCGACCATGCTTGCCACCAAACAGAATGTGCTGCGCCGCTTCTGGTATGCCACCGTGCGGCTGGACGATCTGGCCGCGGGGCCGCGCCCTTTCACCCTGCTGGGCGAGAGGATCGTGCTGTTTCTGGGCGCCGATGGCCAGCCGGCCGCTTTGGAGGATCGCTGCCCGCACCGCACCGCGCGCCTGTCGCTGGGCTGGTGCGACAAGGGGCGGGTGATCTGTGGCTATCACGGCTGGGAATTTGACAGCGAGGGCCACCTGGCCCGCATTCCGCAATTCACCGAGGGCCAGGCGCTGCCCAATGCGCAGATCCGCAAGTTCCACGCCCAGGCCCGCTATGGCTATGTGTGGGTGGCGCTGGAGCAGCCGCTGGCCGATATCCCCGCCGTGCCCGAGGACGAGGACCCCGCCTTTCGCCGCATCTACCAGCATTATGGCCGCTGGGAATGCAGCGCACTGCGGCTGATGGAAAACAGCTTCGATCAGGCCCATATCGCCTTCGTCCACAAGGGCACCTTCGGCGAGATCGACCGGCCGCGCCCCACCCGCTATGCCATCGAGGAGACCGACGAGGGCTTCTGGGCGGAAACCGAGGTGCGCGTGGCCAATCCGCCCCGCGCCCACCGGGTAACGGGCGATACCGGCGAATGGACGGTGCGCACCATGCGCAACGCCTGGTACATGCCCTTCTGCCGCCGGCTCGACATCACCTATCCGTCTGGCCGGCGCCACATCATCTTCAACTGCGCCACGCCGATCGACGATGGCGCCATCCAGGTGACCCAGCTGTTGTTCCGCAACGACACCGAAGCCGATTGCCCCGAGCAGGAGCTGATCGACTGGGATGCCGAAGTGCTGCTGGAAGACCGCACCATGCTGGAATCGACCGACCCCGATGCCGTGCTCGATCTGGCCCGCAAGGCCGAGATGCACATGCCATCCGATCATCCCGGCCTCATCATGCGCAAGCGCCTGCTGGCGCTGCTGGCCGCCCATGGCGAGGAGGAAGTGGCGGCCGCCTGAACGCGGCCGGCGCGCAGGTGTGGCCATTGAGCCGGCCGCAGGATTTTTGCGCCGGCTCATCCAGTTTTGACTATGGTTTGTGAAATTATGCTGCAAAGGGGGAACGGCAGTTCGGCATGGTGGCCGCGCGCGATGGCCGGGGGGGCAGCGCGGGTGCCATGCCCCGGGCGTGCGGTTGGTGCAGGAGCCGGCCGGGCACCCGGCTGTGCGACACAAGCCATGAGAAGAAGGCAGGATGACAGTACCCTCACACGAAGCGGCCGGCCACCGACTGGATGATGATGCAACCCCTGTGCGACGGATGCCGGCCTGGGCCGCAGGCGCGCTGATGGCGCTGCCGCTGCTGGGCAGCGCCTCGCTGGCCCAGGCCACCGAGCCCACCCCCGCCCAGACCACCGAACCGGCCAGCCCGGCGCCCGCCGCCAGCCCGGCGCCTGCCACCAGCCCGGTAACGGCCAGCCCGGCGCTTCCGCCTGCCGCCCCGGCCGAACCGGCTGTCGCAGGGGCGCCCAAGCCCATCGTCGTCAGCGGCAAGACCTGGGCAGACCGGCAGGATCCCGCCCGCAAGCTGAACGAAACCTCCTTCCAGGCGGTGCAGGCCACCGATCGCGCCTTCATTGGCCCGGCGGGCCGGCTCTACAAGCGCGGGGTGCCCAAACCCTTGCGCGATGGTTTCCACAACGTGCTCTACAACGCCCGCGAGCCGGCGATTGCCGTGGCCTTCCTGATGCAGCACCGCATCGGCAAGACCGGCGAGACGCTGGGCCGGCTGGTGCTCAATTCCACGCTGGGGCTGGGCGGCCTGTTCGATATCGCCCGGCGCAAGCCCTTTCGCCTGCCCTACCGCGAGAATGGCCTGGCCGACACGATGGGCTTTTATGGCGTGAAGCCGGGCCCTTACATGTTCGTGCCGCTGATGGGTTCCACCACCCTGCGCGATCTGGTGGGCACCACGGCTGATCGGCTGATGCTGCCCACGATCATCGGCGGGGCGCTCAACACCATCTGGGTGGATGCGACGATCACCGTCGTCAACGGGCTGGACGACCGCATGACGCAGGACCGCAATGGCGGGCGCGACTGGGAAAAGGCCCCCAACCCCTATCGCGCCAAACGCGCCATCTATCTGCGCGAGCGCGAGGCCGAGATTGCCGCCTTGCACACCCACAAGCACAAGCCATCCGCCCCTGCGGCTCCGGCTCCGGCTCCGGCTCCGGCTCCGGCTCCGGCTCCGGCTCCGGCGGCCCCTGCGCTTGCGCCAGCAACGCCGGCGCCCACGCCAGCGCCTTCTCCGGCGCCCACGCCAGCGCCCACCCCGGCGCCCTAGGCCGCCCACCCCGCGCGCCTTTCGGCTCTCGACAAGCCGGCGCGCGCGCGGCTAGTTTGCACCCGGCCCGGCCGATCGGCCGCGCCAGCACAAAGGGCAGGGTTTGGCGCAATCTTCAGACATGTCCGCGCGGCAGGAACCGGCGCGGGCCGGGGCCGAACGCGCGGCCTCCACCTCGGCCATGCAGGCCTACCGGCAGATCCGCAGCGCCATTCTCGCCGGCCGTTTCGAGCCGGGCCAGTTCGTGCCCGAGGAGGAATTTGCCCAGCTGTGCGGCATGTCGCGCACCCCCGTGCGCGAGGCGATTGCCCGGCTGGTCAGCGAATTGCTGCTGCAACGCACCGATACCAAGCGCCTGTTCGTGCCCAGCTGGTCGGACGACGAGATCGAGGAGCTGTTTGCCCTGCGCGCGGGGCTGGAGGCCCATTGCGCGCGCCGCACCGCCAGCCTCATCACGCCGGCCGAGATCGAGGAACTGCGCGGCCATGCCGCCCGCATCGATGCCGCCATTGCCGATCCGCAGGCCATTGATGTGCCGGCCTTTGTCGAGGGCAACCGGCTGTTTCACGCCGCTATGATGGCCGCCGCCCGGTCTGACCGGCTGGCCCAGCTGATGCGGCTGGTGGTCAGCCAGGTGATCGTCCATCGCACCGCCGAGCGCTATACCCACGAGGACATGGTGCGCAGCCAGGCCGACCATCTGGACCTTATCCGCGCCTTTGCCGCCCATGATGGCGAATGGGCCGCCGCCATTGCCGCCAACCACATCCGCCGCGCCGCCAATGCCTATCGCGCGCATCAGGCCGCAGCGCCCGCCGCCTGCTGATCCGGCCGGGCTCTTGCCTTGGGGCGCCTTGCCGGCCTAAGGGGCGCCCCACGGCCACAGCGACGCGGCCGGGGTCCTCTTATTGCCGCGTCGGCCACAGGGCCGATTGCAATCAGGGATGAAAAAGCCATGTCGGGCCAGCCAACCATCGCCATGTCGGGCAAGCCATCGGCCACGGGCCGCCATTTGCGCCGCCACTTGCTGCAGGCCACCGCGCTGCTGGCGCTGATGGGCTTGGGCCTGCCGGGCGCGGCGCTGGCCGAGGGCGAGGAGGGCACCGATCACACCCCCATCCGCGTGGAAGGCCACCCCGACCCCGAAGGGCTGCTGCCGGCGCAAACGGTGCCGGTTGCCGTCTCGGCCATTGGCAGCGCCTTCATCGCCAAGCAGGCGCCCACGCTCAATGCCTTCCAGCTGGTCAACCTGCTGCCCGGCGCCAATGTGGCGATGAGCGATCCCTATGGCCTGTCCACCAGCAACAGCCTCACCCTGCGCGGCCTGACGCAGGACGAGATCGGCGTGCTGATGGAAGGCGCGCCGCAGAACGACATCGGCTATTACGATGCCTATCCCTCGCAATTTGCCGATGCGGAGAATTTGCGCAGCGTGGCGCTGGCGCCGGGCGCTGTGGATCTGGATGCGCCGGTGGTGAACGGGGCGGGCGGGCTGCTGTCGCTCAGCCTTGATGATCCGCACAGGCGCATGGGGCTGGCGGCCACCATCTCGGCCGGTTCCTACAACATGCGCCGCTTCTTCGTGCGGCTGGATACCGGCGAGATCGGTAACAGCGGCATTGCCGCCTTCGTCTCCTATTCGAACACCTATGCCGATAACTGGCGCGGCGCCGGCTATGATGTGCGCCGCCATATCGATGGCAAGATCACCAAGCACTGGGGCGAGGGCAACAGCGCTGCCATCGCCGTTTCCTTCAACGATGCCCGCAATTCCACCTATCCCAACCCCACGCTGGCCGATTGGCAGGCCTATGGCCGCGGCTATAACTACGATGCCACCTACACCGCCGGCGACACGGCTTACTGGCGGCTCTATCGCCAGCCCTTCCGCAACACCTATCTGTCTGCCCCGCTGCATCTGCAACTGGGCGAGGGCGCGGCTTTCGACAGCACTTTCTATTTCCAGCGCGGCTACGGCAATTCGCCCTATGGCACCCAGCTGGATAGCACCGGCAATTATCTGGGCACAGAAGCGCTGGGCGCCATCAGCCTGCCGGGCGGGGCCAGCAGCGCCACCGTGCTGGGCAACTGGCTGGGCGACCAGCTGCGCACCGGCGATGTGTCGAAATTAACAGTGACGCTGGGCGCCCATCGCCTCACCGCCGGCCTGTGGTTCGATTATGGTACCGACCGCGATGTCGAATCTTTCACAGCCCTTGATGGCAATGGCAATCCGCTGGACGCATGGGGCTATGACGCCAATGCGATCCACACCGCCGATGGCCGCCTGCTGGCGATCGAGAACATCCGCACCACCACCGTGGTGAAGGGCTTCTTCCTCGCCGATCACATCGCGCTCACCGGCCGGCTTGGCGCCGATATCGGCTTCAAGGGCGTGGATGTGCTGCACAATGGCCATAATTATCTGCCGGGCGACCAGAGCGCGGTGCACACGGACAGTTTCGCCGCCCTGCCGCGCGCCGCGCTCAGCTGGCGGGCCAGCGATGCGCATCAGTTCTTCGCCAACCTCTCCACCCATTTCCGCGCGCCCGACGAATATACGCTCTACGACGGCTATGACGGCTATGGCGATGTGACCCAGCGCGGCACCACGGCGCTGAAGAACGAATATGCGATCTCCGAGGAACTGGGCTGGCGTTATACAGGCGCGGTGCTGTCGGCCAGCCTCACGGCTTTCCACTATCACTTCCGCAACCGCCAGCTGGCAACGCTGGCCGATGTCGATGGCGCGCTGATCAACACCACGATGAACGGCGGCGCGCAGACCAGCTATGGCCTGGATGGCGAGATCGACTGGCGCCCCATTGCCGGCCTCAGCTTCTATGCCTCGGGCGAATGGCTGCATGCCCGGCTGGACGACAACCTGCCGGTGGATGGCGATTACCTGCCCACGCGCGGCAAGCAGGCGGTCTCCAGCCCGGCGGTGCAGGCAGCGCTGGGCGGCACCTATGACAGGGGCCGGCTGTTCGGCAGCTTCGCGCTCAAATATGTGGGCAAGCAATATGCCACCTTCATGAACGACGAGCATATTGCCGCCTATGCCACGCTGGATCTGTCTGTCGGCGTGCATCTGGCCGGCCATGGCACCGGCGAGGCGCCGCATACCGATCTCAGGCTCAATTTCCTCAATGTCACCAATCCGCATGTGCTGTCGGGCGTGGCCGGGCTCAGCACCAATGCCAGGGATACCACCGGGCTGAACGGCACGGTGATTGCCGGCAGCGCGCCCACTTACTACATCGGCGGGGGGGCGGCGGTGGTCGCCAGCCTCTCGCGCCAGTTCTAGGGCGGGCCGGTGGCCGAAGGGCATCTGGTGCATGGGCTGGGCACCGGGCTGGCCGCGCCCGCCTGGCCGCCGGTCACGCCTGCCGAGGCGGCCGCCGTGCTGGCGCGGGTGCCGGGCGCCGGCGTGCTGGAGGCGCTGGAATGGCACTCGCCGCGCCCGTTTTCCGCCGCCGCGCTGGCCCGCACCAGCCAGGGCGAGCTGTTCCTGAAGCGCCACAGCCCCGCCCTGCGCAGCCCCGCCGGCCTTGCCGAGGAACATGCCTTCATCGCCCATCTGCGCCAGGCGGGCCTGCCGGTGGCCGATGTGCTGGCCGATGCGGCCGGCGCCAGCGCCTTTGCGCTGGGCGGGTGGAGCTGGGAAGTGCACCGCAAATCGGCGGGCGAGGATCTTTACCGCGAGCGCCCCTCGTGGACCGGCTTCCTCTGCCCGGCCCATGCCCATGCGGCGGGCGCCATGCTGGGCCGGCTGCACCGCGCCGCCGCCGGTTTTGCCGCCCCCGCTCGCGCGCCGGCGCCGCTGGTAGCGGGCAACACGCTGTTTGCCGGCGGCGATCCACAGGCGGCGGCGGAAGCCTTCGTGGCGCGCTGGCCGGCGCTGGGCGCCTATTTTGCCGGCACTGGCTGGCGGGCGGAACTGGCCGCGCTGTTGGCCGCGGCCGATGCCGCTGGCCTCTCCCGCGCGCTGGGCCAGCGGCCCACCCTTTGGGGCCATGGCGACTGGCACCCCTCCAACCTCCTGTGGGATGGGGCGGGGGGCGTGGCCGGCATCATGGATTTTGGCCTGGCCGATCGCACCTGCGCGCTGTTTGACCTCGCCATCGCGCTGGAGCGCAGCGTGGTGGCCTGGCTGCAGCTGGGCAAGGGCGAGGATGCGGCGCTGGCCGATCTGCCTTGCGCCGATGCGCTGCTGGCCGGCTATGCCAGCGCCGCGCCGCTGACCGGGGAGGACCGGGCCCTGCTCGCCCGCCTGCTGCCGCTGGTGCATGTGGAATTTGCCTTGTCCGAAATGGTCTATTTCGAGGGCATCCTGGCCCTGCGGGCCGATACCGATCTGGCCTGGCATACCTATCTTCTGGGCCATGCACGCTGGTTTGCCGGGGCGGGCGGGCAGGCGCTGCTGGCCGCCACAAGGGGCGCTGCGACATGAGCGGGCTGGAAATGGTGGCGGTGGCCGTAACCGCGCTGGCGATCTGGCTGACGGCGCGCCGCCACATGCTGTGCTGGCCGCTCAACGTGCTGGCCTGCGCGCTTTATTTCAAGCTGTTCCTCGATGTGCGGCTCTATGCCGATATGGTGCTGCAGGCGTTGTTTGGCCTGGCCATCCTCTATGGCTGGCGCGAATGGGCGCGCGCGCCGGCGCAGGCGGGGGAAGCGGCGGGGCCGGTAGCGGTGGCGCCCTTGCCGGCGGCGCAGGCGCTGGCCGCGCTGGCCGCAGGCGCGCTGGGCGCGCTGGCCATCGGCTGGTTCACCAGCCACTACACCG
>DASRYE010000185.1:0-5204 GCA_035653915.1 Novosphingobium sp. | reverse complement strand
CCCCTGGCTCGACGTGCTGGTGAACAATGCCGGCATCACCACGCTGGGCAGCATCGAGGAAGTAACGCTGGCGCAGCTGCGCCACGAGTTCGACGTGGATGTGGCCGGCGTGTTCCTGGGCTGCAAGCATGTCATCCCGCTGATGCGCGCCGAGCGCCCCGATGGCGCGCCCACCGGCGGCTCGATCATCAACATGAGCTCGATGGCGGGCCTGCGCGCGCAAGGCCATCTGGTGGCCTATAATGCGGCCAAGGCGGCGGTCACCCATCTCACCAAATCCTGCGCGCTCCACTATGCCGAGCGCGGCTACAACATCCGCTGCAATTCGGTGCATCCCGGCGCCATCCACACGCCGATCATCGACAAGGTGCTGGCCCAGTCCGACACGCCCGAGGCGCTCTATGCCTCCTTCGTGGCGGTGCATCCGGTCGGCCGGCTGGGGCGCCCGGAAGAGATCGCCGCCATCGCCGCCTATCTGGCCAGCGATGAAAGCGCCTTTGCCACCGGCGCCGAATTCCGCATCGATGGCGGCAGCACGCTGTGAGCCTGGCCGCCGCCCTCTTCAGCCATCCGGTGCGCCAGATCGCCTATTTCTGCGCCGATGTGCGCGCAGCGGCCACCCGCCACCATGCCCTGTTCGGCTCTGGCCCCTATTTCGTGGCCGATCATATTCCGCTGGGCGCCTCCGTTCACCGCGGCGCGCCCCAGGCTTTCGACCACTCCTCCGCCTATGGCCAGTGGGGCGAGGTGATGGTGGAATTCATGCAGCAGAACAATCCCGGCCCCTCGGCCTGCCACGACCTTTACCCCGAGGGATCGGGCCGCTTTGGCCTGCATCACCTGGCCCTGTGGGTGGAGGATGTCGATGCCGAGGTGGCGCGGCTGGCGGCCTTGGGCTTCCCCCTCGCCCAGCGCAGCCAGATGACCGACGGCTTCACCTTTGCATTCGTCGACACATCGGCCATGCTGGGCCACATGATCGAGCTTTACACCCCCACCGACGCGCTGACCGGCTTTTACGCCATGGTGGCCAAGGCCGCCCGCGCGCCGGGGGATCGCCCGCTTCTCACCACCATTTCCATGCGCTAGGGAGTATCCGTGTCCGACATCTGGCATCCGCTTATCGCCGAAGCAGACTTCCCCGAAGGGGGCAAGCTGGCCACCAAGGTGGGAGGCTGGCACGTGCTCGTCGCCCTTACCGACGATGGCCTTCACGCGGTGAACGACCGCTGCACCCATCAGGCAGCGCTGCTTTCCTCGGGCCGCATCCGCCGCGGCGCGGTAATGTGCCCGCTGCATGGCGCGCGCTATGAAATGGCCACCGGCCGCTGCATCGGCGGGGCCTACAAGGATCTGCGCCCCTTCCCCGTGCGAGTGGAGGGCGGCATGATCGAGGTCGCCGTGCCCGAGGCGCCGCCAACGATGGACGAACTGCCCGTCGGCATCTGAAACGACAAGCGCACCTCTCCTTAGCCACAGCTTGGCGCCCTTTGGCAGGGCGCTAGGCTGGCGGCCAACCCGATGCACAACGCATTGCACAAGGAGAGGACAATGCCCTTTACCGGACCCGTTGAAGACCGGCTCGCCATCCGCGAATTGCTGGAAACCTATGCCGATGCCGTCACCCAGAACAATGCCGAGGCCTGGGGCGGCACCTGGGCCGAAGACGCCGAATGGTCGCTGCCCGATTACCCCGAGATCGGCACCACCAAAGGCCGCGCGGCCATCGTTGCCATGTGGGTGGAAGCGATGAAGCACTATCCCGGCATCATGTTCGAGGCCTGGCCGGGCTCTGTGGAGATCGACGGCAACACCGCCCGCATGCGCAGCTACACCTCCGAAGTCTACGAGCAGGAAGGCGCCACCAAGCGCGACCGCGGCATCTACACCGACGAGCTGGTGAAGCTGGACGGCCGCTGGTTCTTCAAGAGCCGCAGCTTCCGCAACATTCACCGCCAATAATCATCACCGGCACCCTCGCCGGGTCTCAAGCCGCCGCTCCCTTGCCGGGGCGGCGGTTTTTGTTGGGGCGCTGGCGCTGGCCCGCCGCCCCTGCCCCCCCCAACGCCAAAGGGGGCGGCAGGCCGAAGCCCACCGCCCCCTTTGTTCAGGGCCACCCCTTGCGTTGCAGATCAGAAGTTCTTGCTGATCTGCAGCGTAACGGTGCGCGGCAGGGCGCCAAAGCCCATCAGGTCGGCATGGGTGCCGCTGGTGGTGCCGGTGCCACCACCGGTCAGCGGGCCATCGACGCCGCCGTTGATATACTGCTTGTTGGTCAGGTTCTTGCCGAGGACCGCCACCTGCCAGTTGCCATCTTCCGCACCGAAGCGCACGCCCATGTCGAGCACGGCATAGGAGGGATTGCGCGAGAAATATTCGCCAAAGCCCGAAACCAGATAGCCCGAGCTGTAGCGCATATCGGCGCTGATGCCGGCCTTGTAGCGGTTGCCCACGGCCGTTTCGTAAGTGGCGCCCAGCGTGCCGGTCCAGTGCGGGGCCATGCCCAGCACCACGCCGTTCAGGTTCTGGCGCACGCCGGTGCCGCCAGAGGCGATCGGCGAACCATCGGCGTTCTCGTTGCAGCCCTCGCTGATCGACTGGCCGGCATAGCAGGGCGCTGCCGGGAAGCTGGTGTAATGGGCATCATTGTAGTTGATGGCGCCATGCACATTCAGCCCGTGCACCGCTCGCGGCGCATATTCCGCTTCCAGTTCCACGCCCTTGGTGCGGGCATCCGCCGTCAGGGTCTGGAAGGCCACCTTGGCCGAATCGAAGAAGTCGATCTGCAGGTTCTTGTACTTGTAGGTGTAGAAGTTGAGGTTCAGGCGCAGCTGGTTGTCGGCCAGCGTGCTCTTCACGCCCACTTCGAAGCCCGCGGTGGTTTCCGGGTTGAAGGTGAAGGCCGAGGCCGGGTTCGTCACCGCCAGCGAGTAGATGCCGCCGTTCGAGAAGCCGCCCGACTTGTAGCCGGTCTTGTAGGCGGCATAGAACATCACGTCGCGCACCGGCTTGTAGGTCAGCGAGACATCAGGCGACCAGTTGTCGAACACCTGATGGGCATTCACCACCGAGGCACTGCCATCCGGCCAGGCCCCGATGAAGGTCGGGCTGGTGTAGGGCTGGATGAAATAGCTGTCCTTGGTTTCATGCGTATAGCGCACGCCCGCATCCAGCTCCACCTTGGGCAGCACCTTCCAGGTCACCTGGCCAAAGCCGGAGATCGTCTCGCCCTTGGTCCAGCTCATCTTGGTGCCATCCATATACTGGTTGGCGCCCTGGGTCGGATCGTTGTTGTAGCTATAGCTCACATACTGGGCGAAATCGCGCTTGGTGCTCTGATAGAGCAGGCCCATCATCACGTTGAGCGGCCCGTCATAATGGGTAAGCGCGCGCAGTTCGTTCGAGAAGGCGCTCCAGCTCGAATTTTCCGTGGCCCACACCGAGGAGGCGCTGGAGTCGAACTCGCAGGCGCACAGCCACTGGTTGTTGTTCCAGTTATAGTTGGTCACATTGGTCAGCGTCACCTTGCCAAGGTCGATGTTGAAGGTGTTGGTGACCGCGGCCGACTTGTACTGGTTATAGAGGCTGCCATCGCCGGCATAGGGGAAGTTGGCGGCCACTTGCGAGGGCAGGTTGTTCTGGTGGGTGGTGAAGTTGAAACCGCAGGCATAGCCCGACAGCTGGGTCACGCCGCCAGGGCAATTATAGGCCACGTAGTTGTAGCTGGAGTTGTTGGCCTTGTTATAGTCGTAGGAGGCCTTCAGCGTGTCGGTGATCTCGGCCGTGGGCTGCCACTTCAGCGTGATGCGGCCGAGGAACTCGCGGTTGCCCGGCTGGTTGCTGCTGGTGGGATAGGACGTGTAGGTCGGGCTCGTCGTGGCAGAGAGCGGATAGGTGATGCTGTAGGGGCGCGATTCATTGTCGTAATAACCGCCCCAGGCCTTGGTGCCGCGCACGGCCACGCGGATGCCCAGGTTCTGCGTCAGCGGGCCCGAGGCCACGCCTTCCAGCTGGGCTTCCTCGCCCTTGAACTCATAGCTGGCGCGGGTCTTGAACTGCCAGTCGGGGGTCGGATCGGCGGTCTTGATCGAGATCACGCCGGCGGTGGCGTTCTTGCCGAAGAACAGCACCTGCGGGCCCTTCAGCACTTCCACGCCGGCCAGGTCGAAGAAGCCCTCTTCCAGCACGCGGCCCTGGCCATAATAGACGCCATCGACCACCGTTGCCACCGACTGCTCGATGCCGATCGAGGTGGAGGAGGAGCCGATGCCGCGCAGGGTGACCTGCGCTGCCGAACCGTTCGACGAGTGGCCGACGGTGAGGTTGGGCGTGGCCGCGGCGATCTTCTCGATGCTGGTGAGATCGCGCTGCTCGATCGTCTTGGCCGAGATCGCCGTCACCGCCACGGGGATCGACTGGGCGCTCTCGGTGCGCTTGCGCGCGGTCACGATAATGTCGGAAAGGCCGCTGTTTTCCTTCACCGGCTGGGCCGCATCGGTGGGCGCTGCGGCAGGCTCGGCAGCCATCAGCGGCTGGGCGAACAACCCGGAAGCAATCGCGCTGCCGAGCAGAAGGGCATATTTATTTTGGGCCATGTTCAGGCTCCTCCCATTTTCACATCACGTTGATGCCGGCCATGCCACCGCGCCGGATCGCAAACCCCTCGACAAACAGTTAGCCCTATCCCTTTGCCTAGGTGTGATCGCAGAGCCACAAGCCCACCCCATATCGCCGGAAAACAGCCTTTTTCAGCCAAGGATGCCGCGATGACCACCAACCGTTTCTGGCAGCTCGATGCCCACCCCAAGGGGCATGATTTTGCGGCCGCCCTCTCCTTGCGCGAGGAGCCGCTGGCGCCGCTGGCCGAGGGCGAAGTGCGCATCGCCAGCCAGTATCTCTCGATGGATGCCGGCACCCGCATGTGGATGAGCCCGCGCACCGATGGCTATCAGCCGCCGCTGCCGCTGGGCGCCAAGATGGTGGGGCTGGTGCTGGGCCATGTGTGCGAAAGCCGCGATCCGGCCTTTCCGGCCGGCGCGCTGGTGCGCGGCTTTGGCCAGTGGGCCAGCCATGCGGTAGTGGTGCCAGCGCTTGCCGGGCTGGAGATCGTCGATGAGAGCGTGGCCGATATCCGCCAGCATTTCGGCGCGCTGGGGATGAATGCGTGGACGGCCTATGTCGGCGTGAAGGAAGTGGCGGCGGTG
>DASRYE010000184.1:0-14450 GCA_035653915.1 Novosphingobium sp. | reverse complement strand
CGCGGCTGGATACCTATCTGGCCGGCAAGGTGCGCCGGGCGGGCTGGCAGGCGGCAGGGCAGGGCGAGCCGCTGGCCGGCGAGGCGGCGCTGGCCGCCGCGCAAGAGGTGATCGCCGCGCTGGTGGCGCGGGCGGTGGCGGCCGGCTATGTCGATGATGCCGGTTTTGCCCGCGCCCGCAGCGCCAGCCTGCTGCGGCGCGGCTATGGCGCGCGGCGGGTGGATCAGGCGCTGGATGCGGCCGGGATCGACGAGGAGATCCGCGCCGGCCTGCGCCCCGATGAAAGCGCCGCCCGGGCCGCCGCCCTGGCCTTTGCTCGGCGCCGCGGCCTTGGCCCCTTCACGCGGGAGGGGCAGAAGGAGGATCCGCGCCGGCGCGAGAAGCAGATCGCCGCGCTGCTGCGGGCGGGGCATGGTTTTGGCGTGGCGCGGGCGCTGGTCGATTCGCCCGATGTGGCTGCAGCGCAGGGCTGGGCGGCCGGCGATGGCGCTGCCGACGAGGGCGATGGCCCCGCCGATGACGGCCCCGCCGCCGATTTGTGGGAATGAACCACCGCCCGGCTGCCCCTTTTTGCCGGCAAATGATTTATTCGCAGCCGCCCAAGGGGTATATCGCACTTGCTCTGGGGCGGGGTGATCCGCTAGGCGCGGGGGCGTGGCTGGTCTTGCGCGCTGCGTGCAGGGCCCGCCGGCAGCGTTAGGAAGGATTTCGCGGCAATGCTCTTCACCTGGTGGAATGGCGCCACTTTCGGCACCTGGCTGAACACCCGTCGCAACGGCGAACTGGTTGGCACGGACTATCAGGGCAACACCTATTACCGCAGCCGCAAGAAGATCCCCGCTGGCGCCAACAGCGCTTTTGCCGGGCGCGAGCGCCGCTGGGTGATCTACAAGGGCAACAATGATGCCAGCCGCGTGCCGGCCGAATGGCATGGCTGGCTGCATGGCACCTATGATGGCGTGCCCGAAAGCCACCTGCCGCCGCCGCGCATCTGGGAAGTGGAATATACCCCCAACGCCACCGGCACCGTGGCCGCCTATCGCCCCGCCGGCGCGCTGGAAAAGGGCGGCAAGCGCGCCGCTGCCACTGGCGACTACGAAGCCTGGACCCCGGAAGGCTGATCTTTCCCATGCGCCGCGATGGCCTGATGCGCGCGGCGCTGCTGAGTGTGGGCGTGCTGGCGCTGGCCGCCTGCCACCGGGGCGGCGATGCGCCCGCCCCCCAGCCGACCGACGTGCCGCAGGATGTGGCCGGCCAGGGCCAGCCCAACCCGGCGGTGGAAAGCCAGTATGGCACGCCGGTGAAGGACAGGGTGGCCACCCTTGGCCTGCTCAACAAGCGCAACAACGAATCGGTCGATCTGGTGATGAAGCCGGGCGAATCGCGCCGGGTGGGCAATGTGGTGGTGAAGCTGGCCACCTGCGAGCGCACCCTGCCCTGGGAACGCCCGGCCGAAACCGGCGCCTTCGTGCAGGTTTTCGTGGAGGAGCGGGCCAGGCTGTCCGATCCGCTGGCCTGGCACAAGGTCTTCTCGGGCTGGCTGTTCCGCAACGCGCCTTCGCTCAATGTGGTGGAGCACCCGGTCTATGATGTCTGGGTGAAGGATTGCGCGATGAAGTTCCCCGGCGAGGAAGAGAACCCCGCCGATTTTGCCGCCGCCAGCAAGGCGCCAAAGGCCTCGGGCAGCGCCAGCGCCTCCTCGGCCGCATCGGCAGAGCCGGCGCCTGTGCCCGCAGCGCCGGAAGCCGCGCCCACGCCCGAGGCGCCCCGCTGATCCACGCCCGCATGGGGGCTTTCCGGGCTTTGCGCGGCGCGCAGCAGTTCCAGATAGCGCTTCTGGCTGATTTCCACCGCCCCCAGGCTGCCCAGGTGATCTGTGAGGAACTGGCAATCGAGCAGGCGATAGCCGCCCGCCCTCAGCGCCGCCACCAGCCAGGCCAGCGCCACTTTCGAGGCATCGCTGACGCGTGAGAACATGCTCTCGCCGCAGAACACCCGATCAAAGCCCACGCCATACAGGCCGCCAACCAGCCGCCGCTGGCCATCCGCACCAGTCTGCCAGCATTCCAGCGAATGGGCATGGCCGGCGGCATGCAGGGCAATGTAGGTGGCCGCGATGCGCTGGTTGATCCAGGTGTCGGGGCTTTCGGCGCGTGGCGCTGCGCAGGCGGCCAGCACATCGGCAAAGGCCTCGTCGCAGGTGACGGTGAAGGTGCCGCGTTTCAGCACCCTGGCCAGCGAGCGCGCGCAGTGGAAGCCATCGAGCGGCAGGATGCCGCGCCGCTTGGGCTCCACCCAGAACACTTCGGGATCATCGCGCGCATCGGCCATGGGGAAGATGCCGCTGCGATAGGCCAGCATCAGCAGCGGCAGGTCGATCAACGCATGGGCGGGCCGGTTGGACACAGGCGCCAGCATAGCAGCCCCTGCCGCCAACGCCAGATGCGGGAAATTTCGCATGTTGGCGCCAATGCGGCTTGCCATGGGCGCGATGTGTCTTTAAGGGCCGCCTTCACCCGCAGGAGTGTAGCTCAGTTGGTAGAGCATCGGTCTCCAAAACCGAGGGCCGGGGGTTCGAGTCCCTCCACTCCTGCCACTTTTTCCCCATCATTGGCCCAGATGCCCGATTTGAACGGCGCATCGCCCACGCAAAGCCAAGCCCGCAGGCTATTGCCTTGCGGGGATTGTGCGCGTGGTGAGGGGGGCTGGTGCCGGCTGAGGGATTCGAACCCCCGACCTTCGGTTTACAAAACCGCTGCACTACCACTGTGCTAAGCCGGCGAGGGGCTCCCCATGCCCTATGCCACGCCAAAGGTCCAGCCCTCGGTGTGGGCAAGCGCGGGGGTGAGGCGGGCCGGCGCCCACAGCGCTGGCAGATGGGCGTGGCGGCGCAGCCAGGCGGCTGTCAGCAGGGCATCGGCGGCATGATCGGCGATGGGGCCGGTGCCTGTGGGCGCGGCGCTGGCGATGGCGGGGTGGGCCAGCGCTTCGGCCAGTGCCTCGTGGCTGCGGATCTTGCTGGCGCCCGCCCGCCGGCCGGCGGCAATGGCGGCAATGGCGGTGTAGATCTCGGCCACCACCTTGCGGCGGGGGGCCACCTCGTCCACCGGCCACACGGCGATGCTGTCTGGCAGGCGGTGCAGCAGGCGCATCCCCGCCAGCGAGGCCTTGCCCACTTGCGCGGCCCCCACCAGGTTGAAATTGCTGGTGGGCGCGCAGCCCATGGCGGCCTGGGCTTCCTCGGCCACGCGCCAGCGGCCGCGCGCGCCGGTGGGGCCGCTGGTGGGGAACAGATCGCCCAGCCGGCCACCCTGCTGGCGAAAATGCCGCGCGGCCTGCGGATGGGCGAGAAACGGCGCCACGCCCAGATCCGGCTCGCCCGCGCAGATCTCCTCCACCAGCGCCCACAGCGCGCGGGCATCGGCCGGGCTTTGCGCCCAGCCGGGAAAGAAGGCGCCGCAATCGGCATGGGCCAGGCTGATCCCCATGTCGAAGCCGATCATCGTTGTGGGGGGCGCGCTCTCCACCAGCCAGCGCAGCACTTCGGTGCGCGCCCAGCCGCGCGGGGAAGGGGGCGCCACCAGAACGGGCGCGGCATCGCCGGCCGCGCAAATGGCCACGGCAATGCCCTTGTGGCTGGTGCCTGCCGCGCCAGACCAGTCTATCGCGGCGAAATGGGTGAAGCGGGGGGGCACCTGTGCGCCTATCCGCCCTGCTGGCGTTCCCTGCGCTTCTTCTCCCACCAGTCCAGCCGCTTCAGCACCTCGCGCTCGAAGCCGCGCTCCACCGGGCGGTAGAAGCTTTGCGGGGCCATGCCTTCGGGCCAGTAGTTGGCGCCGGAAAAGCCATCCTCGGCGTCGTGGTCATAGGCATAGTTCTGGCCATAGCCGATCTCCTTCATCAGCTTGGTGGGCGCGTTGAGGATATTGGCCGGCGGCATCAGCGACCCGGTGGCCTTGGCGGTGGCGGCGGCCTCCTTCCAGGCGGCATAGGCAGCGTTCGATTTGGGCGCGGTGGCGAGATAAAGGCAGGCCTGCGCGATCGCCAGCTCGCCTTCCGGGCTGCCGAGGAACTGATAGGCGTCGCGCGCGGCAAGGCACTGGGGCAGCGCTGCCGGATCGGCCAGCCCCACATCCTCGCTGGCAAAGCGCACCAGCCGGCGCAGTACATAGAGCGGATCCTCGCCGGCGGTGAGCATGCGGGCGAGATAATAGAGCGCGGCCTGCGGATCCGATCCGCGCAGCGATTTGTGCAGCGCCGAGATGAGGTTGTAATGCCCGTCGCGGTCCTTGTCGTAAACGGCCACGCGGCGCTGCAGGAACTGGCCCAGGCCGGCAGGATCGAGCGGCGCGAACAGGCTGGCGCCATACAGCGTCTCGATCTGGCCGAGCAGGAAGCGCCCGTCGCCATCGGCCGAGGCCACCAGCGCCTCGCGCGCGGGCGGGGTCAGCGGCAGGGGCACGCCTTCGGCTTCCTCGGCGCGCTGCATCAGGCGGGTCAGCGCGTCTGCCGGCAGGCGGTGCAGGATCAGCACCTGCGCGCGGCTGAGCAGCGCCGCGTTGAGCGCGAAGCTGGGGTTCTCGGTGGTGGCGCCCACCAGCGTTACGGTGCCTGCTTCCACATAGGGCAGGAAGCCATCCTGCTGGGCGCGGTTGAAGCGGTGGATCTCGTCGACGAACAGGAGCGTGCGCCTGCCCTGGAGCGACAGCGCCCCTTCGGCCTCGGCAAAGGCCTTCTTGAGGTCTGCCACGCCCGAGAACACCGCGCTGATCTGCGCATAGCGCATGCCCACGGCCGCGGCCAGCAGGCGGGCGATGCTGGTCTTGCCGGTGCCCGGCGGCCCCCACAGGATCATGCTGGAGAGGCGGCCCGCCGTCACCATCCGGCCGATCGCCCCCTCGGGCCCGGTCAGATGTTCCTGGCCCACCACTTCGGCAAGGCTGGCCGGGCGCAGCCTTTCGGCCAGCGGCATGGCAGCGCCTGTGCCCGCACCCGGCAGGGCGGGCGCGGCAGGGGCGCTATCGGCGGCAGAGGCAAACAGATCGGCCATGGCGCCAATCTAGGCATTGGCGCCGGAAATGCCATGCCCCCAAGGGCAGGCATTTTCCGGAAACAGGAAATCTTTAAGGAAAGCCTGCTAGGGGGATTAGGCATAAGAACGGGGAAAAGAGCAATTCGTGCCATGAGCAGATGTCCCGATCAGGAGATGGGCCGGTTCCGCTTGGCGGTATGGGCCTGCCTTGTCTGGAATCTCTTCAATGTCGGGCGCTTCTGGATGCTGGAGATGCATCTGGCGCCGGGTTTCCTCCAGCCGGTGGTGGAATGGCTGGATGGCCTGCCGCTCTATATGCTCATCCTGCGCGAGGCCAGCGTCTATGCGCCGCTGGCGGGCGCCGGGCTGATGCTGCTGCGCAGCCGCCATGCGGCGGTGGCCTTTGTCATCGGCTTTGCCGCCAGCGCGGCCTGCTACAGCCAGATCATGCTGCATCATTTCGGCGATCCGCGCTGCACCTTGCTGGTGCAATGGGTGCTGGCGGTGCGCCAGATCGCCATTGGCGTGCAGTGGTGGCTGGCGCGGCGGATGTTCTGGGCGGGTTATCTCGATTGAAGGGGCCAGAAGGGCAGGGCGCGCCTATCCCCGCTGGCGGATCAGCCTGAGGTAAGTGTCGGCGACGGACTGGTTGATGCGGTCCCAGCTGAATTCCTGCGCCCGGGCCAGGCCGGCGGCGCCATGGGCAGCGCGCAGATCGGCGCTTTCCACATAGGCGCGCAGGGCTTCGGCATAGGCATGGATGGCGCCGGGGCGAATCAGCCGGCCCGAGACATGATCATCCACCAGGCTTTCGCTGCCAGTGGCCGCGGCTGCCACCACCGGCAGGCCGCAGGCCATCGCCTCCAGCGTCACATTGCCGAAAGTCTCGGTGACGGAAGGGAAGAACAGCAGATCCATGCTGGCCACCGCCCGGGCAAGATCCGTGCCGCCCTGGAAGCCGGTGAACACCGCCCCCGGCAGGCGGTTCTCGAACCAGTCGCGCGCCGGGCCATCGCCCACCACCAGCAGGCGGTGGGGCACGCCGCGCGCCTTCAGCTCGTCGATCGCATCGGCAAAGACATCGAGGCCCTTTTCCATCACCAGCCGGCTGAAGAAGCCGATCACCACCTCGTTGTCGGCAAAGCCCTGGGCCTGGCGCCAAACCATGTCGCGGCGGGCGGGGGTGAAGATCTCGCGGTCCACCCCGCGTGACCAGATCGAGATGTCGTAGTTCATGCGCTGGTCGCGCAGCACCTGCGCCATCGATTCCGAAGGCACCACCAGCGCATCGCAGCGGCGATAGAGCCGGCGCAGGATGGCGGTGAGCGCCGGCTCGATCCAGCCCAGGTTATAGTAGCGCGGATAGGTGTCGAAGCGGGTGTGCACGCTGGCCAGCACCGGAATGCCCCGCTTGCGCGCCCAGGTAACGGCGCGGTGGGCGGAAGGATCGGGCGAGGAGATATGCACGATGTTGGGCGCGAAACCTTCCAGATCGCGCCGCACCGCCGCCGAAAGGCCGGTGGCCAGATGATATTCCGCCCGCCCCGGAATGGGCAGCGAGGGCAGCGAGACAAGATCACCGGTGGGCGGGAAGGCGGGCGTCTCGATGGTGGGCGAATAGACGCGCACCTTTGCGCCCTGGCGCAGCAGATAGCCCACCAGCCGGTTGAGCGACTGGTTGGCGCCATCGCGCACATAGTTGTAATTGCCGCTGAAGAGGGCGACACGCAGTTCGTCTGTCTTGGCCGGGATGGTCATGGCAGGGCCCATAGCCGCGCAAGGCCGCTTTGGCGAGGGGGCGGCGGGCGAAAGCGGCGGAGGCGATGGCAAAAGCCCGCCCCGGGCCGGTGGGCCGGGGCGGGCTATTCGGGGCCGGGCTTTCAAGGCCGGGCAGGAAGGGGATCAGCGGCCGTGCCAGCCACCATGTTCGCCGCCCCAATGGCCGCCGCCCCAATGTTCACCACCGCGCCAGCCGGGGCCGCCCCAGTGGCCGCCGTCATGCCAGCCACCCCGCCAGCCGGCGGCATAGCCCCAGGGGCGCCCGTCGCGGTAGTAGCGGTGGCCCATGCGGTCCCAGTACCAGCCATCGCGCCACACCCAGGCCGGATCGACATAATAGGCCGGCTCGTCGTAATAATAGGCGGGCGGTGCCACATAGGCCGGCGCATAGGGCGGCGGCGCCACATAATGCGGGCGATCCGAGGCGATGGCCGCGCCCACGGCCAGGCCGATGATGCCGCCAGCCACTGCCGCGCCCGCCGCATCGCCGCCATGATAGCCACCGCGATAGCCGCCCCGCCAGGGGTCTGCCATGGCCGGGGTGGCCGCGAAACTGGCCACGGCGCTGGCCGCTATCGCGCTTGCCAGCAGGCCCTTCTTCAAGAACTGGATCATGTCGCAACTCCTTCTTGGCGGCCCGGCCAGGGAAGGCTGGCGCAAGGGGCAGATCGCCGTGTGAGTCGCGGTATAGGCCTTCATGCCTGAACGCAGGCGGCACCGGCAGTGCAGCCTGCGTTCAGCTGGCGGTTACGGTTTATGAACAAATGGGCGGTTGGCCCGCCCCCCGGGGCCACACCCCTAGAGATCGTCGCCGAATTCGCGCGTGCCCTTGTCCGTCACCACTTCGTAATGCTTGATCTCGCCGCACTGGTCGGTGCCATAGACATCGAGCGAGCCGGAGGCATCGAGATCGCGGAATACCTTGATATCGCAATTGGAATCATTCTTGCGATGATTGAGGATGATCGACTGCACGACATATTTGTTGATGCCCAGGTTCTTCACCGTGATCGAGCCGCTGCTGACAGACAGGTCGATGAAGGGCTCATAGGTCCAGTCGGAGGAATAGGTGCCGTGATCGGTGTAAACCTTGGTGGAGCGCACTACGCCGCAATCGCCCAGCGACACATCGCGCGAGGCGGCATTGGCCATATCGACGAACAGCTTGTTGTTGCAGCTGTCGGCGCCTTCCTGGCCGTTGACGACGACCCTTTGCAGCACCAGCGCGCCCCCGCTGGTGTTCTTGATGGTCAGCACATTGGTGCCCCGGTTCAGCAGGGCATCGAGGCTGACGCTGCTTTCCGAACTGCCATCGGCGGCCGCGGCAGAGGCTGCGCTGCCGCTGGAATCGGCTGGCGGCAATGTGCAGCCGCCCAGGCCCAGCAGGGCAGCGGCAAGGCCAATAGTGGCAAGGCTAGTAGTGGTAAGGCCAGTAGTGCTAAGGCCAGTAGTGCTAAGGCCAAGAGTTGCGAAGCGATGCATTGACAGACCCCCCATCCATCGGTCGATGCCATTAACAGCTGCGGAATCGATAAATGACCGATGTTACATCTGAAGTCATTGCTGCGGTGCGATCAACTGTTTCTTCCGGCATTTCGGTGGTTGTGTGGAGGGTTCTGCCGGCAAGGACTGGCAGGGCCCAGACAGGACAAAGGCCGGAAAACGGGTCGCCCCGTTCCGGCCTTTGTCAAAGCTCTGCCGTTCCCAAATGGGGCGGCAGGGGCAAGCGGTCAGTCCGCCTTGCGGCTGGCCTTCTTGCGCTCGTTGGGATCGAGGATCGCCTTGCGGATGCGCACCGACTTGGGCGTCACTTCCACCATCTCGTCGTCGTCGATATAGGCGATCGCCTGCTCCAGCGTCATGATCCGCGGGGGCGTCAGGCGGATGGCATCGTCCTTGCCGGTCGAACGGAAGTTCGTCAGCTGCTTCGACTTCATCGGGTTCACTTCAAGATCGTCGGGCTTGGCGTTCTCGCCGATGATCATGCCCTCATAGATCTTCTCCTGCGGGGAGACGAAGAGCACGCCGCGGTCTTCCAGGCTGTTGAGCGCGTAGGCCACCGCCTCACCGTCGCCGTTCGAGATGAGCACGCCATTGGGCCGCCCCTCGATCTTGCCCTTGTAGGGGCCATACTTGTCGAACAGGCGGTTCATGATGCCGGTGCCGCGCGTGTCCGAAAGGAACTCGCCGTGATAGCCGATGAGGCCGCGCGAGGGGGCGATGAAGGTGATGCGGGTCTTGCCGCCGCCCGAGGGGCGCATGTCGGTCATCTCGCCCTTGCGCAGGGCCATCTTTTCCACAACCGTGCCCGAGAATTCCTCGTCCACGTCGATGAGGACGGTCTCGTAAGGCTCGGTGCGCTGGCCGTTCTCGTCGGTGCCGAACAGCACGCGCGGGCGGCTGATGCCCAGCTCGAAGCCTTCGCGGCGCATCGTCTCGATCAGCACGCCCAGCTGCAGTTCGCCGCGGCCGGCCACCTCGAAGCTGTCCTTGTCGGCCGATTCGGTGATCTTGATGGCAACGTTCGATTCCGCTTCGCGCTCCAGGCGGTCGCGGATCATGCGGCTGGTCACCTTGCTGCCTTCGCGGCCGGCCAGCGGCGAATCGTTCACCGCAAAGCGCATCGAGAGGGTCGGCGGGTCGATCGGCTGGGCCTTGATCGGCTCCACCACTTCGGGCGCGGCAATGGTGTTGGCCACGGTGGCCACGGTAAGGCCGGCAAGGCTGATGATGTCGCCCGCCTTGGCCTCGTCCACCGGCACGCGCTCGAGGCCGCGGAAGGCCATCAGCTTGGAGGCGCGGCCGGTCTCGATCACATTGCCCTCGGCATCGAGCGCGCGGATGGGATCGTTGACCTTGATGACGCCCGACTGGACGCGGCCCGTCAGCACGCGGCCCATGAAGTTGTCACGATCCAGCAGCGTGGCAAGGAAGGTGAAGGGGGCGTCCACATCGAGGTTGGGGGCCGGCACATGGTCGACGATCAGCTTGAACATCGGCTCCAGCGTGCCTTCGCGGGCATCCTGGTCATAGCCGGCGTAGCCATTGCGGCCCGAAGCATAAAGTACGGGGAAATCAAGCTGTTCATCGTCGGCGTCGAGGCTGACGAACAGGTCGAACACTTCGTCCAGCACTTCCTGGATGCGCTGGTCGGGGCGGTCCACCTTGTTCACCACGACGATGGGGCGCAGGCCCAGCGCCAGCGCCTTGCCGGTGACGAACTTGGTCTGCGGCATGGCGCCTTCCGACGAGTCCACCAGCAGGATCACGCCGTCGACCATCGAGAGGATGCGCTCCACCTCGCCGCCGAAGTCGGCGTGGCCGGGGGTGTCGACGATGTTGATGCGCACGGGGCCCGATTCATGGCCGGTCCACTCGATCGAGGTGGGCTTGGCCAGGATGGTGATGCCGCGCTCTTTTTCAAGATCGTTGCTGTCCATCGCGCGCTCTTCCACGCGCTGGTTGTCGCGGAAAGTGCCCGACTGGCGGAACAGCTGGTCAACCAGCGTGGTCTTGCCGTGGTCAACGTGGGCGATGATGGCGATATTTCGCAGCGGAAGGGGCGCGGACATGAAGCAACTTTCGACTGGGCCCGGTCGGCGGGCATGCGGAACGGGGCGCGGGGCATGGCGCACCGCACAATTGCCGCGCGCCCTAGCCCAAGGGCGGCCTTTGGGCAAGCGCGCGGGCATCGGGGAAAAATGCCGCAGGGGGGCAGGGTGTGTCGCAAAGCGGTGCAGATTGCGATTGTGCCGCAAGGTTTACTGTGCCTAAACATCATTATGGCAGGGTGAAACCGGCGCAAAGGCCGGGCCCGTGCCAGAAGAATCGGGTGCGGCCCAGCTTGGCGGGGGCCGGCCGGTGCGAGAGGTTTTGGGGGACGAGGATGCGACAGGGGGGCATGGGCCGGGCGCTGGGCGCCGGGCCGGGCGAATGGCGGCAGGTGATGCGGGCGCTGGCGCTGGGCGGCGCGGGGGCGGGCGCGCTGGCGCTGGCAGGCATGGCCCGGGCGGCCGATGCCGATACCGGGGCCGATACCGGGGCCGATGCCGCCCACCCGCCGGCAGCGCCTGTGGTGGAGGAAGGCAATGCCATCCTCGTTACCGCCACCAAGCGCGAGCAGACCCTGCAGGATGTGCCCGTGGCCGTGACGGTGACCACCGGCGCCACCCTGCATGATGCCCAGATCCGCGATCTGCTCGATCTCACCAGCGTCGTCCCCTCGCTGCAGGTGGTGCAGGAGCAAAGCTCCACCCAGATGTATTTTTCCATCCGCGGCTTTGGCAATGGCGCCAACAATGCCGGGATCGAACCCTCGGTGGGGGTCTTCGTCGATGGCGTCTACCGCTCGCGCAGCGTTTCGCAGATCGCCGATTTTCCCGATGTGGCGCGGGTGGAAGTGCTGCGCGGGCCGCAATCCACCCTGTTCGGCAAGAATGCCAGCGCCGGCGTCATCTCCATCGTCACCGATCTGCCGAAATTCACGCTGGGCGGCTCGGCAGAGCTTTCCTATGGCAATTACAACGCGCTGGTGGCCAAGGCCACGTTGACAGGGCCGATCACCGACACGCTGGCCTTCAGCCTGGCCGGCGGTTTCAACCGGCGCGATGGCTATCAGCATGATGCCGCCACCGGCGCCGATATCAACAACCGCAACCGCGGCTTTGTGCGCGGGCAGTTGCTGTATGATCCGGCCAGTGGCCCGCGCGTCCGCCTGATTGCCGATTGGGGGCAGATCGATGAATTGTGCTGCGCGGTGACGAACCTGCGCGCCTCGTCCACCACGGCGGCGATCATGGCGCTGGGCGGGCAGGTGAATGCCGCCGCCAATCCCTATGCCGACACGGTGTACAACAATTTCAATTCCACCAACAAGCTCACCAATTATGGCGTTTCGGGGCAGGTGGATTATCAGTGGGGGCAGGTGAAGCTGACCGGCATCACCGCCTGGCGCCACAGCCATGCCGACCAGAACCAGGATTCAGACTTCACCAGCCTCGACATTCTGGGCGAGAACGCGCTCGACCAGTCGATCGACACGTTCACGCAGGAATTGCGCGCCACCACCACGCTGGGCAAGGCGGTGAACCTGCTGTTCGGTGCCTATTACTTCAACGAGCATATCCGCCAGACCGGCGAGCTGCGCTATGGCACGCAGATGCGCCCCTATGCCGATCTGCTGATCCAGGGCGCCACCGGCGGCGCGGAAAACCTGGCGCAGGTGGAGCAGTTCGTGGGGGCCTATGGGGCGGGCAATCCGGCGGCCTATGTGGGGCAGTTCTTCACCCCCGGCTCGGGCCTGTCGGAAGCCTATCGCCTCGCCAACGAGAGCTATTCGCTGTTTGCCCAGGCCGATATCCACCTGACCCGCCGGCTGACGCTGACCGGCGGCATCAACTACACCCATGATGGCAAGCGCTTTTCCACCCATGTCACCTCCAGCGATGTGTTCTCGGGCATCGATCTGGCGCAGGTGGTGGGCAATGCCCTTACCGCAGGCGTGCCGGCGGCCAGCGCCTATCCGCTGCTGGCCCTGCGGGCGCTGCAATTCATGCCGCCCTTCCTCAACCTGCCCAATGCGGCAGAGCCGGGCCGCACGAATGACAATAACGTCAGCTTCACCGCGCGGCTGGCCTATGATGTCAGCCGGCATGTGAATGCCTATGTCAGCTATGCCACCGGCTTCAAGGCCAGCAGCGTCAACCTCTCGCGCGACAGCCGGCCGGCGCTGGCCGATGCGGCGGCGATCGTGGGCGATGGCCTTGGCCTTGCCAATCTGCGCTATGGCAGCCGCTTTGCCGGGCCGGAGCGGTCGAAAGTGGCCGAAGTGGGCCTGAAGGGCAATTGGGGCCGGGCGAGCCTGAACCTTGCCGGTTTCTACGAGGAGATCGACGGGTTCCAGTCGAACACCTTCACCGGCATCGGCTTTGATCTGGAAAACGCCGAGAAGGAATCGGTGTGGGGGCTGGAAGTGGAAGGCCAGGCCCGCGTGGCGCGCGAGCTGGTGCTGAGCGGATCGCTGACCTATCTGGCGCCGAAATACGACCGCTACACCAATTCCTCCTTCGGCGATGTCTCGGGCGCGACGCCGGCGGGCATTCCCCCCGTCAGCCTGACGATCGCGGCGACGGAAGACCATCCGCTGGCCAATGGCGACCATATCGTGCTGCGGGCAGACTGGCATTATGAAGCGCCCTATCAGGTGGAGGATGGCCTGCCCGGCTTCATCACCACCAACCCGCTGACCGGGCAGGTGATCTCCTATCAGAGCGGGATCGATGCCGCCCGCCCCTATCGCGCGCTGGTGAGCGAGGTGGATGGCTCGCTGGCCTATCGCCGGCACGGGGGCGTGGAGCTGAGCGTGTGGACGCGCAACATGTTCAACCACCGCACGCTGATCGCCGTGTTCGATTCGCCCGCGCAGCAGGGCTCTGTCTCGGGCTACACCAACCAGCCGCGCACCTTTGGCGTGGCCGCCGGCTGGAAGTTCTGACGAGGGGCCCCGCTTTCCTTTGCCAAGCCCCCCTTTCCTCTGGCAAACCATTGCCTCGGGGCGCTTTTTGTGGTGCGCTGGGGTTGCCCTGCCAGGCGCGGGCACGAAAGGGGAATCGGGGCGATGGACTGGATGCTGCTGCCGTATCGGCGCTATTTCGATTTTTCCGGCCGCTCGCGCCGGCGGGAATTCTGGCTGTTCAGCCTGTTTTGCATGTGCGTCAATCTGGCGATCGATTTTGGCCTGGGCGGGCCCTATGCCACGCTCACCGGCTATTCGGCGATGGTGGGTACGCATCCGGGCTTTCTGGCGCAGGGGCTGACGGGGCTGTTCGGCCTGTTCAGCTTCATTCCCAGCTGGGCGGTGGCGGTGCGCCGCCTGCATGATATCGACCGGTCGGGCTGGTGGCTGCTGCTGGTGCTGCTGCCGGTGCTGGGCTGGTTCGTGCTGCTGGTGTTCAATTGCCTCGATGGCACGGCCGGGCGCAATTCCTATGGCTTCGATCCCAAGGGCCGCGGGTTTGACGAGGTGTTCCGCTAGGGGCGGGAAAATCTCCGCAATGAAGGGGGCAAAAGCCCGGCAATCTGCGGCGGGGCGGGTTGGCCGGGGGCAGGCTTGCTGGAAAACGGATGTATCCGGGCCTGCGGCGGCGGCGCTGCGGGGATAATACCTAGAGGGCCAGATGCGGGAGGCTGGCCCTCATGCTCCGCCAGAACACACTTCATTACGGGATGGATCCTGATCCGCATGGCGGGCCCGATAGCGGCGCGCCGGGCCGGCAGGCGGTGGTGGTGCTGGGCATGCACCGTTCCGGCACCAGCGCGCTGGCGCGCATCGTCAGCCTGCTGGGGGCGGATCTGCCCGCCACGCTGATGCCGGCCGATGCCAGCAATGTGGCCGGCCATTGGGAATCGGGCCCGGTGTGCGGGGTGAACGAGGCGCTGCTGGCCTCTGCCGGCAGCCGCTGGGATGATTGGCAGGGGTTGAACCCGGCCTGGTATGGCAGCGCGCGCGAGGCGCAGTTTGCCGCCCAGGCATCGGCGGTGCTGGCGGCGGAATATGGCGCCTCGGGCCTGTTCGTGCTGAAGGATCCGCGCATTTGCCGGCTGTATCCGTTCTGGCGGGCGGTGCTGGGGCGGGCGGGCG
>DASRYE010000183.1:0-3792 GCA_035653915.1 Novosphingobium sp. | reverse complement strand
GCGCGGCAGGCGGCAGAAGCGCTGGGCCGCAGCGCCACTCTGCCGCCCCTGCCGCCCCTGCCGCAATGGCCGGCCGCGGATGAGGGCGTCCCTGCCATCCACCCGGTGTGGGCCAGCGGGCCGTGCCGGGCCAAGGCTTTCGTCGATTTCCAGCATGATGTGACCGCCCGCGATGTGGAACTGGCCGTGCAGGAAGGCTTCACCAGCGTCGAGCATCTGAAGCGCTACACCACGCTGGGCATGGCCACCGATCAGGGCCGGGTGGGGCAGGTGAACGGGCATGGCCTGCTGGCCGCCGCCACCGGCCGCAGCCTGGCGCAGACGGGCACCATCCGCCCGCGCCCGCCGCTGGTGCCGGTGGCCATCGGCGCCTTTGCCGGGGGGCACAGGGGCGTGCATTTCCGGCCCACGCGGCTGGCGCCCTCGCATGGCTGGGCAGCCGCGCGCGGGGCGGTGTTTGTCGATGCCGGGCCGTGGAAGCGGGCGGCCTGGTATCCGCTGCCGGGCGAGCACCACTGGCGCCAGTCGGTTGACCGCGAGGTTGGCGCCGTGCGCCAGGGGGTGGGGCTGTGCGATGTCTCCACGCTGGGCAAGATCGAGCTGTTCGGCGCCGATGCCGGCACTTTGCTCGACCGGCTCTACATCAACCGCCTGTCTGGCCTGGCGGTGGGCAAGGCGCGCTATGGGCTGATGCTGCGCGAGGATGGCATGGCGCTGGATGATGGCACCGTGACCCGGCTGGCCGCCGACCACTGGTTCATCACCACCACCACCGGCAATGCGGCACAGGTGATGCAGCATCTGGAATTTGCCCGGCAGGTGCTGTGGCCGGATCTGGATGCGCAGGCCGTTTCGGTAACCGAGCAATGGGCCACCTTCTCGCTGGCGGGCCCGCGATCGCGCGAGGTGCTGGCCGCGGCCCTGCCGCAGGTGGATGTGGCCGATGCCGCCCTGCCGCATATGGGCGTACGGCAGGCGCGCTGGCAGGGCGATGCCTTGCGCCTCTTCCGCCTCTCCTTCTCGGGCGAGCTGGCTTACGAGATCGCCGTGCCGGCGGCCCGGGCCGAGGCGCTGCTGGCCCATCTTTTCGCCAAGGGCGCCGGTTTTGGCCTGGTGCCCTATGGGCTGGAGGCGCTGGCGGTGCTGCGCATCGAAAAGGGCCACCCGGCCGGCAACGAGCTGAACGGCTGGACGACGGCAGCCGATCTCGGCCTGGGGCGCATGGCCTCCACCCGCAAGGACCATATCGGCCGGCTGATGGCCGCCCGCCCGGCGCTGGCAGACCCTGCCCGCCCGGCGCTGGTGGGGCTGCGCCCTGCAGATGGCACTTCGCCGCTGCGGGCCGGCGCGCATCTGCTGCCCTGCGGTGCGCCGGCCGTTGCCGCGCATGACGAGGGCTATGTCTCTTCCGCCTGTTTCTCGCCCACGCTGGGCCACCCGATTGCGCTGGGCTTTCTGGCGCGTGGCCGGGCGCGGATCGGCGAGGAGGTGATCGTGCATGATCCGGTGCGCGGGGGGGATGTGCGGGCGTGGGTGTGTGATCCGGCGTTTTATGATCCGGCAGGGGAGAAACTGCGTGGCTGAGGCGGGTGTGGAGGAAATCACCGGCTTTGCGCTGGCGATGGTGCTGGGCGGGGATGGGGGCGAGGGCGTTGGCGGGGCCGCATGGCTGCCGCTGGGCCCGGGGCGGGCGCTGGCCTTTGCACCATCGGGCTCCGCGGGCCTTGCCGCGCTGGCCGGCCCAGAGGCCATCGTGGTCGACCAGAGCAGCGCCTGGCGCCTGTTTGCCCTGTCGGGCGCGGGGGGCTGGCGCGTGCTGCAGGCGGGCATTCCGGTCGATCTGTCGCCGGCGGCCTTTGCGCCCGGGGCGGTGGTGGCCAGCCTTATCGGCCATATCGGCATCATCGCCCACCATGCAGCGCCCGGCCGCTATCACCTGTTTGTCGCGCGCAGCCTGGCCGACAGCCTGCGCCACTGGCTGGAGGCCACCGCCGCCAGCCTGCCCGATGCCTGAAGGACGCGTCTTGACTGACTATCTGCTCACCCTTTCCTGCCGCAACCGGCCCGGCATTGTGGCGGCCATTTCGGCAGTCATTCTGGCCCATGCCGGCGATATCACCGAAGCCTCGCAGTTCGACGATGCCGGGGCGGGGCGCTTTTTCATGCGGCTGGTGTTCGCGGTGCCAGTTGATGCCGATGCGGCGGCGCTGCGGCGCGATCTGGCCGGTGTGGCGCAGCGCTTCGCCATGGATTGGGCGCTGCGGGCGCTGGCCTTGCGGCAAAAGGTGCTGTTGCTGGTCAGCCGGTTCGATCACTGTCTGGTCGATCTGCTCTACCGGCTGCGGATGGGGGAATTGCCGATGGAAGTGGTGGGCGTTGTCTCCAACCACCCGCGCGCGGCGCTGGGGGATCTGGCGCTGGGCGCCATTCCCTTCCATCACCTGCCGGTCAGCCCCGCCGACCGGCCCGCGCAGGAAGCCGCGATCAAGCGGATCGTGGCGCAAACCGGGGCCGATCTGGTGGTGCTGGCGCGCTATATGCAGATCCTCTCGGATGATCTGGCCAGCTTTCTGGCCGGCCGCTGCATCAACATCCACCATTCCTTCCTGCCCGGTTTCAAGGGCGCCAAGCCCTACCATCAGGCCCATGCGCGCGGCGTGAAGCTGATCGGCGCCACCGCCCATTACGTGACGCGCGATCTGGATGAGGGGCCGATCATCGAGCAGGATGTCGAGCGCATCAGCCATGCCGACCGGCCCGAGGACCTGGTGCGCAAGGGCCGCGACATAGAGCGCCGGGTGCTGGCCCGCGCCCTGCGCCTGCATCTGGAAGGGCGCTGCCTGATGCATGGCCAGAAGACCATCGTCTTTCGCGACTAGCGCGGGGCTGCGGCGGCGCCCGGCCAACATGGCTGTTGACCGGGAGGGCGGCTCGTGTAGAGACCGGCGCTTCGCTGAAAGCGCGCAGGCCATCTGCGCCATCGCAGCGGGCGGTTAGCTCAGTTGGTAGAGCATCTCGTTTACACCGAGAGGGTCGGCGGTTCGAGCCCGTCACCGCCCACCATTTTCTTGATCGCCAACGCCCACCGGCATCGCTTCAGGAAGGCCAGGGTTCTCTGGCTCCCGTGGCGCGGTCGGTCAGTGGATCAATGTCAGCCCGCCATCCACGGTCAGCGTCTGGCCGGTGATGAAGGTGCATTCCATCAGGAACAGATAGGCCATGGCCACCTCCTCGACCTGCGCGACCCGGCCAAGCGGGATCAGCCCGGCGAACTGCGCAGCGGTCGCCTCGACATCGGAGCGCGCAACGTCACGCCACAGGCCGGTCGGGGTCCATGTCGGCGCCACCGCATTGACGCGAATGCCCGGCGCCAGCTCCACCGCCAGCCCGCGCACCAGCGCGGCAATGCCGATGTTGCCAATATAGGCGCCCGAGGCATTGTCGGGCCGCCCGCCAGAGCCGCCGGTCACGGTCAGGCTGCCGCCCTCTTGCAGGCGCGGCGTCAGCACGCGGGCCAGCGCCAGATTGTCGAACAGCTTGCCCTCGATGGTGGAGCGGATCTGCGCCGGATCGGCCGAGAGAAATCCGCCCCCCATGGCCCCGCCCAGCATCGAGATCGCGTGGTCGATGGGACCCAGCGTATCGAGCAAGGCGTTCAGCGCTTCGCCATCACGCGCATCGAGCCCATGCCCCAGCGCCTCGAGACCGCTTGCCTGCAAGGTTGCGGCGACTTCGGCCGCCCTGGCGCCATCGCGCCCGACCAGCACCAGGCGGGCGCCTTTCGCCCCCGCC
>DASRYE010000182.1:0-7295 GCA_035653915.1 Novosphingobium sp. | reverse complement strand
AGATATCGAACCGGCGCGGCTCTTCCAGGCAGGCGGCCATGCCGGCCAGATGCACCAGCCCCGCCAGCACCACCACCCAGCCCCCCCGCAGCAGCAGAAATCCTTCGGTGCACACCACCGCATTGATGACGAAAAACGGATAGGTAACGCCGGCAAACATCTGCGGCCGGGTGAGGGCCACGAACAGCCGGTCTCTCGCCAGGGGCGGTTCCATCGCCGCGCCTAATAGCCGGTGCCAGCCGCCGCGCGGATGCCCGCCACGATGCTGGCCGCGCCAAACAGGATGAAACAGCCCAGGATCACCGTGGCGCCATAGCGCCAGTTCATCCGCCCGGTGAGCATGAGGAAGCCCACCGAGGCCACCGCCATCACCGCCACCACCGTGGCCGCGGTGCCCAGCAGCGTGCCTTCCAACCAGTTCACCGCGCCGAGAATCGGGCCTGATCCGGCCGGATCATAGCCCGCCATCTGCGCCCGCGCACCGCCTGCCCAGCCCAGCCCGGCCAGCCCGCCGGCCCGATACAGCCATTTGCAAAACCCTGCTTCCCGCCGCATGAACCCCTCCTGATTACCTAGGTATTCATGCGGTGATGCAGGGGCCGGCAGCAACGCCAACTGCCACCATTTTGCAGCCATTGGCGCTGGCGAGGCGCGCGGGTGCCCCGGCCCGGCGCCAATGCCCAGCGCGCAAAAATTTCTAGCCCGGCCCCAAACAAGCCTTGCGCGACAAATCCACACCAGTTGAGTAGGAATAAATCGTCAGCGGCGGCCCGCCCGCCGTGCTGATCGCGGCTTTTGATCTCGTGTCAGCTTGCTCCGCGTCACCAACCGCTAAAGCGCGCGATACCGGGGCAACAGCCGGGCTCGCCTGCCGAACAGAAAGCCTTGTATGATGCCCCGCCAGACCATTCCCGCCCGCCGCCGCCCTGCCCTGACAGCGCCGCCCCTGCCGCATCCCTCGTGGCGCGGCGCGCTGCCGGCGCAGGCGCCCGCAGCGCCCGCCAGCGCGCGCGAATTCTGGGAACGGCTGGGGCTTTAGGCCCGGCTCAAGCTCAACGGCCGAACCACATCCGCTGCAGCAGCTTCTGCCCGTCGAGGAACTGATGCTTCAGCGCGCCCGCCACATGCAGCAGCAGCGCCGCGATCAGCACCTTGGCGCCAATCGCATGGATGCCGCCGAAAATGGCGTGCCAATGGTCCTTGCCGGCATCATCCAGCCCGCCGAACAGCGGCAGGCGGAACCACGGCACGGTGTTGAACAGCACCAGCGGATGGCTGGCCGCCGCCTTCCACGCCGAATCATGCAGCCAGCCCGAGAAGGGCACCAGCACGATCAGCAGATAGAGCAGGTGATGGATGCCGATGGACAGCTTCTTTTCCCACGGCTTCAGCCCCGCCAGCGGTGCCGGCGCCGGATGGCCGATCTTCCACAGCACCCGCAGCACTACCAGCCCCAGCACGGTGATGCCGATGGACTTGTGCAGCTCCACCGCCGCGCGGGCGGTTTCGGCCGGCAGCGCGCCCTTGTCCACCGCCGCCCACAGATCATCGAAGCCAAGCCCGGCCCACAGATTGTAGAAGATGCCGATGGCCACCAGCCAGTGCAGCACCACCGCCACGGCAGTATAGCGGGCAGGAGAGAGGCTTTGGGTCATGGGTCAGCAAGGCTCCACCAACAAGGGTTCGATACAATCCATTGGCGGGCCTCTCCTTGCGGTTCTAAGGGGGCCCGCGCGCAATGTTGCGTTCATTCCAGATCGGCCAGGCTAAAGCAATGAGCATTCTCTCGCCCGGATTTTCCGCCCTTTCGCCGCGGCTGGCGCCGCGCGCGGTGCCGCTGGCCGGCACGCTGGCGGGCTGGCTGGCGCCCGCGCTGTTCCTCGTTCTGGTGGCGCAAAGCTTTGTGCGCACGGGGCTTTTCGGCTGGGCGGTGGGCATCGCCTATATCCTCTACGACACCTTCCTGCTGGGCTTCACCGCGCGCCAGCTGTGGCCCCTGCGCCGCGCCATGGCAACGCCTTGCCCCGCGCCCGGCAGCCCCCGGCCCAGCCTCGGGGTGATCATCGCCGCGCGCAACGAGGCGCCGGTGCTGGCCATCACCATCGATACGCTGGCCGCCCAGGACCACCCGCCCGAGCTGATCCTGCTGGCCGACGATGGCAGCACGGACGACAGCGCCCATGTGCTGCACACGCTCTATGGGCTGGAACGGCCCGCCATGGGCGAGATCAGCGCGCCCTCGCCGGTGCTGCCGGCGCTGCGCTGGCTGCGCCTGCCCCATGGCGGCAAGGCGCGCGCGCTGAATGCCGCGATTCCGCTGATCGACACCGAAGTGGTGATGACGCTGGATGCCGACACGCTGCTGGCCCCGGGCGCCCTGGCTGCCATGCGCGATGCCTTTGCGGCAGAGCCTGAGCTGGTGGCCGCCACCGGCGTGCTGGCGCCCATCTGCGGGCCCCGGCCCATGGCGCGCCTGTTCCAGTGGTTCCAGAGCTATGAATATGTGCGCAACTTCCTCTCGCGCTTCGCCTGGATGCAGCAGGACAGCCTGCTGCTGATCTCGGGCGCCTTTGCCGGCTTTCGGCGCCGGGCGGTGGTGGCCGTGGGCGGCTTCGATCCGGATTGCATGGTGGAAGACTATGAGCTGATCCACCGCCTGCACCGCCACGCCCATGAGGCAGGGCTCGACTGGCGCGTGCGGGTGATCGGCAAGGCGCTGGCCAGCACCGATGCGCCGGCCAGCCCGATGGCCTTCCTGCGCCAGCGGCGGCGCTGGTTCGGCGGCTTCCTGCAAACCCAGCACTGGAACCGCGACATGGTGGCCAACCCCGCCTTCGGCAAGCTGGGCACGCGCATGCTGGTGGTGAAGGCGCTGGACACGTTCCAGCCGGTTTATGGGCTGGTGGCCTTTCTCATCCTGCTGTGGCTGGCAGCGCAGGGGCGGCTGCATCTGGCAGGTGCCATCATCCTCGTCATGCTGGCCAAGGTGGCGGTGGATCTCACCTTCCACCTGTGGTCGATCGGCCTCTACAAGCGCTGGACCGGGCAGGCCGACGGGCTGGGGCTGGGCCAGGCGCTGGTCGCCTCGCTGCTGGAGCCGTTCTCCTTCCAGCTGCTGCGCCATGCCGGCGCCTGCTGGGGCTGGGTGGCCTTCCTTTCGGGCGGGGGCGGCTGGGGCCGGCAAACCCGCACCGCGCTCACTGCCGGGCCCCCGCGCGCGCCGGCCAGCCTGCCGGCCGAATAAACGCCCCACGAAAAAGCGGATGCGAAGGCCTGGCCCCCGCATCCGCCTTTTGCCTAAATCAGGCGCAACGCCTCAGCGCCGGCCCTCGATATAGTCGTTGATCACCTCGTGGAAGCGGCGCACGCGGGTTTCCTGATCGGCCAGATAGCAATCCTCGAAGCCCATCGAGCGCAGGCCCTGCTGCTGGGTCACGGCCAGCTCGAGATCCTGCGTCAGGAAATCGCCCTGGGCGATCTCGGCCTGATACTGGGTGAAATCGCCCGCCTCATGCGGCGCCTCGGCATAGGGGCGCATGCCATACAGCGTGGCCACCTCGCGCGCGCCCTCGATCTCGGGCACCAGATACCAATAGTCGAAGGTCGACCAGTTGGGGTCTTCGGCATCGGGCTCGGTGCGGAAGATGTGCAGCCCCTCCGGCGTGCCGGTCATCGTCAGGTTGGGGAAGCAGGTGTGGTGGAACTGGTCGGTCAGCTCATCATCGGTGAAGCGGTTCCAGTAGGTATAGCCGCGTTGCGGGCCCAGCTGGCGGCGGGCGGCCTGCAGGGCCTTGCGGCCATCCTGGGCGCGGCCTTCGAAATCGGCCGGGTTGAGGCCCCATTCGCTCAGGATCGCGGCCCACAGCGGCTTCATCTGCTGGGCATCTTCCCAGCGGCTGGAAGGCTGCAGCTTCTCGATCATGCGGTTGTGGCCGGCCGGATACATCTCGAACACCGTCGTCGAGTAGTGATCATCGATCATCGGCTCGAACTGCGGATGCACCGAGGGGATGTGGTAGCTCTCGTTGAAATTGTCGGACGCGAACTTCCAGTTGGTGTTCACCCGCAAGGTGCGCCACACCACCCGGTGCCACTTGTCCAGCTCGCGGTTCTGCATCAGCTCGGGGATGGGGTTGAGATATTCCTTCAGCGGCACCGCATTGGGATCGAAGCTGTAGAAGACAAAGCCGCCCCAGGTCTCGCAGGGCACTTCCTTCATGCGCAGCTTGCCGCAGGGGCTGCCCTGCGAGAAATCCTCCTCGTCCTGCACCCAGTCGAGCGCGCCGTCGATATTCCACTTCCAGCCGTGATAGGGGCAGGTCAGGTGGTTTTCCACGCCGCCTTCCTCGGTCTGCACCAGGCGGTTGCCGCGGTGGCGGCAGACATTGTAGAAAGCGCGGATGCCGCCATCCTTCTGGCGGATCATGATCACCGATTCATGGCGGAAATTGTGGGTGATGAAATCGCCCGGCTCTTCCAGCTGGGCTTCGCGCCCGCCGACATGCCAGATGCGCTTCCACATGTGCTGCCATTCGGCCTCGGCGAAATCCTTCGACCAATAGCGATCACCGGTGATCGCATCGCCCCTGGCGCGGGGCTGTTCGGCCAGCGGATGGGCCGGATAGGTGGTGGTGGCATCAACCATATGCACTCTCCTTCTGGGCCAGACTGTCGGGGGCGAAGATCAGCGCGAGCCGTGGATTTCAGCAAGGCTGCCGGGAAGGGGCAGCAACGAGAACATCGAATAGCGGCGGCATTTCCAGCCAGCGGCGGTGCGCACGCAATCGAAGGTGTATTCCACATGCACATCCACCGTATTGCCATCGCGCGCGCGGCCCAGCCCATGCACATAGGCGGTCATCGCGGCGGTATCGCCGGCATGGCGGATGGGGCGGAAATTGCCGATGTGGTGGGCGTGGTGCGTCATGTCGGCGAACACGCCGTCGAAGAAGGCGCGGATGGCGCCATGGCCTTCCATCAGCGGCAGGCCGATGCGGGTGAAATCCAGCGTCGCATCGGGGGTGAACAGGGCCAGAAGCGTGTCGATATCGTCCAGCCTGTCCACCGCATAGCAATAGGCGGTCATCAGATCCTGCAGGGCAATGCGATCTTCCAGCGGCATGTCGGTCATAAACGGCCTTTCCCGAAGCGGTTCTCGATATCAGCCGCGGGCCGGTTGCCCGGCCTGCTGGCTGTTGCGCGGGTCTTCCCTCGCGCGGTGCATCCTCTATCCCGGCGGCGCGGCTCCGCCTGTTTCCACCCCAGGGCTGCTGCCTTGGGGTAGATTCTCTCTTGATCGCCGCGATAATGGTGCAATCGCACCAAATAACTGCGGGATCATCTGGTCATTTGGCTAGTATGGGGCACACAGGCGGGCGCCAAACATGATTGTTTCAAAAATGTATCCACTGATACAAGGATTAACCCCACATTAACTTTTCGGCGCGAATCCAGTCGCATGCGTGAAGCCCCGGCCTATCCGATTCTCGCCAATGAGGCGGCGCGGCTGCGCTCGCTCTACAGCTATGACATTCTCGACACGCCGCCCGACGCGCGTTTCGACAATCTGGCCGAAATCGCCAGCAGCCATTTCGAGGCGCCCATCGCGCTGGTCTCGCTGGTTGATCAGGATCGTCAGTGGTTCAAGGCGGCCGTGGGCCTGGGCGCCCGGCAGACCCCGCGCGAACAATCCTTCTGCGCCCATGCCATCGCCTCGAAGGACGAGGTGCTGATCATCGAGGATGCCTGGGCCGATCCGCGCTTTGCCAACAATCCGCTGGTCACCGGCGATCCGCATATCCGCTTCTATGCCGGCGCGCCCATCCTTGCCAGCAATGGCGATCCGCTGGGCACCATCTGCGTGATCGACCGCCAGCCGCGCCTCACCCACCCGCGCGATGCCCGCTTTCTGGCCCGGCTGGCGGCCAATGCCACCACCCTGCTGGAACTGCACCGCAACAACGCCCTGCTGCACCGCGCGGCCGAGCGCGACCCGCTGACCGGCCTTGCCAACCGCCGCGGCCTCGACACCGCGCTGGATGCAGCGGTTGCCGCCGCGCTCGACGGGCGGCCCTGCGGCCTGCTCTATATCGACCTCGACCATTTCAAGGAGGTCAACGACACCTACGGCCATGAGGCGGGCGACCGCCTGCTGTGCGACATGGCTGACCGGCTGAGCGGCTGCGTGCGCGCCTACGACACGGTGGCCCGCATCGGCGGCGACGAGTTCGTCATCCTGCTGCCCGCCCAGGTGGATGAGGCAATGCTGGCGCAGATCGGCCGGCGCATCCTCAAAGCCTGCGAGGAGCCGTTCATCGTGGCCGGCACGCCGCTGCGGCTGTCGGCCTCGCTGGGCGGCGCGCTGGCCCCGCGCCATGCGGTGGAACCGGGCGAGCTGCTGCGCACCGCCGACCGCGCGCTTTATGCCGCCAAGCGCGACGGGCGCGGCCAGCTGCTGATCGCCGGCGCCCCCGCCACAGAGCCGCCGGCCGAGGACGCCAGCCTGGAAGCCGAGCTTTATCGCGCCATTCAGGAAAACCAGCTGTTCCTGCGCTGGCAGGCCTTCCACGATCTCGAAAGCGGCGAGGTGCGCGGCTATGAGGCGCTGGTGCGCTGGCACCACCCGCGGCTGGGCGAATTGTCGCCGGCGGCCTTCATTCCGCTGGCCGAGGCCTGCGGCCTTTCCGGCCAGCTCGACAGCTGGGTGCTGGAAGCGGCAACGCGCGAGGCGGCCGCGGCCCCTGCCCACCTGTTCTTCGCGGTCAACATCTCGGCCTACTGGATGGCGCGGGGCGATATCGCCCGGGTGGTGGGCCAGGTGCTGGAACGCAGCGGCCTTGGCCCCCACCAGCTGATCCTCGAGATGACCGAGCGCATCGCCATCGACAATGCCCACCGCGCCCAGCAGCACATGGAAGCGCTGAGCGGCATTGGCGTTGCCGTGGCGCTCGACGATTTCGGCACCGGCTATTCCTCGCTGTCCTATCTGCGCCAATATCCCTTCGACAAGCTGAAGCTCGACCGCAGCTTCGTCACCGGCATAGAGGAGGATCCGCGCGGGCAGGTGCTGGCCGCCGGCATCCTGCATCTGGCAGAAACGCTGGGCATCGGCGTGATAGCAGAGGGCATAGAAACCCGCGCCCAGGCGCAATTGCTGCAAGCCGCCGGCTGCCGCACCGGCCAAGGCTTCCTCTGGGGCCAGCCACAGGCCGCGCCCTGGCTGGCAAAGTAGTGGCGTCGGGCGGCACCAGCCCACGCCCCCACCCGGCCTCCCAACGATAGTACCCTAGGGGAGG
>DASRYE010000181.1:0-6467 GCA_035653915.1 Novosphingobium sp. | reverse complement strand
CCCGCCGTTGCAGGCGCAAGGGGAAGCGTGCGCCGGATGGAGGCTTTAGTGGCATCTTTCAACTCCCGGGGGCCCCGGGGTGCGGGTGCCCCTTTCTTGTGGTTTTGTCGTATATTAGGGCTTAATGGTCATTGCTGACAGCAACCTGTCATCGGGCAGGGGGCGGGCAGCAATGCCGATGCGCAGCATGGCGGGCAGGAACAGCAGCACCAGCGGCGCGCCCACCGTCAGCCCGAAGATGATCGCCGTTGCCAGTGGCTGCTGCAGGCCTGCCCCGCGTGAGAGGCCCAGGGCCAGCGGCGCCAGTGTCAGTATGGCGATCAGCGCCGACATCAGGATTGGCCGCAAGCGGCCCAGGCCGGCTTCCAGCAAGCCGCCGGCATCGCCATGGGCCGCAGCGGCGCTGTCCAGCTCGAAGAGGTAGAAGATCGCCAGTTCGGAAACCATGCCCACCACCATGGTCAGCCCCATCAGCGCGGAAATGTCGAGCTCGATGCCTGTCATCCACAGGCCGAGCAGCACCGCGGCCACCGACAGCAGCACGGTGGCCATCACGCCGATCGTGTAGCGCCAGCGGTTGAACAGGATGGTGAGCAGCAGCGCCGCCAGCAGGAAGGCCGCCGCCAGCACGCCCGCCAGATCGATGAAGCTGGCCTGCTGCACCGCATAAAGGCCGCCATATTCCACCCGCACCGAAGGCGGCAGGTTGAGCCCGGTGATCACGCCCTTGATCTCGCCCATGCCCGAGCCCAGATCGCGCCCGGAAAGGCGCGCCGTTACCGCCACGAAGGGGGCAAGATCCTCGCGGGTCAACTGGCGCTCTCCGGCATTGACGGTGACCGCGGCGATCTGCCGCACGCTCACCAGATGGCCATCGGGCGCGCGCAGCTGCATCGCGGCCAGCTGGTCGGCGCGCTGGCGCTGGTCGGCCGGGCCGCGCACGCGCACGCCGATGATCTGTTCGCCCAGCTGATACTGGGTGGCAACGGTGCCGCCGATCTGGGTTTCCAGCTGGCTGGCCACCGCATCGGGATCGAGCCCCTGCGCCTCGGCCGCCGCCCTGTCTACCTTGACGAGGATGGCATCGCCCGCCACGCGCAGGCCATCCACCACCTCGACCACGCCGTTCACCTGGCCGATCGCCCGGGCGACCTTGCGCGCCGCGCCCGTCAGCTCCTCGGGATTGTCGCTGAACAGCTTGATCTCGATCGGCTGGGGCACGGCGGTCAGATCGCCGATCAGGTCTTCCATCAGCTGCGCGGTCTCGATGTCGATGCCGGGCACCTCATGCTGCACCCGCTGGCGGATCTCGGCCATCACATCGTCGATCGGGCGGCGGCTGCCATCCTTCAGGCGAATGAAGAAATCGCCCTCGTCGGCCTCGCTGAGGCCGCCGCCCAGCTGGGCGCCGGTGCGCCGCGAATAGCTGGCAACCTCTGGCGTTGCGCGGATGATCGCCTCGACCTGGCGCAGGATATGGTCGGTGTCGGACAGGGCCGCGCCGGGATGGGCCTTGTAGTCGAGGATGAAGCCGCCCTCGTCCATCGCCGGCATGAAGCCGCTGGGCACGCGGCTGAAGGCCAGCAGCCCGGCCCCGCCCAGCACCAGCGCCGTGGCGCCCACAACCAGCAGCGGGCGGGCAAGGGCCTGGCGGCAGGCGCGCGCATAATGCCGCCCCAGCCAGGCCATCATGCCATCGGCGCGTTCGGCGGCCCGGGCATCCTTTGCGCGCAGCCAGCGGCGCGTGGCCAGCGGGATGACGAAACGCGCATAGGCGAGCGAGATCGTCAGGGCCGCCACCATGGTGACCGCCAGCGCCTTGAAGAAGCCGCCGGAAACCCCGGAAATGAAGGCCAGCGGCATGAACACCACCGCCGTTGCCAGGGTAGCGCCCAGCAGCGGGCGGCTCATCTCGCCGGCGGCGGTCAGCAGCTGGTCTGGCCCTGTGCTTTCCTCGCCCATCATCCGCCGCATGATGTGTTCGAGCATCACCACCGCATCATCGACGACCAGGCCCACGGCGGCCGCCAGCCCGCCCAGCGTCATCATGTTGAAGCTCTGCCCCAGCATGGCCAGAACGAGGCAGGTGGCCGCCAGCACCGCCGGCAGCATCAGCCCGGTGATCAGCATCAGCCGGCCCGAGCGCAGGAAGAAGAACAGCACCAGCCCGGCCAGCAGCGCGCCCAGCACAATGGCATCGCGCACGGCGCCCGCCGCCCCTGCCACTAGCTCGGACTGGTCGTAGAAGGTGGCGATGGTGATGGCCGCGGGGATATGTTCGGCGGCCAGCCGGGCGTTGATCGCCTTGACGATCGCCACCGTATCGCCGGTCAGGCTCTGGCGGATGTTGACCAGCACGGCATCGGTGCCATTCGAGGTCACACGCGTCCATTGCGGCGGGGAGGAGGGGGTGATGCGGGCGATCTGCCCCAGCGTGACAACGCCGGCATTGCCGCGCGTGCCGGCCGCCGGGCTGCCCGCCTTGATGGGGATCGCGCCGACATCGCCGGGGTTTTTCAGCCGGTCGTCAACCAGCACCAGATAGAGCCGGTGGCGATCCTCGATGCGGCCCACGCCGCGCACGCTGTTGGCCGCCGAAAGGGCCTGCACGACATCGCCCATGGTGAGCCCCAGCGCCTGCAGATGGCCCGGGTCGATCTCCACCTGCACTTCGCGCGCGGCCCCGCCCAGCACGTCGATGCCGGCAACGCCGGGCACGGTGAGCAGCAGCGGGCGCAGCCTGAGATCGGCGAACTGGCGCAGGGCCTTGGGGTCGGCGCTCTTCGAGGTGAGGGCAAGGCCGATCACTGGGAAGATGGTGGGATCAGAGCGGCGCACGGCAAAGCGGGTGCCGGCCGGCAGATCGGGCTGCACGCCGGCCAGCGCGCCCTGGGTGGCCAGCGTGGCGGCAACCATGTCCTCGCCCCAGTCGAAGCTGAGGGCGATGTCGGCGGCGCCGCGGCTGGTGGTGGAGCGGATCTGGGTGACGCCGGGCACCGCGCGCAGGGCGATTTCCAGCGGGCGGGTGATCTGCGCCTGCATCGCCTGCGGATCGCGCTCGCCGGCATCGATCGAGACGAGGATGCGCGGGTAGTCGATATGCGGAAACAGCCCGACAGGCAGCTTCCAGGCGGCGATCAGCCCGCCCAGCGTCAGCAGCGCCAGGGCCAGCCAGATGGCCTTGTCGAAGCGCTTGAGGAAGCGGTTCATTCCTTCGCTCCCTTCTCGTCGGCTTTTTCATCGGCGATGGGGCCGGTGCGCACCTTCATGCCATCGTCGAGCGCGGTGCCGCCTTGCGTTACCACCTGCTCGCCCGGCGCCAGCCCTGCCGTCACCAGCACCTGCCCGCTGGCCTGGGCGCCAAGGCTCACCTCGCGGCGATGCGCCACGCCGCCCTGCACCACAAAGACGAAGGGCGTGCCGCCATCATCCTGCACGGCGGCATAGGGGATGAGGGTGCCGCGCTTTGCGCCGGGGCGCTGCAAGGTGCCGGCCAGCGGCGCGCCCAGCGCCATCTGCGCGCCGGCGGGCAGGTTGGCGAAGAGGGCGGCCAGCCGGGTGGCCGGATCGACCACGCGATCAACCCCGCTGACCGGCACCGTCAGCGCGGCGGCGCCGGCGGTGATGGTGATGCGCGCGCCCGGCGGGATGGCGGCAGACAGCGCCGGATCGATCCCGAAGCGGGCGCGCACCGCCCTGCCGGTGGCGATCCGCGCGAGGGGGGCGCCGGCCGCGACGAGATCGCCCGGCTTCACCAGCACCGCATCGACCACGCCGCCCACCGGCGCGCGCATGGCCAGCTGGCCGGCCCGGGCGCGCAGGCTGGCCAGCGTGGCATCGGCAGCGCTGGCCGCCGCGCGCGCCGCCTCAACCTCGGCATTGCCCACCAGGCCATCCGCCTTCAGGCGCAGGGCGCGGGCAAGGGCGGCATCGGCAGCGGCGCCATCGCTGCGCGCCTTGGCCAGATCGAGCGCCGATTGCGGGCTGGCGTTCAGCTGGAGCACCAGCGCGCCGGCGGAAACCCCGGTGCCGGCCGGCGCGGTGATGGCGGTGACGATCGCTTCTGTCGGGGCGGACAGCGTGCGTTCCGAACCGGCGCCTGGCTCAACCGCGCCATAAAGGGCAAGGGCATCGCCCAGCGTGCCGGGCCGGGCCGCTGCCAGCTGGACAAGGGCGACAGGCTCGGAGGTCTTCTCGCTGTCGCTGGCCGAGCAGGCGGCGAGCAGGGTGAAGGCGGCGCAAATCCAGCGTTGGGTCATGAGGTCTGGTTCCAGGACGAGATGGGGGTGCCGGTCAGCAGTTCGAGCGCGATCATCTGTTCGCCCAGCGCCTGATTGGCCGCGCTCAACTGCGATTGGCGGTCGAGCAGGCTTTGCCGGGCGAGCAGGGCGGTGGTTGCGGCTAGATCGCCATGCGCGGCCGCGCGGCTGGCGCCCATGGCATAGGCGCTGAGGGCGGCGATCTGGGATTGCAGGTCGCTGGCGGTGTGGCGGGCCAGGGCGATGCCGTCGATGGCGGCGGCAATGTCGGCGCGGGTTTGCGCCAGGCGGGCGACATAGGCGGCCTGCAGCGAGGCGCGGGTGGCGGTCTCGATGGCAATGCCGCCCCGGTTGCGGTTCCACAGCGGCAGGGTGAAGTTCACCGACGAGCCCAGCAGCTGGTTGCCGGTGGTATCGCGCGAGGCGCCAAAGCCAAGCTGGAGCGTGGGGAACTGATCGAGCACGGCCTTGTGAACGGCGGCTTCCTGCGCCGCATAGCCGGCGCGCAGGGCAGCCAGATCCGTGCGGTTGCGTTCGGCCAGGGCAAACAGCCGGGCCGGGTCCAGCTCGGCCGGCACGGCAGGGGCGGTGTCGGCCAGCTGCAGGCGGCTGCCCGGGGGCAGGCCCAGCAGGCGGGCCAATTCCTGGCGGGCGGCGGCCAGGGCCGTTTCGGCCGCGCGCAGCCGTTCGGCGGCATCCAGCGCAGCCAGGCGGTTGGCCTGCACCGCATCGCCCGCGATATCGCCCCGCAGCGATGCCCCGAGGCTGCTGGCAAGCATGGCGCGCGCGCTGGTATCGCTGCTGCGGGCCAGGGTTACCTGCGTTTCCAGCGCGGCCACGCGCACCGCCTGCAGCCGCGCGGCGCCGGCCGTCTGCCATTCGGCCCAGGCGATATCCAGCCGCACCTGCCTGTTCTGCGCGCGCCCGGCCGCCGCGATCACCTTGCGTTCGCGCAGCAGGCCGATGTCCTGCGCGATCTGGCCGGCGAAATTGTCGAGACTGTCGGGGCCGCTCAGCAGCCGGTCGTAGGAGAAGCTGAGGTTCGGATCGGGCAGCAGCCTGGCGGCAAAGGCCTGGGCCGCGCTGATCCCGGCAGCGGCGCGCTGGGCTTTCAGATCCGGGTTGGCCAGCACCGCCAGCACGCCAATGGCATTGGCATCCAGCGGCCGGGCAAGGTCGATCGTGGCGGGGTGCAGCCAGGGGCGGTCGATATGCTCGGCCTGGGTGCTCATCACGGCGGCCACGGGCGGGGCCAGGGCCAGTTGGCTGTCTGGCAGCGGCGCTGGCCGATAGGCGGCGCAGCCGGCCAGCGCCAGCAGCAGCGCTGCGGCCGAAGCCCGGGCGCCATGCCGGCGTGGGCGCAAGGGGCGGGCGTGGGCCATCAGGCAGATGCCCCTGTTGCCGCGCGAAACATCGGATGAACCATCAGCGCATTCCTCTTCAGGCCTTGAAAGGTCAGCCTGTTTCCCGCTGCCTATGCCTGTTGAAGCTGACGCCATGCTGTCGCAGATGGCCGGCGCCATGAAGTTGTGCGGGCAAATGTGCGATGTCAGTTGGGCGCCCGTGTCAGTTGAACGACAGGGATCGCGCCTATCGCAGGCCCGTTGAATGACGCGAAAAAAGGGAGCGGTTCATGCAGATGGGGGCGATATGCCTTGCCGCCGTGCTGGCTTTGGCGCCAGCGGGGCCGGCGCTGGCCCATGGCACATATGGCGAGGATCTGCTGGCGGGCAGCCTGCGGCACTATCCCGCGGTGCTTGGCCTGCGTATTCTGGCGACCGACAGATCCGGCGCGGCGATCGCGCTGGCAGAAGGCGATTTTGGCCAGGGCCTGGCGATCTTGCTGCCGCTGGCCAATGCCATGGGCGAGCCGGTTGGCGAACTGACGGTGCAGTGCCGCTGTTCGGCCGGGCAGGCCCGGCGCGTCGCGGCCCATCTGGCACGCCGCATCCTGACGGCCGAGGGGCTGAGCGAGCCGGCGCCTTTCGTGGCCGGCGCGCAGACAGCGCCCGCAGCGCAGGCGATCGTCGAGCGCGAGGTCGATCGCCATCCGGCGCTGGTCACGCTGGCCATGCATGTGGCGCGGCCGCAGGGGGCCAATGCGATCATCGCTTCCAGTTTCGGGCGGATCGGCAAGGCGGCCGACAAGGATGATGCCCATGTCATCGCCGATGGCGCGATCCTGCGGGAAGTGACCAATGGCGGCAG
>DASRYE010000180.1:0-16977 GCA_035653915.1 Novosphingobium sp. | reverse complement strand
CATCCGGCCTGCAAGGTGCTGCTGCTGGAAGCCGGCCCGCAAGACCGCAGCCCCTTCATCCACATGCCGCGCGGCGCCGCCAAACTCTACACCGACCCGCGCCATGTCTGGTATTTCCAGACCGAGGCGCACGGCGACATTCCCGCCGAAACCTGGATCCGCGGCAAGATGCTGGGCGGCTCGTCCTCGGTCAACGGCATGATGTATTTCCGCGGCCAGCCGGAAGATTACGACCAGTGGGAAGCGCTGGGTGCGCGCGGCTGGGGCTGGCGGCACATGGGCGCGGCCTTCCACGCGATGGAAAGCCACGAAGAGGGCGGGGATGACACGGGCGGCGATGGCACGGGCAACGAAGGCCCGTTGCGCCTGTCGCAGGAAAGCGGGCGCGATCCTTTCTCCGAAGCCTTCATCGCCGCCGGCGAGCAAATGGGCCTGCCACGCGTGGCCGATCTCAACCGCCCGGGCCGCGAAGGCGTGGGCTACACCACCCGCACGATCTGGAAAGGCCGCCGGCAAAGCGCGGCCACCGCCTTCCTGCAGCGCGCGCGCGGGCGGCCCAACCTCGCCATCCTCACCGGCGCGCTGGTCGACAAGGTGGTGTTCGACGGGGTGACGGCCACCGGCATCAGGGCGCAGGTGCAGGGCGCCTGGCAGCACTTTGCCACCCATGGCGAAGTGATCCTCAGCGCCGGCGCGCTGATGTCGCCGCAGATCCTGCAAAGATCGGGCATTGGCGATGCCGCGCTGCTGGCCCGCCTTGGCATCGCCGTCCGGGCCCACAGCCCCGGCGTGGGCCGCCACATGCTGGAACACCGGCTGCTGTCGATGTATTACGATCTGGGCCGGCCCTTCAGCCACAATCCGCAGCTGCGCGGCGCCCGGCTGGTGGGCAATGTGCTGCGCTATTATCTCACCGGCAAGGGACCGATGGCGGCGGGCTATGGCACGGTGGGGGCCTTTGCCAGGGTGCTGCCCGAATCGGCCACGCCCGATATCGAGATCCTGCTCTCGCCCGCCGTGGCCACGCCCGACGCCAAGGGCCGCCTGGCGCCCGATGCCGCCCACAGCATCACCCTGTTCGGCTATCCGCTGCGCTCGCGCTCGGAAGGCGAGGTGGCGATTAGCGCTGCCGATCCCGGGGCCCCCGCGCAGATCCGCGCCGGCTATCTCAGCGATCCCTACGACCAGCGGGTGACCGTGGCGATGCACCGCTATCTCAGGGCCTGGATGGCGCAGCCGGCGCTGGCCGCGATGGGCCTTGCCGAGCGCGAGCCCACCCGCTCTGCCCGGAGCGACGAGGAGATCCTGGCCGCCTTCCGCCAGATCGGCCAGGCCGGCTATCACGCCTGCGGCACCTGCCGCATGGGCGATTTTGCCGATGCCGTGCTGGATGCCAAATTGCGCGTGCGCGGCGTTGCCAACTTGCGGGTGGTCGATGGATCCATCATGCCCACGATGGTTTCGGCCAACACCAATGGCCCGATCATGGCCGCCGCCTGGCGCGCGGCCGATCTGATCCTGGAAGGACGCAACAGTTGATGCCCCAGACCGACGACATCGCCGCCGCCCACCACGAGGCCCCGGCCGACCAGCCGCCCGCCCGCCGCCGCCGGCGCAGCCGCGAGGATGTCGTTCAACGCATACATGATGCCGCGCGGCAGCTGTTCGCCGAAAAGGGCTTTGCGGCGGCCACCACCAAGGAAATCGCCCGCCTCGCCGATGTGAGCGAGACGCTGCTGTTCCGCTATTACGGCGACAAGGCGGGCCTGTTCGGCGAAGTGGTGACCCAGCCCTTCCAGCAGTTGATGGATGCCTTCGTGGCCCGCCACCCCGATCCCACGGCGCAAGGCGGGCGGCTGGACGACACCCGCCTGTTCACCCGCCAGGTCTATGGGTTGTTCGAGGCAAATGAAGGGCTTTTCAGGGCGTTGCTGGCAGGCCCGGGCCTCGATGAGGAACGCCCTCACCTGGGCGGGCTGGCCCCGTTCTTCGCCCAGGCGGTGGATCAGGTGGGGCGCCGCTATGCCGCGGCGGGCCAGCTGCCGCCGTTCGATCTGGCCGTGGGCATCCGGCTGGGCATGGGCATGATCGCGGCCAGCGTGCTGCTGCGCGATGCCATCTTCTTTGGCCTGCAGCCCGACCGGGAAGCGGTGGTGGGCGCGCTGGAACATTTCGTTGCCCATACGCTGGCCGGGCCGTCGGCCGGCTGACGCGGGGGCCTGTGCGCATTGACAGGCCCGCTCCGGCAAAGTTATGTAGCGATCACTACATAAGGAGAGGCAGATGGCACAGGACACCGCCGTGCGGATCGAGGAATATGACGACCCCACCTACGACCCCTTCAGCTCCGACGAGATCAATTTCGGCGACACCCGCGACCCCTACCCCGAGATCGCCCGCTGGCGCGCCCAGGCCCCCGTGCTGGAGGGCGACTATCGCCCGCGCATGGGCCTGTCCTCCGCGCTCTATCCCGACCGGCGCATGTTCACCGTCGTCGGCACCGAAGAGATCCTCGAAGTGCTCACCGATACCGGGCGCTTCTCCAATGCCGCCTACAGGTTCAACATCGGTGCCACCTTCGGCCAGGGCAGCATCAGCACCATGGACAACCCCGAGCATGGCCGCTGGCGGCGCATCTTCCAGAAGATCTTCCTGCCGCAATATGTGAAGCACTGGGGGGAAAGCATCGTCGATCCGGTGGTGCAGGATCTGATGGCTGCCTTCCTGCCGCGCGGCGCTGCCGATCTGGTGGAGGAATTCACCATCCGCTATCCCTTCGAGGTCATTTACCGCCAGCTCGACCTGCCGCGCGCCGATGTGCGCACCTTCCAGCGCCTGGCCATCGGCCAGACCGACTACATGCACTACGACAAGGCCAGCGAGGCCGGCCGCAAGCTGGGCGCCTATTTCACCGCGCTGGTGGAAGAACGGCGGCGCCACCCCGGCGAGGATCTCGTCAGCCTGCTGGCCAACACCGAGGTGGAGGGCGAATATCTGCCCGAGATCGTGCTGATCTCCTTCCTGCGCCAGCTGATGAACGCGGCCGGCGACACCACCTATCGCGGCACCAGTGTGCTGTTGACGGCGCTGCTGGAAAACCCCGATCAGCTTGAGGCCATCCGCCAGGATCGCGCCCTGATCCCCCAGGCCATCGAGGAAGCCCTGCGCTGGGATGGGCCGGTGGCCGTGCAGCTGCGCATGGCCAGCCAGGATGTGGTGCTGGGCGGGGTGCAGATCCCGGCCGGATCGCTGCTGGATGTGGTGGCAGGCGCTGCCAACCGCGATCCGGCGATCTACCCCGACCCCGACCGCTTCGACATCTTCCGCGAAAAACGCGCCCATTTCGCCTTCTCGCGCGGGGCGCATATCTGCGTGGGCCAGCATCTGGCGCGGGTGGAGATGACGCGCGCGCTCCATGCCGTGCTCGATCACCTGCCCAACCTGCGCTTCGATCCCGACAAGCCGCGCGCCGAGATCCGCGGATCGATGATGCGCGTGCCCAAACACATCTTCGTGCGCTTCGACGCCTGAACACCCGATACCGGAGAGAAAGATGCCCGCCATTTCCGTAACCCTGCGCAGCGGCGAGCGCCGCCAGATCAGCGCCGCCGATGGCAGCACGCTGATGGAAGCCATCCGCGATGCCGGCATCGAGGAGATGCTGGCCCTGTGCGGCGGCTGCTGTTCCTGCGCCACCTGCCATGTGCAGGTGGACCTGCAGGCAGACCCCGCCCTTGCCGCCGCCCTGCCGCCCATGAGCGAGGACGAGAACGACCTGCTCGACGGTTCGGCCCATCGCGGCGCCACCTCGCGCCTGTCGTGCCAGATCACGCTGGGCCAGCCGCTCGACGGGCTACAGGTGACGATCGCGCCCGAAGACTGAGGCCCTCTTCCCCATCATCAAGGGAATTTCCCATGCAGACGGACACCCTTCCCCACACCGCCCGCCCCGCGCATGTGCCGGCCGAGCTGGTGCGCGATTTCGATCTCTACGCCATTCCCGGCTCCGCCGAGGATGTGCAGGCCGCCTATGCCGCCATCCAGCAGGCCAATCCCGACATCTTCTGGACCCCTCACAACGGCGGCCACTGGGTGGCCACCCGCGGCGAGGACATCATCGCCATGCAGCGCGACTACAGGCATTTCTCGCATCGCCAGATCGTGCTGCCCCCCATGCCCGAGGGCACCCCGCGCCAGATCCCGCTGGAGCTGGATCCACCCGCCCATGGCAGCTATCGCCGGCCGCTGATGCAGGCGCTGATGCCGGCCATCGTCAACGAGCTGGAAGACAAGGTGCGCGCGGTGGCGGTGGCCGCGATCGAGCGTGTGCAGCCCCGGGGTGCCTGCGAATTCATCGAGGATTTCGCCAAGGTGCTGCCGATCCACGTCTTCCTCGAACTGGTGGACCTGCCGATCGCCGACAAGGGCATACTGCTGCCGATGGCCGAGGAATCGGTGCGCGGGCGCGATGCCGAAACGCGCCTGCGCTCGCAGCGGGCGATGGGCGCCTATCTGATCGACAAGATCCGCGCCCGCCGCGACAATCCGGGCGAGGACCTGCTCAGCAAGATCGTCAATGTCGATATCGAGGGCAGCCGCATCAGCGAGGAGGAGGCGGTCTATTATGCCTCGCTGGTGCTGTTTGGCGGGCTGGATACGGTGGCCGGCATGCTGGGCTTTGTCGCGCGGTTTCTCGCGCTCAACCCCGGCCATCGCCGCCAGCTGGTGGAGCGGCTGGACGATGAGGCCTTCCTCAAACAGGCGATCGAGGAGCTGGTGCGCCGCCATGGCCTGGCCAACACCGCCCGCGTGATCCCCGAGGATTTCACCTACAAGGGCATCGCCTTTCGCGCCGGCGACAGGATCCTGCCGGCCAACCTCTTCGTGGGGCTGGACGAGCGGCTGAACGCCAACCCGCTGGAGGTGGATTTCGCCCGTGAAAAGCCCGTGCATGCCGCCTTTGGCAATGGCCCCCATGCCTGCCCGGGTGCTATCCTGGCCCGGCGCGAACTGCGCATCTTCCTGCAGGAATGGCTGAGCCGCATCCCCGATTTCCGCCTGCAGCCGGGCACCGCGCCGGTGCTGGCCACGGGCATGGTGAACGGGGTGCTGCGGCTGGATCTTGTCTGGCCCTGAGCGCGCGCGCATAACCGGGCACATCCCTTGCCCGCAGGGTGCCCCGCAAGAGGCGCCGGCGGGCAAGGCGCCGGGAGAACACACCATGCCGCGCAGGCCCACAGAGCAGCTCCAGGCGGGCCGCGCCTTTTATGCCAACCGCCTGCCGGGGATCGATGTCGAGCATTTCGGCGCCCTGTGGCACCTGTTCACGCTGGGCCATCTGGTGGAAACCGATCTGGAAAGCATCGCCCGGCCGATGGGGTGCAGCTTTGCCGATCTCGATTGCCTGGGCACGCTGGCGGTAGACGAACAGCGCCGCCTGCGCGCCACCGATCTGGCCTCGGCACTGTATGTCTCGGATGCGGTGATGTCGGAACGCATCGCCCGGCTGCACCGGCAGGGGCTGATCGCGCGCACCCCCCACCCCGACGACCGCCGCGCCTACACGCTGGCGCTGACCGATGCCGGCCGCCAGCTGCTGGACCGGGCCGTGGAAGTGGTGGCGGCGCAGGCCAAGCTGGTGCGCTTCCTGCGCCAGCTGCCGACGGAGGACCGCCAGCAACTGGTGCGCATCCTCGGCGATCTGCACCAGATGTATGACCGCGAATTTGCCGGCCAGCCCTATTTCGATGGTTAGGGCCCTGAACATCTGCGCATTCTCCCCGGGGCCAGGCCTGCCTAAGCTGCCCTGCAACAGCACCAAGGGAGACCGCCATGGCAGACCACAGCGCAGCGCAGCTGCCCGCAGACACCGCCCCCCGCCGCGTGAAAACCGCAACAGACCACGCCTTCGATCCGCTCGATCCGGCCGTGGTGCAAAACCCGGGCCCGGCCTATTCGCAGCTGGCCGCCCAATGCCCCTTCTATCATTATGAAGGCGCCGAATATCAGTTCCACATCACCAGCGATTACAAGGAGATCCGCGACAAGATCCTCTCCGACAACCCCTACTGGTCGTTCAAATGGGGCGATGGCCCGGCCGACTGGGACAGTTTCAGCGATTTCGGCATCCTCACCGATCCGCCCTTCCACCTCGAATATATCGCCGCCCTGCGCAAGGGCATGACCCCTGCCCGCATGCGCTACTACCTGCCCGAGGTGGAAGCGATCGCCGCCAGCCTGCTGGCCGACATGCAGGCCGCCCCCGAAAAGCGGGGCAATTTCCACGATCTGTTCGCCCTGCCGCTGCCCGCGCGCACCATGTGCTTCATGCTGGGCGCCGATCAGGCGCTCTACCGCGACTACAAGCGCTGGGCCGATGCGCTGGTCTCCTTCCTGTTCAACGACAAGGATCCCAATGCCGAACAGGCGCTGATCCAGGAGATCATGCCGCATTTCATGGGGCTGATCGAGGAGCGCCGGCAGATCCTCCGCGATGCCGGCATCGACGAGCCCGGCCATGAACACTGGGGCACGGTGCTGCCGTTCGACTATATCTCGCTGGGCCTTGTCTCACGCGTGGAAGGGCGGCGCTTCAACGATCAGGAACTGTTCCAGATCTGCACCGCCTTCCTCACCGGCGGGCAGGAGACGACCACCAGCCTGCTCACCAATGTCGTGTGGCGGCTGCTGGAAGTGCCCGAACGCTGGGAACAGCTGAAGGCCAACCCCGATCTGGTGGACAATGCGATCGAGGAAAGCCTGCGCTTCGATCCGCCGATCAACGCCCATTTCCGCACCAGCCTGTGCCCGGTATCGATGCATGGCACGCAATTGCCGGAAAAATCCAAGCTGATGTTCTCGATGATGGGGGCCAACCGCGATCCCGCCATCTTCCCCGATCCCGACAGCTTCCGCCTCGACCGGCCGCTCAACCAGTCGAAGCGGCATCTCAGCTTCGGCTATGGCGTGCATTTCTGCCTGGGCGCGCCGATTGCCCGGCTGGAAGCGCAGGTGGGCCTGCGCCGGCTGGTGGAAGGCCTGCCCAACCTGCGCCTGCTGGGCCAGCCACAGCGGATCGACAGCTGGATCTACTGGGGCCAGCGCAGCCTGCCGGTGGCGTGGGACTGAGCCCGCCTTCGGCCCATATCGCCTATCTGAAATCTGCCCGGCCGGCCGGCGCCCTCTTGGTGCGGGGCGCCGGCCGGGCCATCATCACGGCCAAACCAAGCACACGCGCCCGACAGGAGAGCCCCCCGATGACCGCACCCGGCCTCACCCCGGAACTGATCGCCTTCCTCCACGAGCAGAAGGACCGCGCCGATATCCTCGCCGCGCTGCACCGCTATACCCGCGGGGTGGACCGCCACGACCGCGCGCTGATGCTGTCGGCCTATTGGCCCGATGCCTATGACGAGCATGGCGTGGCCGAGGGCCATGCCGCAGAATTCGTCGACTGGGCGCTGGGCTGGCACGGCCAATACCAGACCCGCCACCACCACGGCATCCTCAACCACACCTGCGAGATCGACGGCGACACCGCCCACAGCGAGACCTACTACATCTTCTGGGGCGAAAACCGCGAGGGGCCCGCGCAGATCAGCTTCGGCCGCTATGTCGACCGGCACGAGAAGCGCGGCGGCGAATGGCGCATCGCCCACAGGGTCTGCGTCAATGAATTCACCGCCGATCTGGCCGCCACGCCCATCCCCGAGGCCTGGCGCGAGCTGATGTTCAAATCCGGCCCCAACCGGCGCGATCGCGGCGATGTTTCCTATGTGCGCCCCTTGACCCGCGAACGGGCGCCGGCCTGACGCCCCGCCTGCAACCTCTGGCCTAGCTTCCGGCGATATCGCACAGGATCTGCGCCAGCGCATCGGGGGCGGAATAGAAGGGCGAATGGTCGGTGTCGATGCTGAACACCGGGCAGGGCTGGGCGGCGATCATGCGGTTCTGCAATTCGGGCACCACCGCCATGTCCCTTTCGCAGCGGATATAGCTGCGCGCCACTTGCCCATAGCGGGCCGCGTCCAGCTCCACCCGCGCGGTGCGGATGCCGGCGGGCTCGGGCGTCAGCCGGGCGAAGGCGGCCTCGCCCTTGCCGGCCGGGCACAGGCCGTAAAAGGCCCTGAGCGCGGTGGCGGCATCGTGGAAGATCAGCTGGCGCCCATCGGCCGAGCGGGCGATCGCCCCGGTCATGTCGACCATGCGCGAGAGCGCGGCCGCATCGAACAGTTCCGACATCGTCTGGCCCGGGCGCGGCATGGCGGCGGCCAGATAGGCCAGATGGGCCACGCTGCCCACCGGCGCCAGCTGTGCCGCCCGGCTGATCACCATGCCGCCCCGGCTGTGGCCCACCAGAATGGCCGGCTGCCGCCCCGCCCCGCCGCCGGCCGCCGCCGCGCCGGCGATGAACATCGCCCATTCCTCCAGGCTGGCCACATGGCCGCTGTCGGCATCGGCGCCCATGCCCGGCAGATCGGGCGCCAAAGCCTCGTGGCCGGCCGCTTCCAGCCGCGGCACGATCTCTTCCCAGCACCAGCCGCCATGCCAGGCCCCATGCACCAGAATGAAACGCGCCATGCCCGTGCCCTCCCCCTGCTTGCCGCGCCATCAGCCCCGTGATGGCTTGCGGCCGCTCGATTGCCCGCCCGCAGCTTTGCCTGCAACACCGGCCGACACAATAACAGAGGCACGATATGGGCGGATTTCTGGATGGGCGGGCAGGGCTTGCCGGCAAGGTGGCGGCAGTGATCGGCGGCGGCGGCGGCATTGGCGCGGGCGTGGCGCTGGCCCTGGCCGAGGCGGGGGTGGATCTGGCCCTGTGCGACATCGACGCGGGCGCCCTGGCCGCCACGGCCGCGCGCGCGCAAGGGCTGGGCCGCCAGGTGCTGGCCTGCCACGCCGATGCCACCTGCGAGGCCGCGCTGGATGGCTTCTATGCCGATCTTGCCGGCGCCTTCCCGCGGCTGGATATCCTCGTCAACCTTGCCGGCGGCACCCGGCGCGGGCCGCTGGCCGATGCCAGCCGCGCCGATATCGCCCGCGATATCCACCGCAACTATGGCTATGTGGTGCAATCGGTGCAGGCGGCCCTGCCGCTGCTGCGCCGTTCTGGCGACGGGGGCAGCATCGTCAATTTCACCACCATCGAGGCGCATCGGGGCGCGGCCGGCTTTGCCGTTTATGCCGGGGCCAAGGCGGCCACCGCCAATTTCACCCGCGCCATCGCGGTGGAGCTGGGCAAGGAGAAAATCCGCGCCAATTGCATCGCTCCCGACACCACCCCCAGCGCCGGCAATCTGGCCGCCATGCCGGCCGATTTTGCCGCCCGCTTCGCCGCCCTGCCGCAAGCCGCGCGGGGCAAGGGGCTGGAGATGTATATCCCGCGCGGCGAGGCCCCGCCGATAGAGGCGCTGGCCGATGCGGTGCTGTTCCTCGCCTCCGACCTGTCGCGCTTCGTCTCGGGCACCACGCTGCATGTCGATGGCGGCACGATGGCCGCCGCCGGCTTCCTCGACTGGCCCTTTGGCGATGGTTTCGTGCCCACCCCGCTGGCCGGCACGCTCGGGCGGCTCTATCGCCCGGGCGATGCTTGAGGCCGGCCCGCCTGGCGCCCGCCCGCCCGTTCAGTCGAACAGGGCGGGATCGGCCAGCTGATCGGCGATGAAGCGGCAGAAGCGGGCGGCATCGGCGCCGTTGATCACCCGGTGATCATAGGAGAGCGACAGCGGCAGCATCTGCCGCCAGGCCAGGCTGCCATCGGCGGCCGGCTGCGCCACCGCCCGCGCCCGCGCCACGCCCAGGATCGCCACTTCCGGCGCATTGATGATCGGCGTGAAGCCGGTGCCGCCAATATGGCCCAGCGAGCTGAGCGTGATGCAGCCCCCCGCCATCTCCGCCATGGCCAGCCCCTTGGTGCGCGCCTTTTCGGAAAGGGCGGCCAGTTCGGTGGCGATGGCAGCGGCGCTCTTGGCATCGCAATCGCGGATCACCGGCACCAGCAGCCCGCCGGGCGTATCCACCGCCACGCCGACATGGACATAGCGCTTGAGTACCAGCTGGCCGCTGGCCGGATCGAGCGAGGCGTTGAAGCGCGGAAAAGCCGCCAGCGCCCGCGCCAGCGCCTTCACCAGCAGTGGCACCGGGGTCAGCTTGGGCCCGCCGGCAGCGGCCAGCGAGCGGCGCTGTTCCTCCAGCGCGGTGACATCGGCCTCGTCCTGATGGGTGACATGCGGAATCGCCACCCAGTTGCGGCCAAGATGCGCCGCCACATAGGCCTGGATTTTGCTGAGAGGCTGCGTTTCCACCGGCCCGAAGGCGCTGAAATCCACCGCCGGCCAAGGGGCCAGCCCATCGAGCAGGCCGGCCATTACGCCGCCTCTGCCAGGAAGGAGAAACGCAGGCTGGCCATGTCGATGCTGTCGGTCAGCCGCATGGCGGGGGCGGCGGCAAACAGCGCTTCCAGCAAGGCCGCGGGCGCATCTGTTTCCACCGCATAATGGGCGACCAGCTCGCCCGCCTGCGCCCCTTGCGCATCCAGCCGCTGGTGCAGCCGGCCCGAGAGGAAGCCCGGCAGGGCCACCACCTCGGCCAGATGCACATCGCGATACCAGTGGGCATATTCCGCCTCGCGCCCGGCCAGCGCGCGCGAGCAGGCTTCCAGCGTGTAGCGTGCCATGCCGCTTACCCGATCACCGCCAGCACGGTGCCAACCTCATAGGTCTCGCCGATCTGCGCGATGATCTTCAGCGTGCCCGAGGCGGGGCTCTCCACTTCCTGCGTCGATTTCTCCGATTCCAGCGCATAAAGGGGCTCGCCCTCCACCGCCTGCCCGCCATCGGCCACCAGCCATTCGGCCAGCGTGCCCTCGTTCATGGAAAAACCCAGCTTGGGCAGAAGAACTTCGGTGGCCATGCAATACTCCGTCGGCAAAAGGGATCAGGCAGACACCAGCGCGCAGGCTGCAGCGAAGATGTCCTCGGTCTGGGGGGCAAAGGCGGTTTCCAGCGGCTTGGAGAAGGGCACCGGGCAGAACGCCCCGCCCAGCCGCTTCACCGGCGCCTTCAGCCGGCCGAACAGTTCCTCGTTCAGCGTGGCGGCAATTTCAGCGCCCACGCCAAAGGGGGTCACCGCCTCGTGCACGATCATCGCCCGGCCGGTCTTCGCGACCGAGGCGAGCACTGCCGCGCGGTCCCACGGGGCAATCGAGCGCAGGTCGATCAGCTCGGCCGAAATGCCGGCCTCGGCCAGCCGGGCGATGGCGGGCGCCGCTTCCTGGATCATCCGGGCATAGGCGATGATCGTCACATCGCTGCCCTCGGCCAGCACATTGGCCTTGCCGATCGGCACGCGATAGCCGCTCTCGGGCGCTTCGTCGGCCAGCCAGTAGGTCGGCAGGTTCTCGATGAACAGCACCGGATCGGGGTCCTCGATGGCGCTGCGCATCAGCCCGTAGGCATCCCTGGGGCTGGACGGCGCCACCACCTTGAGGCCGGCGGTGTGGGCGAACCAGGCCTCCAGATAGTCGCAATGCTGGCCGCCCGAGGCAAAGCCGGTGCCGGTCATCGTGCGGATGACGATCGGCACATGCGTCTGCCCGCCCGACATGAAGCGCAGCTTGGCCGCGTGGTTGACGATCATGTCCATGGCAACGGTGGTGAAATTCATCAGCATGATCTCGGCCACCGGCCGGAAGCCGACCAGCGAGGCGCCAATCGCCGCGCCAATGATCGCCTGTTCGGAAATCGGCGTTGAGCGCACGCGATGATCGCCAAAGCGGCTGGACAGCCCGCGCGTGACACCGCACACGCCGCCCTCCTCCGGGTCTGCCACATCCTCGCCCAGCACCAGCACGCTGTCGTCGGCGGCCATGGCATCGGCCATGGCGGCGTTGATCGCCTGCAGGATGTTCACTTTTGCAGGCCGCGCGGCGGCGCCTTCGGCAGCAGGTTTGGTCTTTTCGCTCACGGCCATCACGCCAGCTCCTCGGCAAACACATCGCGCTTCAGTTCGGCCACATCCGGGAAGGGGCTGGCCAGCGCATAGTCCACCGCCTCGTCGATGGCCGCCTCGATGGCCGCCTCGATGGCGGCCAGCTCGTCCTCGCCGGCAATGCCGCTTTCCACCAGCCGGGCACGGAAGCGCAGCACCGGATCATTGGCCATCGCATCGGCCTTGCGGGCCTTGTCCATATAGGCATCCTGATCGCCGAAGACGTGGCCGTGGAAGCGATAGGTCATCGCCTCGATCAGGCTGGGCCCATCGCCCGCCCGCGCGCGCGCCACCGCCCGGCGCGCAGCGGCATAGACGGCGAAGGGATCATTGCCATCCACCCGCTCGCCCGGCATGCCATAGGCGGCCGCCCGGTCTGCCACGCGCACGTTGCTGGTCTTCTCATAGGCGGTATGCTCGCCCCATTCATTGTTCTGGCAGACGAAGACCACCGGCAGCTTCCACACCGCGGCCAGGTTCAGGCTTTCGTGGAAGGCGCCGATATTGGCCGCCGCATCGCCGAAATAGGCCACCGTCACACGGCCATCGCCCTTCAGCTGCGAGCCCCAGGCGATGCCATTGGCGATCGGCATCGACGAGCCGACGATGCCGGTTGTCACCATCACCCCTTTTTCCGGGCAGGTCAGATGCATCGGCCCGCCCTTGCCCTTGCAGGTGCCGGTGGTGCGGCCGGCCACTTCGGCCCACATGTCCTTCAGCGGAAAGCCCTTGGCCAGCATGTCATGCGTGCCGCGATAGATGGTGCAGATATAGTCGTCGTCGGTAAGGTTCACGCTGACGGCGCTGGGGATCACATCCTGCCCGCGCGGGCTGTAATAGGGCATCACCAGCCGGCCGCTCATGATCACCTTGCGCGAGCGTTCGTCATTCGCCTTGATCAGCGCCATCCGGCGATACATGTCCAGCTGCTCGGCCGCCGTCGGGTCCAGATTTCCCACACTCATGCACTCTCTCCCAGCCATCCGCGCCCAGCCGCAGGGGCCATTGGCCCGACATTGCCCTGCGCCTGGCGGAAAGGGCAAGCAGGGCCGGGTGAAACTCGCCAATCCATCAGGCTTGTGAAGGATCTCGCCGCCCCGCGCTCAGGAGACGATCTCGAACAGGGCCGCGGCCCCCATGCCGCCGCCAATGCACATGGTGACCACCGCATGGCGCGCGCCGCGCCGCCGCCCCGCCAGCAGGGCGTGGCCGGCCATGCGCGAGCCGGTCATGCCGAAGGGGTGGCCAAGGGCGATCGCCCCGCCATCCACATTCACCCGCGCCGGATCCAGGCCCAGCCGCCGCTGGCAATAGAGCGCCTGGCTGGCATAGGCCTCGTTCAGTTCCCACAAGTCGATGTCTCCTGCCGCAAGGCCCAGCCGCTCCAGCAGGCGCGGCACGGCAAGAACCGGGCCGATGCCCATCTCGTCGGGCGCGCAGCCGGCCACCTGCATGCCCCGATAGAGGCCGAGGATGGGAAGGCCGCGCCGGGCCGCCTCGTCGGCATCCATCACCACGCACACGCTGGCGCCATCCGACAGCTGGCTGCAATTGCCCGCCGTCACCGTGCCGCCCTCGAACAATGGCTTGAGCTGCGCCAGCGCGGCCAGTTCGGTGCCCGGGCGGTTGCATTCATCGCGCGCCAGCGTCACCGCTTCCTGGCCCTGCACGGCCAATGCCCTGTCCACCACATTGCGGATCACGTCGATCGGCACGATCTCCTCGTCGAAGGCGCCCGCTTGCTGGGCGGCGGCGGTGCGGCTCTGGCTGGCCAGCGCGAAGGCATCCTGGTCTGCCCGGCTGATGCCATAGCGCTGCGCGACGATATCGCCGGTGCGGTTCATCGCCATGTAGATCTCGGGCTGGTGGGCCAGCAGCCACTCGTCCTTGTTGCGGAAGGTGTTGCGATGGGGATCGACCAGGCTCACCGTTTCCACCCCGCCGGCCACATAAATGCCGCCCTCGCCGGCGCGGATGCGCTGGGCGGCAAAGGCAATGGCCTGCAGCCCCGAGGCGCATTTGCGATCGAGCGTGACCCCGCAGGTGCTGATCGGCAGCCCCGCGCGCAGGGCCGCCTGGCGGGCAATGTTCGATCCCACCGCCCCCTCGCAGCGGGCAGAGCCCAGCAGCACATCCTCGATCTCGGCCGGATCGAGGCCGGCGCGGCGCACGGCCGCGGCGATCACATGGCCGGCCATCGAGGCGCCGTGGATATTGTTGAGCGAGCCGCGATGCGCCTTGCCGATGGGCGTGCGCGCGGTGGCCACGATGGCCGCTTCCTTCATGGGTGAAACTCCCTGTCCTCGGGCGAGTTAGAAGGCGCCGGCAGGGCTTGCCAAGGGGGCAGCCAGGGGGCGGGCCAGCTCATCACGTTTCCGATGTTTTCCGCCTTGCTTGACCGGCCGGGCGCCAGCCAACACATCATCGGGCCATCCCTTTTCACACATATGCGAGGCCCTATCGCCCATGACCATCACCCTTGCCCGGCAGGGCCCCGTGGCCATCGTCACGCTCGACCGGCCCGAGACCAAGAACGCCATCACCCACGACATGCGCGGCCAGCTCTATGGCGCTTTCGAGGATATCGCGCTCGATCATGAGGTGCGCGCGGTGATCCTCACCGGGGCCGGGGGCGATTTCTGCTCGGGCATGGATGTGGGCGCCATGGGGCGCGGCGGCATCACCGGATCGATCGACCGGATGCACACGCTCAACCGCATCGCCCGCGCGATCCACGGGCTGAAGAAGCCCACCATCGCGGCGGTGCCGGGGGTGTGCGTGGGGGTGGGCTTTTCCTATGCGCTGGCCTGCGACATCGTGCTGGCCGGCGAGAAGGCCAAATTCGCCGCCATCTTCCGCAACATCGCGCTGGCGCCCGATGGCGGCCTGGTGTGGCACTTGCGCCAGCTGATGGGCGTGCAGCGGGCAAGGGAGCTGGTCTTTTCCGGCCGCATCGTCCGCGCCGAGGAAGCCGTGGCGCTGGGCATCGCGCTGGAAAAGGTGGCCGATGCCACGCTGATGGACCGCGCGCTGGAACTGGCCACCAGCTTTGCCACCGGGCCCACCGTGGCGATGGGCCTGGCCAAGCGCCAGTTCGACCTCTCGTGGAACGCCGGCTTCGAGCAATATCTCGACATGGAAGCCACCATGCAGCCCATCGCCAGCCGCACCGAGGACCATGAGGAAGGGCTGCGCGCCTTCCGCGAAAAGCGCCCGCCGGCGTTCAGGGGGGAATGAGCGCGATGAGCCAGCCCCCGCCCCTGCCCCACCCCGAGGCCGAATGGCGCGCCCATCTGGCCGCCGGCCGCTTCATGCTCCAGCGCAGCCGCGCCAGCGGGGCCTTTGTGTTCTATCCGCGCATCGCCCAGCCCGGCACCGGGGCGCAGGATCTCGAATGGGTGCCCGCCTGTGGCGAGGGGCGCATCCATGCCGCCACCCTGGTGCGGCGGCGCAACCCTGCGGAAAGCTATAATGTCGTGCTGGTCGATCTGGCCGAGGGGCCCCGGCTGATGAGCCGCGTCGATGGCATCGCCGCCGATGCGGTGACGATCGGCATGCCCGTTAAAGCCCGCATCATCGAGGAGGAAGGCCAGCCGCTGCTCGTCTTCGTGCCGGCATGAGCGGCCATCGCGGCTTTGCGCGCGGGGGCAGCGCGATCGTTGGCGCGGCCACTTTCGGCATTGGCGCCTGCCCGGGCCTGGCGCCGGTGGACATGGCCGCGCGCGCCGCGCTGATGGCGCTGGCCGATGCCGGCATGGCCCTTGGCGAGGTGGATGCGCTTTACACCAGCGCCCCGCATGAGGCGCTGGGCGGGCTGGAACTGGCCGAATATCTGGGCCTTGCCCCCAGGGTCACGGATTGCAACCGCACCGGCGGCTCGGCCTTCGAGGTCTATGTGCAGCAGGCGGCGCTGGCGCTGGAGGCCGGGCTGATCGATTGCGCGCTGATCGCCTATGGCGCCAACCCCGCCAGCAACCCGCCGCCAGCCGTGGGCATGACCCGCCAGAGCCCCTGGGAAGCGCCCTATCGCCCGTTGGCGCCGATCTCGTCCTATGCGCTGGCGGCCAGCCGGCACATGCATCTTTATGGCACCACCCGCGCGCAGCTGGCCGAAGTGGCGGTGGCCGCGCGCCAGTGGGCCCGGCTGAACCCCGAGGCGGCCCTGCGCGATCCGCTCACCATCGAGGATGTGCTGGCCGCGCGGATGGTGTCCGATCCGCTGGGGGTGCGCGATTGCTGCCTGTTCAACGATGGCGCGGCGGCCATCGTCATGGTGCGCGCCGAGCGCGCGCGCGATTGCGCGCGCCGGCCGGTGGCGGTGCTGGGGGCGGCCCATGCCGTCACTCACCGCGAGATCAGCTCGATGCCCGATCTGACCGTGACCGGCGCGGCGATCTCGGGGCCGCAGGCCTTTGCGCAGGCGGGCGTGGGGCCCGGCGATATCGATGTCGCCATGCTCTACGATGCCTTCACCATCACGCCGATCCTGTTTCTTGAAGATCTCGGCTTCTGCCCCAAGGGCGAGGGCGGGCGCTTTGTGGCGGGCGGCCATGTGGCGCCGGGCGGAGGCCTCGCGCTCAACACCAATGGCGGGGGGCTCTCCTGCGTGCACCCGGGCATGTATGGGCTGTTCCTGCTGGTGGAAGCGGTGCGCCAGCTGCGCGGCGAGGCAGGCGCCCGGCAAGTGCCCGATGCCGAGCTGGCGATCGCCCATGGCAATGGCGGCGTGCTCTCCAGCGCGGCAACGGTGATCCTCGCCCGCGGCTAGGCAGGGCAGGGGCAGCGGGCCTCCCTGCTGCCCCTGCCCTGCATTACTCCGCCCGGCCGGCCCTGGCGCGCAGTTCCACCCGGCCCTTGCCGAAAGGCGCATCGCGGTTGGCCAGCGCTTCCTTCAGGCCATGCTCTGCCATATCCTGGCGGAAGCGGGCGCGGCGCGGGCCGGTGGACAGATGCGCGCGGGCATCCTGCTCGGCGGCATAGCGCTGC
>DASRYE010000179.1:0-24273 GCA_035653915.1 Novosphingobium sp. | reverse complement strand
GGCCATCTGGGCGATGCCGGCTTTGCCTGCGGGCGGGCGCCGCGCTGCGCGGTGGAGTATCAGGCGCGGCTGTCGGGCCCGCTGGTGGACAGGATCGACCTGCATGTGGATGTGGCCGCGGTGCCCGCCACGGCGCTGGCGGCTGCGGCCCCGGCGGAAAGCTCGGCCAGCGTGGCGCTGCGGGTGGCTGCGGCGCGCGCGGCGCAAACCGCGCGCCTGGCCGGCACGCCCATGCGCTGCAACGCCGAGCTGGAGGGCGAGGCGCTGGAGCGCTTTGCCACGCCCGATGCGCAAGGCCAGGCGCTGCTGCAGCGCGCCGCCGAGGCGATGCGCCTTTCCGCCCGGGCCTACACGCGCATCCGCCGGGTGGCGCGCAGCATTGCCGATCTGGCCGGGGCTGAGGGCATCGGCCGGGCGCATGTGGCAGAAGCGCTGTCCTATCGGCGCCTGCCGCCGCGGGGGTGAGAGTGGGCCGGCGCCGCTAATCAAAGCCTGCGGGCAGAGAGGATTTTCACCGGCCGGGCCAGCATCTGGCCTTTCAGCGGGCCTTCGCCGGCGGCCGGATCGATGGGCGAATCGAAGATGCGGCGGGCCACATCCATCCCCTCCACCACATGGCCAAAGGCGGCATAGCCGGCGCGCGCATCGGCATCGCTGGCCTTGGGATCGGCATCCAGCCCGTCGAGGTCTGACAGCAGGATCGAGAAATCGCCAGTGGCCGTGCCGGGCGCAAAGCGGGCCATGGAAATGGCGCCGGCCTTGTGGTGGATGCCGGTGGCATCGGTGGGTTCATGGGCGATGGGCGGCAGCAGCCGTTTGGGATCGCCGCGCACGCCGGCCTGGATCAGCCCATTGGGCGGATCGCCCCAGGGCAGGTGCATGGCGCGGTAGAAGATGATGCCATCGAAGCGGTGCTGCATCACATAGCGCAGGAAATTGCGCGTGGTGGCAGGCGCATGCACGCCATCGAGCGAGAGCACGATGCGCCCCGCCTCGGTGACCAGCTCCACCCGCTCGTCGGCGGTCAGCTGGGCTTCGGGCTCCGGCGCATGGGCGGCAGGCGCATGGCGCAGGGGGGCAGCATTGGCGGCGATGGGCAGGGCGGCGGCCAGCAGCGCCACGGCGAACAGCGCGCGCATCAGATCAGCCCGCGCGCCACAAGATCGGCTTCCAGCGCGCGGGCGCCGCCGGTGAAGTGGTGCGTTTGCCAGCCCAGCCTGGCGGCGGTGGCGATATTGGCGGCGTTATCGTCGATGAACAGCATGCCGGCCGGCGCATGGCCAAAGCGGCGGGCGGCCAGGTGGAAGATCTCCTCGCCCGGCTTCACCAGCTTTTCCACGCCCGAGATGACGATATCGCCCATATGTGCCAGCACCGGGAAGGTGGGGCGGAAGCGGGCAAAGGCCTCGTCGCCGAAATTGGTGATGGCATAGAGCGGCACGCCGCGGGCCGCCAGGCGCTCCACCAGCGCAGGGGTGCCGGGGATGGGGCCGGGCAGCGTTTCCAGCCAGCGGTCGGCATAGGCCGCGATCAGCGCGGCCTCTTCGGGGAACAGGGCGCTGCGTTCGGCCACCATCTGGGCGAAGGGCTTGCCGGCGTCATGCTCGAAATGCCACTCCTTGGTCACCACATGGGCCAGGAACCAGTCGAGCCGGGCCGGATCGTCGATCAGCTTGGCGAACAGGCAGCGCAGATCCCAGTCGATCAGCACATGGCCGATATCGAAGACGACAGCGGTGACAGGGGCGGCGGTGACAGGGGTGGCAGGGCCAAGCGTTTGCGCGGGGGAGGGGCTGTGCATGGCGCGGGCATAGCGCCGGCCGGCAGGCAGGGCCAGCCTCTATCGCGGCCCTGCGGCAAGGCAGGCGCGCACAGCAAACGGCCCGTTTCCTGCCGCCCCCGGCGCAAGGCGCCAAGGGGGGGCAGGAAACGGGCCGTAGGCGGCGTCGGCCGGGGCCAGGCGCCATCCTTGCTGCCGGTGTGGCTTCAGCCCTGGCGGGCCTTGAAGCGACGCTGGGTCTTGTTGATCACATAGGTGCGGCCGCGACGACGGATCACGCGATTGTCCCGGTGGCGGTCCTTGAGCGACTTCAGGCTGTTGCGAATCTTCATGGTTTTCCTCGGCGGGCGGCCGACCGCCCCAAAAATCGAAGCCGCGCCGTTAAGGGGGTGGCGGCAAAAAGTCAAGCGGGCGAGGGGGCACCCCCGCGCATCAGCCCCCGCGGATTTCCGTCAAACGGCGCTCCCAGGCCAGCGCATGGGCGACGATGACATCGAGATCGGCATATTTGGGCACCCAGGGCAGGGTGGCCTTGATGCGGGCATTGTCCGAGATCAGCGAATCGGGGTCGCCCGCCCGGCGCGGGCCCAGCACGCGGGTGATGGTGCGGTTGGTCACCCGGTCCACCGCGTCCAGCACTTCGAGCACCGAGAAGCCCCGGCCATAGCCGCAGTTCATGGTGAGCGAGGCGGCCGGATCGGCGATCAGCGCTTCCAGCGCCAGCACATGGGCGGCGGCAAGGTCGCTCACATGGATATAGTCGCGCACGCCGGTGCCATCGGGGGTGGCATAATCGGTGCCGAACACGCCCACGCTCTCGCGCTTGCCCAGCGCCGCTTCCACCGCCACCTTGATGAGATGGGTGGCGCCTGCGGTGCTTTGCCCGGTGCGCGCCTCAGGGTCGGCGCCGGCCACGTTGAAATAGCGCAGCGCGCAGAAATTGAGCGGATGGGCCCGCGCCACATCGGCCAGCATGATCTCGGTCATCAGCTTCGACATGCCATAGGGGTTGATCGGCTGGCGGGGGCTGTCTTCCGTCACCGGCGAGACTTCGGGAATGCCATAGGTGGCCGCGGTAGAGGAGAAGAGGAAGTGCTTCACCCCGCCGTTCACTGCCGCCTCGATCAGGCTGCGGCTGTTGGCGGTGTTGTTGCGATAATATTTGAGTGGGTTCTCCACCGATTCGGGCACGATGATGCTGCCGGCGAAATGCATGATCGCCTGCGTGCCCTGTTCGGCAAAGATGCGCGCCAGCAGCGCGGCATCGGCGATATCGCCCTCGTAGAAGGGCACGCCTTCGGGCACGGCGAAGCGAAAGCCGGTGGAGAGGTTGTCCACCACGGCCACCGGCCAGCCGGCATCCTTCAGCGCCAGCACGGCGTGGCTGCCGATATAGCCGGCGCCGCCGGTCACGAGCACGGGAAGTTTTGTCATAAGTCTCCTGCCATGCGCTGAAGGCGCTGAATTGTAACGCGCTGAAGGCGCCAACCGGATGATGCGCTGAAGGCGTTAAACTTTAACGCGCCGTGGGCGCCGGGCCGCATCAATGCCCCGGATCGCGCTGCTTGCGCAACCGTATGTTGCCATTGCGAAAGGATTAGGGGCACAGGCGCGTTCATCCTCCGGAAAGCCCGCCCGGCTTACGGCGATCATGGGGATCGGGATGGGTGCGGCGACCGTTTTTCTTCGAGGATATTCCATGTCCGTCTTTGTCCTGCGTCCGGCATTGCTTCTGGCCGGTTCTGCTCTTGCTGTTGGCGCGCTGGTGGTGGCCACGCCCGTGCTGGCCCAGCCGGGCTGGGGCGGCGGCTGGGGCCGGGGCGGGTTTGATGGGCCGGGCGGCTGGGATGGCCCCGCCACCGCCTCTGGCGCCGACCCGCGCGAGGGCCGCGTGCAGGCGGAAAGCTTCGTGGCGCCCGATGGCGTCGATCTGTTGGGCCGGGGCCGCATCGCCGTGCAGGCCGGCCCCGGCGGCAGCGCCGACGAGCGCCAGGAAGCCACCTTCGAGGCGGCCATCATCGACCAGCTGGCCAAGGCCGGCTACGACACGCTGAACCCCGACCCCACCGGCGGCCAGGTGACCGAAGTGCGGCTGGTGCGCGATGTGGTGGTGCCCGAAGAGCCGAAGAAGAGCCCGTGGTCGGGCGCGGCCGAGATGGGCGTTTCCAATCATGGCTCGATGATGGCGGTGCAGCTGAATTATGATGCCAGCAAGCCGAGAAAGGCGCTGGTGAACACCCATCTGGAACTGCGCATCCGCGAGCGCACCACCGGCCAGCCGCTGTATGAGGGCCGGGCCGACATCGTCACGCGTGAGGGCGATTCGCACTGGAGCGATGGCGCCATCGCCGCGCGCCTGGCCGCCGCCATCTTCGCCAAACTGCCCCATGGCGGGCCGGCAACGCCGCCCCCGCCGCCCGCCGCCGCCGTGCCCATCCCCATCGACCCGGCGCCCCAGCCGGCCGCCAAACCCGCTTCCTGAGCCGCTTGCCGCTGGCAGCGCCCAAGGCTATCCCCCTTTTCATGCAGAACATCCAGATCGACGCCGCCTTCGATGCCGGCAATATCGAAGTGCTGGCGATCAGCGGCGCCGAGGCCCGCCTTGCCATCCGCAAGGACCGCAACAGCGATTTCTTCCAGTGGTTCCATTTCCGCGTCAGCGGCGCGGGCGGGCGGGTGCTGGTGCTGCGGCTTACCGGGCTGAAGGCGGCGGCCTATCCCGATGGCTGGGCGGGCTATCGCGCCTGCGTCTCGGCCGATGGCGAGACATGGACCCGCGCCGACACCGCCTGGGACCCGGCCGCCGACAATGGCACGCTGACGATCCGCCACCAGCCGGCCGGCGATCTGGTGTGGTTTGCCTATTTCGCGCCCTATGCGATGGAGCGGCACCGGGCGCTGGTCAGCCGCACGGCGGCGTTGCCGGGGGTGGGCTATCGGCGGCTGGGCCACAGCCTTGATGGCCAGCCGATCGATTGCCTGGAGCTGGGCGAGGGGGTGCAGCAGGTGTGGCTGCAGGCCCGCCAGCACCCCGGCGAGACGATGGCCGAATGGTGGATGGAAGGCGCGCTGGAACTGCTGTGCGATCCGGCTGATCCGCATGGCCGCTGGCTGCGCCAGCGCTGCCGCTTCCACATCGTGCCCAATGCCAACCCCGATGGCAGCGCGCGCGGCCATCTGCGCACCAATGCGGCGGGCGTGAACCTCAACCGCGAATGGCACGCCCCGACGCCCGAGCGCAGCCCGGAAGTGCTGGCGATCCGCACGGCGATGGATGAGAGCGGCGTGGATTTCTGCATGGATGTGCATGGCGACGAGGCGATCCCGGCCGTTTTCCTCGCCGGTTTCGATGGCATCCCCGCGCTGACGGACGCGCAGGCGGCAGGGTATCGCCGCTATGTCTCCCTGCTCGATGCGCTGACGCCCGATTTTCAGACCGCGCGCGGCTATCCTTCGGCCCCTCCCGGCCGGGCCAACCTTACCATGGCGACGAACCAGATCGCCCAGCGCTTTGGCGCCGTGGCGATGACGCTGGAAATGCCCTTCAAGGACCACGATCCGCTGCCCTCGGCCGAAACCGGCTGGAGCCCGCGCCGATCGCACCTGCTGGGCCGCGCCTGCATGGTGGCGCTGGCCCAGTGGCTGGCGGCTGGCTAAGCGCCGGCTTTCAGAGGCCCAGCACTTCCTTCATGCCATAGCGGCCGGGCGCCTTGCCGATCAGCCAATCGGCGCCCTTCACCGCGCCGCGCGCGAAAATGCCGCGGTTTTCCGCCAGATGGCTGAGCGAGAGGCGCTCGTTATCCGCCAGGAAATGCACCGTGTGATCGCCCGCCACGCTGCCGCCGCGCAAGGAGGCAAAGCCGATCGTGCCGGCCTCGCGCTTGCCGGTGATGCCATCGCGCCCGCGCACGGCATGGTCGGCCAGCGCGATCTGGCGGCCGCGCGCGGCGCCCTCGCCCAGCAGCAGCGCCGTGCCCGAAGGTGCATCCACCTTCATCCGGTGATGCGTCTCGACGATCTCGATATCCCAGTCCTCGCCCAGCCGCCGGGCGGCCTCTTCCACCAGAAAGGCCAGCATGTTGACGCCCAGCGAGGTATTGCCCGTCTGCAGCACGGGGATCTGCTCGGCGGCGCGGTCGATCAGCCAGTGGTGGCGCTCTTCCAGCCCGGTGGTGCCCACGAGGATGGCAATGCCCGCCGCCGCTGCCGCATCAAGATTGGCTTCCAGCGCGGCCGGTGCCGAAAAATCGATCAGCACATCGCTGGCCAGCGCCAAGGCATTGGCATCGCCATCGCGGTCGATCCCGCCGGCCAGCTGGTGGTGGGCGGCCGCCACCGCCTCGGCCAGCGCCTTGCCCATGCGCCCCTCGCTGCCGATAATGCCCATGCGTGCCATTGAAATTCTCCTGCTTTGGCGCTTTCCTTAGCGCCATGGGCACCATCCGCAACATCGTTATCCTCACCGGCGCCGGCTGCAGCGCCGAGAGCGGCATAGACACCTTCCGCGATGGCGGCGGCCTGTGGGAGCAGCACCGGGTGGAGGATGTGGCGACGCCCGAGGCCTTCGCGCGTGATCCCGATCTGGTGCTGCGCTTTTACGACATGCGCCGCGCCGCCATCCAGACCAAGGCGCCCAATGCCGCCCACCATGCGTTGGCCCGGCTGGAGCGCGAATGGCCCGGCCGGGTGACGCTGGTGACGCAGAATGTCGATGATCTGCATGATCGCGCCGGATCGCGCGCGCTTATCCACATGCATGGCGCGCATCTGTCGGCCTGGTGCACGGCCTGCGACGAAAGGGTGCCCTGGCGCGGGGCCCTGATCGACCGGCCCGCCTGTCCGGCCTGCGGCGTGCGGCAATTGCGGCCCGATATCGTGTGGTTTGGCGAGATGCCCTATCGGATGGACGACATCCACGCCGCCATGCGCGCGGCTGATCTGTTCGTCTCGATCGGCACGTCGGGGGCGGTCTATCCGGCGGCGGGCTTTGTGCGCATGGCGCGCGAACTGGGCGCCGAGACGCTGGAGCTGAACCTCGAACGCAGCCAGGGTTCGGCCTGGTTCCACACCAGCCGCTTTGGCCCGGCGGGCGAGCTGGTGCCGGCCTGGGTGGCCGGGATGCTGGCAGGGGCGGCCTAGCGCGCGCAGGCCCGGCAGGCCGGGTCTGCCGGGATGGCGATGGCGCGCAAGGTGGGGGCCAGCCCGTCGACCAGCTGCAGCCGGCCCCATTGCGGATCGGCCAGCGGGCCGGGCACGCCGGCGCCATGGAGGATCGCGCGCAGGGCACTCATCGCCGCCAGCGTGCCCACCAGCCCAACGAAGGCGCCCAGCACGCCATCGGCCGCGCAAGTGTCGCAATCGGCGGCATCGAAAGCCTCGCCCACAAAGCAGCGATAGCAGGCCTGATCGGGCAGATGGCCGGCAAAATTGGCCACCTGCCCCTGAAACCGCCCCACCGCCGCGCTGGTGAGCGGCACGCCGGCTGCCACGCAGGCATCGGAGACGGCGAGGCGCGTGGCGAAATTGTCGCAGCCATCCAGCACCACATCGGCGCCCGCCACCAGTGCTGCGGCATTGGCGCCGGTGAGCCGCAGGCGATGGGCTTTCACCTGCAGCGCCGGGTCGAACCGGGCCACCCAGCCGGCGGCGGCTTCGGCCTTGGGTGCGCCGATATCGGCCTCGGCAAAGATCGTCTGGCGTTGCAGGTTGCTGGCCTCCACCCGGTCGTCGTCGATCAGGGTGAGGCGGCCAATGCCGGCGGCGGCCAGATATTGCAGCGCCGGCGCGCCAATGCCGCCGCAGCCCACCAGCACCGCATGGGCGCCCGCCAGCGCCACCTGCCCCACGCCGCCCACTTCGGGCAGCACGATATGGCGGGCAAAACGGGCGAGGCGGTCTGGCGGCAGGAGAGTCATGCCGGGCGGTTTAGAAGGGAAAGCCGGGTTAGGCAAAGCCGGGTTGGGCGAGGGGTTGTCCTCCGCCTGTGCACCCTTTGCCCACCGCGGCTGCACAGGCCTGTGCCCTGCATGCCCACATCGGGCGCACAGGGTTATCCACAGGCCATCAACAGCCTGCGCACAGGCTTTTGGGCCAGCCTTCCACAGCTTTTGCGCAAAGGCACCCACAGCCTGCCCACAGGGTTGCCCCCGGCCAGTGCACAGGGCTTTTCACAGCCCATGCACAGCTTGTGAGATCAGCTTTCCAGCTGGCGCAGCAGGCTGCGCACGTCGCCGTCGATATCGGCGTCACGCGTGCGCAGGTCCTCGATCAGGCGCACCGCGTGGATTACGGTGGAGTGATCGCGCCCGCCGAATTTCCGCCCGATTTCCGGGTAGGAACGCGGCGTGAGCACCTTGGAGAGATACATCGCCACCTGCCGCGGCCGCACCACCGCGCGCGCGCGCCGCTTGGAGGACATCTCCGTGCGGTCCACCCGGTAGAACTGGCAGACGGTGCGCTGGATCTCGTCGATGGTGATGCGCTTGCGGTTGGCGCTGAGGATGTCGGTCAGCTGGTCCTCGGCCAGCGCCAGGCTGACCGGCTGACCGGTGAGCTGGGCATAGGCGATCAGCTTGTTGAGGCCGCCGACCAGCTCGCGCACATTGCGGTTGATCGTGCGGGCGAGGAATTCCACCACATCGCCCGGCACATGCATGGCAGAGCCAACGCGGGCGAGGCGGTTGTCGAGGATCAGGCGGCGCAGCTCGATGTCGGCCGGCTGGATATCGGCCACCAGGCCCATCGACAGGCGTGAAAGCAGCCGCTGCTCCACCCCGTCCAGCGCCTGGGGGGCGCGGTCGGCGGCGAAAACCAGGCGCTTGCCCTCGGCCAGCAGCGCATCGATCGTGTAGAGCAGCTCTTCCTGGGCGGAAGCCTTGCCGATGATGAACTGGATATCGTCGATCATCAGCAGATCGAAGCCGCGCAGGCGCGACTTGAACTCGATCATCTGGTTCTGCCGCAGCGCCTGCACGAATTCGATCATGAACCGCTCGGCCGAGCAATAGAAGATGCGCGCGCGCGGGTGATTGGCCAGAAACGCATGGCCAATGGCATGCATCAGATGGGTTTTGCCCTGGCCGGTGGCCGCCTTCAGATACAGCGGCGAGAACTGGGGCTTTTCCGTTGCGGCCATGCGCTGGGCGGCGTTGAAGGCCAGCACGTTGGAGGTGCCGGTGACAAAGCTGGCGAAGGTGAGCGAGGGATCGAGGCCGATCGAGGCCAGGCCCAGCGTGTCGGTGGCGATATGGGCGACGACGTCGCTCGCGGCATTGCCCAGCGAGCGGCCGGCCTGGGCGGGGGCGTCATTGGCGGGGCGTTCGGCGCCATTGTCGCGGGCCAGGCGCAGGTCGGGCATAGAGCGGCGGCCGGGGTGCACCGAGATGCGCACATGGCGCACTTCGGCGCGGGCGATCTTCCAAGCCAGGCTCAGCCGGTCGGCAAAGCGGTCGGCCACCCAGTTGGCGGCGAATTCGGTCGGCAAGAACAGATCGAGCGTGCCGGTCTCCTTGCAGAAGCTGCCCAGCTGAATGGGGCGCACCCACTGGTTGAACAGCTGCTGACCCAGATCCTTGCGCAGGCCCTGGCTGATATCCGCCCAATCGGCGGCCAGATCGATGGCTTCCTGGTCTTCCACAGCGCGCAGCCCGGTAGCCCGGCTTTTGGCCGCAGTCGACTCCCCTCGTCGTCCACCCCAAACGCTTCCCGTCACCCCGATATGCTCCTGACAATTCCTGAAACCGATATGCGAACGCGCAAGACACATCGCGGCAGAGTCGCGCCTGCCCTGCCGTGTGAACCTGTGGGCCCACCCGGCTGGCCAAGCGATGGCCCGCCCTCGTGATCTATGTGTGAATCCCGACCGATTTATTTGCCGGTGGGGTTTTTTCTGGAAGCGTTCGCGGCAAAGGGCAAGGCGCTGGCATGCAAAAAAATTGAAATAATTGCCTTGACAGCGCAACCGCGCGGAAAACTCATAAATAGAAATAACTATTTGAAAAAATGCAAGAAAAAATAAGCATCACCGAATCGTCATGGATTTTCGCGGGCTTCGCGCAGGGGCGCAAACGGCATGGGGCCGGTGGTCTGCCCACCGGCCCCATGTATAAGCTCATCATTAATGCCGACCTGTGAAATTTACTTAGCCGGCATGGCAGTAAAACTGCCGGGCCTTTCCGCGAATCAAAGCGCGGAAACGGCCTTGCTCAGACGCGAGAGCTTGCGGCTGGCAGTGTTCTTGTGCAGCACGCCGCGGGCCACGCCACGATCCAGCTCCGGCTGCGCGGCCTTCAGGGCCACAGAGGCGGCTTCCTTGTCGTGGGCGGTGATGGCGGCTTCCACCTTCTTCACGAAGGTGCGGATGCGCGAAAGGCGGGCGCCATTGATCTCGGCGCGGCGTTCATTGCGGCGGATGCGCTTGCGGGCTTGCGGCGTATTGGCCATGTCTGTCCTCGGTAGGGGCCCGCGAGAAGGGCCGGCAATTGCGGTGGTTTTTCGGATCTGCGACCGGCAAGCCGGCTGCGGAAAGCGGCGCCCTTAGCGGCCCTGCGGCGAATCGTCAACAACTTGTGTTCGGGAAGCGGCACCGACCCACGCCCCCACCCGGCCACCCAACGAGAGTACCCTAGGGGTGGCCGGGTGGGGGCGTGGGCCGGTGCCGCTGCGCCTGCAAGGGCGCCAAAACCAAATTCCGGGTGGGGGCGTGGGCCGGTGCCGCTGCGCCCGCAAAGGCGCCAAAACCATGAGCGCGCCACAACCATTAACGCTGGCAGCGCGGGCACCAGAAGCTGGATCGGCCGCCCTGCACTACGCGGCGGATGGTGCCGGTGCAGGCGCCCTCCTTGGCGCTGCAGGGCTCTCCCTCGCGGCCATAGACGCGCCAGTTGGCGGCGAAATAGCCCAGCTCGCCATTGGGCTGGGCATAATCGCGGATGGTGGAGCCGCCGGCGCGAATCGATTCGGCCAGCACCGCCTTGATCGCCGGCACCAGCCGTTCCAGCCCCTTGCGCGTTATCCGCCCGCCTTCGCGCAAGGGGCTGATGCCCGCGCGGTGCAGCGCCTCGCACACATAGATGTTGCCAAGGCCGGCAACGATCGCCTGATCGAGCAGCAGCCCCTTCACCGGCGCCACCCGCCCGGCAAAGGCGGCGGCCAGATGGGCAGGCGTCAGTTCCTCGCCCAAGGGTTCCGGCCCCAGCGCGGCAAAGGCGGGCCAGCTGGCCAGCGCTGCGGTTTCCACCAGATCGACCGAGCCGAAGCGGCGCGGATCGTTGAGCGCCAGCAGAACGCCGGCGCCGGTTGTCAGCAGCAGATGGTCGTGCTTGTCGATCGTTTCCGGCTCGATCCGCCAGCGGCCCGACATGCCCAGGTGAAACACCATGGTCAGCGCCCGGTCGGTGTGGAGGAGGCCATATTTGGCCCGCCGGCCCAGCCCGATAACGCGCGCGCCGGTAAGCATCTGCGCCAGATCGGCGGGGAAGGGGCGGCGCAGGCCCGCCCGGCGGGTTTCCACCCGGGCGATCACCTGCCCTTCCAGGAAGGGGGCAAGGCCGCGCACGGTGGTTTCAACTTCTGGCAATTCTGGCATGGGCCATTGCCTTATCAGCCTTTGCGCGGCCGCACAAAACCTCCTAAAGCGCGGGCCATGACAGACAGCCACACCGCCACAGACAGCGACACCGTTTCCTTCGGCTATGAAGACATCGCGGCAGGGGAGAAGGAGGCGCGCGTGGGCGCGGTCTTCTCCAGCGTGGCCAAGAAATACGACATCATGAACGATGCCATGTCGGCCGGCCTGCACCGGGTGTGGAAGGACCGCTTCGTGCGCCGGGTGAAGCCGCAGCGCCACGAGCAGATCCTCGACATGGCCGGCGGCACCGGCGACATCGCCTTCCGCATGGCCGCCCATGGCGCCAGCATCACCGTCTCCGACATCAACCAGGACATGCTGGATGTGGGCATCGAGCGGGCGATGCAGCGCGGCATCGACGGCCTGGTGTGGAGCCGGCAGAACGCCGAGGAGCTGAGCTTTGAAAGCCGGGTGTATGATGCCTACACCATCGCCTTTGGCATCCGCAACGTCACCCATGTCGACAAGGCGCTGGCCGAGGCCTATCGCGTGCTGAAATTCGGCGGGCGCTTCTTCTGCCTCGAATTTTCCACCACCGAATGGCCGGGCTTCCGCGAGGTCTATGATGCCTATTCGCACCGCCTCGTGCCGCAGATCGGGCAGATGATCGCGGGCGATGCGGAAAGCTATCGCTATCTCATCGAATCGATCCGCCGCTTCCCGCCCATGCCGCGGTTTGAAAGCATGATCCGCACCGCCGGCTTTGTGAACACGAAGGTGGAGCCGATCCTGGGCGGGCTGGTGGCCATCCATTCCGGCTGGAAGATCTGACCCCTTGGCCAGCCATACCACGCATACGCTGCGCCTGCTGCGCTGGGGCCGCATTCTGGCCCGCCACGGCGCGCTGAGGATCATCGAGGAAGGGCAGAACACGCCCGCGCCGGTGAAGCGCCTGTGCCGCATTGCCCGCTTTGGCACGCGCCAGCCGGCCGTGCCCGATTATGCCGGCGCTTTCCAGGCGATTGGCCCGGCGGCGATCAAGCTGGGGCAAACCCTGGCGACACGGCCCGATCTGGTGGGCGAGGAAGCTGCGCGCAACCTCCTCTCGCTGCAGGATCAGCTGCCGCCGGTGCCCTTTGCCGCCATCCGCGCCGAGATCGAGGCCGCCTTTGGCCGCCCGCTGGAGGAGCTTTACGCCGAGGTGGAGACGCAGCCGGTGGGCGCGGCTTCCATCGCCCAGGTGCACCGCGCCCGGCTGCATGATGGCCGGCAAGTGGCAGTGAAGGTGCTGCGCCCCGGCATCCGCGAGAAATTCGCCCGCGACATCGCCACCTACGAATGGGCCGCGGCCCATCTGGAAGCGCTGGGCGGCGAGGCCACTCGCCTGCGCCCGCGCCTGGTCATCGCCAATTTCAGGCGCTGGACCGCGCGCGAGCTGGATTTGAGGCGCGAGGCGGCCTCTGCCAGCGAACTGGCCGAGGCGATGGCCGGCGCCGGCGGCTACCGCGTGCCGGCGATCGACTGGGACCGCACCTGCGGCCGGGTGATGACGCTGGAATGGGTGGGCGGCTTCAAGCTGTCGGATCATGCCGCGCTCGATGCCTCCGGGGTGGACAGGGCGGATCTGGCCCGCCGGCTGGTGCTCACCTTCCTGCGCCAGGCGATCGCGGCCGGCTTCTTCCATGCCGACATGCACCAGGGCAACCTCTTCATCGAGAGCGACGGCACCATCGTTGCCATCGATTTCGGCATCATGGGGCGCATCAACCGGCAGGCGCGGGTGTGGCTGGCCGAGATCCTCTATGGCCTCACCACCGGCAATTACCGCCGCGTGGCCGAGATCCATTTCGAGGCGCAATATGTGCCCAGCCACCATTCGGTGGACGAATTTGCCACGGCCCTGCGCGCGGTGGGCGAACCCATGCGCGGCCGGCCGGTGAAGGATCTGTCGGTGGGGCAGATGCTGGATGGCCTGTTTGCCATCACCCGCGATTTCGACATGGCGACCCAGCCCCACCTGCTGCTGCTGCAAAAGACGATGGTGATGGTGGAAGGCCTTGCCACCAGCCTCGATCCCGACATCAACATGTGGGACATCGCCGGCCCCTATGTGGCCGACTGGATCCGCGATGAGCTGGGCCCGGAGGCGGCGGTGGCCGACAGGCTGCATGGCCTGGCCAAAACCCTGCTGCGCCTGCCCGGCCTGCTGGCGCGGGTGGAGGAAAGCGTGCCGGCCAAAGGCGGCGCGCCAGAGCCGCCGCCGCTGCCCGATGTGCCGCTGGTGTGGGAAGCGCGCGGGCGCGTGCCCCAGCTGCTGGGCTATGTGGCGGCCGCGCTGGTGGGCGGGGCGCTCACCTGGGCGGGGCTGGTGCTGGCGGGCCTGGCTGGTTGATGCGGGCAGCAGCCCCCCGGTGGGATCGCTTTGCCGCCCTGCCGCGCGGCTGGGCCCGGGCGGTGCTGGCAGCGGCCGTGCTGCTGCTGCTGGCCAGCGCCATCGTGCCGATCACCGTGGGCCATGGCGAGGCGGCCAGCCCCCCTTCCGTGCTGAAGGTGGACCCCAAATCGGCCGCCCGCGCCCGCTTCGACGATCTGGAACTGTATGACCACGCCATCGCCCGCATCCGCGCGGGCGAGAATTACTACGCCTTCATCGTCAGCGAACATCGCGCGGCGCATTATCCGGTGCGCCCGGGCCTGGCCGTGCGGCTGCCAACGCTGGCCTATTTCGATGCCTGGGCGGGCGCTGCCGGGCAGCTGGCGGCGGCCCTGGCGCTGCTGGTCGGCGTGGCGCTGGCCTGGTGGGCGCGGCTGGGGGCAGAGCCGGGGGCGGCGCGCTATCGGCTGTGGGCGATGGCCTTCCTGCTGGTCAATGCCTCGCTGGGGCTGAACCGCTATTTCTTCGTGCTGCATGAATTGTGGGCGGGGATGTTGATTGCCCTGTCGCTGGGCCTGCACCGGGTGGCGGGCGAGGGCGTCAAGGCGCGCTGGCTGGGGGCCTGGCTGGCGGCGGCGCTGGCGCTGGCGCTGCGCGAGCTGGCGCTGCCCTATGTGCTGCTGATGGCGGCGCTGGCCTTCTGGCGCGGGGATCGGCGCGAGGGGGCGGCCTGGGTGCTGCTGGCGGGGCTGTTTGGCGTGGGGCTGGGCTGGCATCTGCATCTTGTGGCCGCGCACACCTCGCTGGCGGATCCTGTGGGCCCCAGTTGGCTGGCGCTGCGCGGGCTGGGGGGCTGGCTGTCGGATGTGGTGCTCTCCAGCAACCTCAGGTTCTTACCCCATTGGCTGGCAGGGCCGCTGGCGGTGTTGATGGTGCTGGGCTGGGCCGGCTGGAAAAGCCCGCTGGGCACCACTGCCGCCCTGTTTGCCGCAGGCTATGCCCTGGCCTTCATGATCGCCGGGCGCGACGACAATTACTATTGGGGGGCGATGGTGGCGCCTTCCCTGTTTGCCGGGCTGGCCTTTGCGCCAATGGCCCTGCGCGGCCTGTGGCGCGCCGCGCTTGCCTGATCGGCCGGCAACGGGCAGACAGCGCGGCATGACGGCAGATCTTCTTTCCGGCGGGCGCCTGTCCGGCCAGCGCATCCTTCTGGTGGTGGGCGGCGGCATTGCCGCCTACAAGGCGTGCGAACTCGTTCGCCTGATCCGCAAGGCGGGCGGCGCGGTAACCTGCGTGCTGACCGAGGGCGCCAGCCATTTCGTCACCGCGATGACGCTGGCGGCGCTGTCGGAAAACCCGGTTCACACCAGCCTGTGGGATCTGACGCGCGAGGCCGAGATGGGCCATATCCAGCTGTCGCGCGCGGCGGATCTGGTGGTGGTGTGCCCGGCCACGGCCGATCTGCTGGCAAAGATGGCCGCGGGCCTGGCCGATGATCTGGCCACTACCCTGCTGCTGGCCACAGACAAGCCGGTGCTGGCCGCCCCTGCCATGAATGTGCGCATGTGGCAGCATGCGGCAACGCAGGCCAATGTTGCCACCCTGCGCGCGCGCGGCGTTGCCGTGATGGAGCCGGATGAGGGCGCCATGGCCTGCGGCGAATTCGGCCCCGGCCGCCTGCCCGAGGTGGAACGCATTGCCGAGGCGATTGGCACGGCGCTGGCGCCCCAAGGCCGTCTTCTGGCCGGCCGCCACGTGCTGATCACCGCCGGCCCCACGCATGAGCCGATCGATCCGGTGCGCTATATCGCCAACCGGTCCAGCGGCAGGCAGGGCTTTGCCATTGCCGCGGCGGCGGCGGCGGCTGGCGCGCGCGTTACGCTGGTGGCAGGGCCGGTGCAGCTGCCCACGCCCGCCGGCGTTCTGCGCGTGGATGTGGAAACCGCCCGCGAGATGGCCGCCGCCGTGGAGGCCGCGCTGCCCGCCGATGTGGCGGTGATGGTGGCGGCCGTGGCCGATTGGCGCGTGGCGGGCGAAGCCGCGCAGAAGCTGAAGAAGGATGGTTCCGGCGCGGTGCCGCCGCTGGCGCTGGTGGAAAACCCGGATATTCTGGCGGGCCTGTGCGCCAGCCCCCGCCGCCCGGCGCTGGTGGTGGGCTTTGCCGCCGAAACCAACGATGTGATCGCCCATGCCATCGCCAAGCGCGCGCGCAAGGGGGCGGATTGGATCGTGGCCAATGATGTTTCCGCGGCGGGGCCGGATGGCGGGGCGATGGGCGGCGCGCGCAATGCTGTCCACATCATCGGCGCCGCAGGGGTGGACAGCCTGCCGCTGATGGCCAAGGAGGCGGTGGCTACCGCTCTGGTCGAAAGGATTGCCGATGCCCTCTCATGATGCCGATGTGCCTGTGCAGGTGAAGCGCCTGCCCCATGGCCAGGGTCTGCCGCTGCCGGCCTATGCCACCCATGGCGCTGCCGGCATGGATGTGGTGGCGGCAGAGGATGTGGTGCTGGCGCCTGCCCAGCGCCATGCGGTGGCCACGGGCCTGGCGCTGGCCATCCCCGATGGCTACGAGATCCAGGTGCGGCCGCGCTCGGGCCTGGCGCTCAAGCATGGCATTGGCGCGCCCAATGCGCCGGGCACGATCGATTCGGATTATCGCGGCGAGCTGAAGATCATCCTCATCAACCATGGCGCAGAGCCTTTCGCCATCCACCGGGGCGACCGCATCGCCCAGCTGGTGCTGGCCCCTGTGGTGCGCGGCCAGTGGCGCGAGGTGGACGAGCTGGACGAGACGCTGCGCGGCGAGGGCGGCTTTGGCTCCACCGGCGGGGTGGTCAACCTGCAGAAGTAGGCGGCGGTCAGAAGGCCGCCTCCCATTCTTCCGGCCGGAAGCCCACCAGCAGGCCGCCGGCATGTTCAACGCCCCCATATTCAACGATCGGCCGCTTGATCATCGAGGGGGCCGCCACCATCAGCGCGATGGCGCCGGCCTCATCCAGCCCCTCGCGGGCTTCGGGGGGCAGCTTCTTGAAGGTGGTACCGGCGCGGTTGAGCACCTTGTCGAGCCCTGCCGCGGCGATCCAGCCGGCCAGCTTGCCGGCATCGGCGCCGGCCTTCTTGTAGTCGTGGAAGGCATAAGCGATGCCGCGCGCATCGAGCCAGGCGCGCGCCTTCTTCACCGTGTCGCAATTGGGAATGCCATAGAGGGTCGTGGTCATCGCGGGGCTCCTTTGCGGCTCTGTCTAGCCGGTGGGCGGGCGGGCGCAAAGGCTCCGGATTGGGGCAGGTGTGGACATTCACGCGCGGGGGCGCCAAAGGCAGGCGATGAGCTGGAACAGTTTTGGCCGCATCTTCCGATTCACCACCTGGGGCGAAAGCCACGGGCCGGCGCTGGGCGCCGTGGTCGATGGCTGCCCTCCCGGCCTTGCCATTGATGAGGGCATGATCCAGCCCTTCCTCGATGCCCGCCGGCCGGGGCAAAGCAAGTTCACCACCCAGAGGAACGAGCCCGATCAGGTGCAGATCCTCTCCGGCGTGTTCGAGGCGCCCGATGGCGTGCGCCGCACCACCGGCACCGCGATCAGCCTGATGATCGAGAACACCGACCAGCGCTCCAAGGATTATTCCGAGGTGGCCAAGGCCTATCGCCCGGGCCATGCCGATTATGCCTATGACGCCAAATATGGCTTCCGCGACTATCGTGGCGGCGGCCGGTCCAGCGCGCGTGAAACGGCAGCGCGGGTGGCGGCCGGCGGCGTTGCCCGGCTGGTGATCCCGGAAGTGACGATCCTGGCCTATGTTGCCGAGATTGGCGGCGATGCGATCGATCCGGCCCAATTCGATGCCGCGCAGATCCGCGCCAACCCCTTCTTCTGCCCCGATGCCGCCGCGGCCGAGCGCTGGGCGCAGAAGGTGGATGCGGCAAGGCTGGCGGGCTCGTCGCTGGGCGCGGTGGTGGAATGCGTGGCAACCGGCGTTCCGGCCGGCTGGGGCGCGCCGCTTTATGCCAAGCTCGATGCCGATCTGGCCGCCGCGATGATGGGCATCAACGCCGTGAAGGGCGTGGAAATTGGCGATGGCTTTGCCGCCGCCCGGCTGACCGGCGAGCAGAACGCCGACCCGATGCGCCCGGGCAATGATGGCCCCACCTTCACCGCCAACCACGCCGGCGGCATTGCCGGCGGCATTTCCACCGGCCAGCCGGTGGTGGTGCGCGTGGCCTTCAAGCCCACTTCCTCCATCCTCACCCCCATGCCCACCATCACGCGCGGCGGCGAGGCGACCGAACTGTTCACCAAAGGCCGCCACGATCCGTGCGTGGGCATTCGCGGGGTGCCGGTGGTGGAAGCGATGATGGCGCTGGTGCTGGCCGATCACAAGCTGGTTGATCGGGCGCAATGCGCCGGCCGCCCTTCTTTCTGATGAACTGACACGCCGCGGTCGCACCCGGCCCGCCTGCTTCCTTGGGGGAGCGGGCGGCTTTTGCGCGGGCGCGCGCCCTGATCGATATTTCCGATCAGAATGGACTAATCGGCGTTGCCAATCTGATTAATCGGGAATCCGCACTTCGCATCTGCGGCGCAGGGCCCTATCCCGGCTCCCGGTTCGTTCAACCACGCAAACCACCAAAGGAGCAATTCCATGTCGCTTATCGGCTATTCGATCCAGCCCTTCACCGCCACCGCCTACAAGGATGGCGCCTTTGTCGACGTGAGCGACGCCGACATCAAGGGCAAGTGGTCGGTGTTCTTCTTCTATCCGGCCGATTTCACTTTCGTGTGCCCGACCGAGCTGGAAGACCTGCAGAACGAATATGCCGGCCTGCAGGCGCTGGGCGTGGAAGTCTATGGCGTGTCGACCGACACCCACTTCAGCCACAAGGCCTGGGCCGACACGTCGCCCGCCATCGGCAAGATCAAGTATTTCCTCGTGGGCGACCAGAACCACGACCTCACCAAGCAGTTCAACAACCTGCGCGAAGGCGTGGGCCTGGCTGACCGCGGCACCTTCGTCACCGACCCCGATGGCGTGGTGCAGTTGGTGGAAGTGACGCCCGAGGGCGTGGGCCGCAACGCGGCTGAACTGGTGCGCAAGATCAAGGCCGCCAAGTACTGGCGCGAGCACCCCGGCCAGGTGTGCCCGGCCAAGTGGGAAGAGGGCGCTGAAACCCTCGCTCCCTCGATCGACCTCGTCGGCAAGATCTGATCCCGCTTCGGCAGGATCAACCCTCCCGGGGCGGGCATCTGTGTCCGCAAGCCCGCCCCGGGGGCCTTGCTGCCCTCTATAAGGATCCCCCAACATGCTCGAACCCGCTCTGAAGCAACAGCTCTCGCAATATCTCGCCATGCTGCGCGAACCGATCGAGCTCGTCGCCAGCCTGGGCGAGGATGCCAAATCGGCGCAGACGCGCGAACTGCTCGACGAGATCGCCTCCCTGTCCGACAAGGTGTCGGCCCGGTTCGATGGCGAGGATGCGCGCCGCCCCTCCTTCACCATTTCCCCCGTTGCCGGCGCCCATGGCCGCGTGCGCTTTGCCGGCCTGCCGCTGGGGCATGAATTCACCTCGCTGGTGCTGGCGCTGCTGTGGGCCGGCGGCCATCCGCCCAAGGTGGCCGATGAAACGCTGGCCGCGATTGCCGATCTGCCCGGCGGCAGCGCCTTCGAGATGTATTTCTCGCTCACCTGCCACAATTGCCCGGATGTGGTGCAGGCGCTCACGCTGATCGCGCTGAGGAACCCCGGCTACACCGCCACCATGATCGAGGGCGGCACCTATCAGGCCGAGGTGGAAGCGCGCGGCGTGATGGCCGTGCCCGCCGCCTTCAAGGATGGCGAGATGTGGCTTTCCGGCAAGAAGACGCTGGAAGAGATCGTCGCCGCGCTGGATGTGGGGGCAGAGGCCAAGGCGGCAGCTGCCATCAACGCCAAGGCGCCGTTCGAGGTGCTGGTGGTGGGCGGCGGCCCGGCGGGCGCGGCAGCGGCGGTCTACACTGCGCGCAAGGGCATCCGCACCGGCGTTGCCGCCGAACGCTTCGGCGGGCAGGTGCTGGATACGCTGGGGATCGAGAATTTCATCTCGGTGCCGCACACCGAAGGGCCCAAGCTGGCCGCCGCGCTGGAAACCCATGTGCGCGATTATGAGGTGGATATCATCAACCTTGCCCGCGCCGAGCAGCTGATCCCGGCGGCCGAGGAGGGCGGCTATCACGAAGTGGTGCTGGCCAATGGCGCCAGCCTCAGGGCGCGCAGCATCGTGCTGTCCACCGGCGCGCGCTGGCGCAACATGAACGTGCCGGGCGAGAAGGATTATGCCAACAAGGGCGTGGCCTATTGCCCGCATTGCGATGGCCCGCTGTTCAAGGGCAAGCGCGTGGCGGTGATCGGCGGCGGCAATTCGGGCGTGGAAGCGGCGATCGATCTGGCCGGCATCGTCGCCCATGTCACGCTGATCGAGTTTGACACGCAGCTGCGCGCCGATGCCGTGCTGCAGGCCAAGCTGCGCTCGCTGGCCAATGTGCGCATCCTCACCAACGCGCAGACCACCGAGGTGCTGGGCGATGGCGCGAAGGTGAACGCCCTTGCCTACAAGGACCGCGCCACCGGCGAGGCCCACAAGGTGGAGCTGGAAGGCATTTTCGTGCAGATTGGCCTGGTGCCCAACACCGAATGGCTGAAGGGCACGCTGGCGCTTTCGCCGCGCGGCGAGATCGAGGTGGATGCCCGCGGCGCCACCAGCCTGCCGGGCGTGTTCGCCGCCGGAGACTGCACCACGGTGCCCTACAAGCAGATCGTCATCGCCATGGGGGCAGGGGCCACCGCCGCCCTCAGCGCGTTCGACTACCTGATCCGCCTGCCAGCCACGGAGCAGGTGGCAGAGCCGGCCTGAACCCTTCTCGCCAGCGAGCGAACCCCTGAGCCGGAGGTGCCTTGCGTGCCTCCGGCTCTTGGTTTTTGGGGTGAAGGGAAGGGGATGCGAGGGTTAATACCCTCGCGCTCCCGTTACCTGTCGGCGGGGTGCCAAGGGTTCGGCACAAGCGCAACGCCGCACCGCCGGAGGCAAGGATCATTGCGGCCTCGCCGCCTGCCGCTCCGCCGAAGGAGCACTCTGAGGCCGACAGATCATGGGAGCGCGAGGGTGTTAACCCTCGCACCCTAATCCCCCTTCGCCCGCCGCAGCACGATATACACCGCCCCTGGCCCCCCATGGCGCGGATGGGCCGGGCGCAGGGCGGCGATGCGGCTGGCATGGGGCCCGCTGGCCAGCCAGTCCTGAAACTTGGCGCGGATAACGCCGCGATGGCTGCCTCTGTCCATGGGGCCGGGGGCGGGGCGGGGGCGGCCGGTGATCAGCAGCACCATCCGCGCGCCTTGCGCCAGCGCCAGCGCCAGCCCGTGGTCCAGCCTTGTGTAGGCGGTTTCCAGCGTGGCGCCGTGGAGGTCCAGCGTGAAATCGGGGCCCACCAGCCCCTTGGCCAGGCGCTTGTCCCAGCCGCCATCGAGGCCGCCACGCTCGAAGCCCAGCGCATCGCGCGGGGGGCGAGAGGGCGGCGGCGGCGCGGGGGCGGGCAGAGGCGCCGGCACCCGGCCGCGGATGCGCCGCGGCGGTGGTGAGGCAGGGGTGGGCTGGGCGGCTTCAGCCGGCGGCGGGGCGGCGGCCGGCTGGCGCAGTGGCTCCACCGTTTCCACCACCCGGGCCCAGAGCGCCTGCTCTTCCGGGCTGAGGATCCGTCGACGAGGGCGGGCCATGCCCGCTCAGCGGTTGCCCAGGCGCGCCAGCGTGCCCAGCGGCAGCAGCATCACCGCCTGGCCATGGCCGATCAGCCCGCCGGCCACCTGCCGCGCCTCGGCGCCCGCGCCCCAGAAAGTGTCGAAGCGGTTGGCGCCCTTGATGGCGCCGCCGGTATCTTCGGCCACCCACAGGCCATTGGCCATGGTGGCGCCGGCCAGCGCGGGGTTCAGCGAGAGGAACACCGGCGTGCCCAGCGGGGTGAACAGCGGATCTGCCGCCAGCGACACGCGCCCGCGCACCGGCGCCCCCAGCGCGCCGATCGGGCCATCGCCGGTCAGCTCGCGGAAGAACACCCAGCTTTTGTTCATGTCCATCAGCTGGCGGCCCTCATAGGGGTGGTCGCGCAGATATTGCATGATCCCCTGCATCGAGCCGGGATATTGCCCGGGCCCGCTGCCGATCAGCCCGCGATCGCGCAGGATGATGCCGATGCTGGTGTAATCGCGGCCATTGTCGGCGGCATAGCCGATGCGGGTGATGCTGCCATCGGGCGCGCGCAGCCGGCCAGAGCCCTGGATCTGCAGGAAGAACAGCTCCACCGGATCTGCCGCCCAGCCGATTTCCAGCCCGCGGTTGGCCAGCATGCCGTTCTCGATCTCGGCGCGCTCGTAATAGGGCGAGAAGTGGCCCAGCTCGTCATAGCGGCCAAAGGGGGTTTGCCCGTTGGGCTTCACCTGCGCATCGCCGGGGCGCGCGTGGACGAGATCGCCCGGCAGGCCATAGATCGGTACGTCGAAGCCGGGCTGGCGGGTTTTCACGCCCGAGATCTCCGGCTCGTAATAGCCGGTGACATTGGCATTGCCCTCGCCCACCACCACGCTTTCGAAGAAGGTGGTGAAGAAGCGGTCGGCCTCGTCGGCGCGCCAGCTTTTGGCGGCGCCGCAGGGGGCCTGCCAGTCGATCGGCTGGGTCAGGCCGCTGGGGTCTGCGCGGCCGGTGAGGTGGCCGCAGGCCTCGCGGAAGGCCGCCAGCGCCGGGGCGGCATTGGCTGCCGTCAGGCCCAGGCTGACGGGATCGGGCCCGCGATGCACCCCCAGCGCCACGGCATTGGGCGGCAGCGGCGCGGGGGCATAGGGCTGGCCCGGGGCGGCAGGGCCGGGCGGCGGCAGCGCGCCGGGCGGATGGCCTTCGGGAATGATGCGCCCGCAGCCGGCAAGGCTGAGCATGGCCGCCAGCACCAGCCAGCGGGGTCCTGCAATGGTCTTGAACACGGGAAATCAGCCCTCGTCGGTTTCGTCCAGCAGCCAGTCGGGATCGGTGGCGCGGATATCGCGGCAGAAGGTCCACACGTCGCGCACTTCCACCGCATCGTCGAGCGAGCCGGCGATCACCCGCCCCTCGCCATCGCGGGTGACAGCGGCGATGTCGGTGACGAAGCGGATCGCCACGCGGGCGGTGGTGCCAGCCAGCGCCGCGCCGACAATCGCCGCCTCGTTGATGCGCACCACGCGGTTGTCGGGCACTTCGCCGGCGGTTTTGCGGGCATCGATCGCCTCGCCAAAGCGGCCGGCCACCACCGGATCGCACAGATGCGCCAGCTCGTCCTTGTCGCCGCGCCAGAAGGCGTCGAGGATCATCCGGTAGGCCTGGCGCGCGCCATCAACAAAGGCGTTGGGATCAAACCGGCGATCGGCGCCCATGATCTCGCGCAGGGCCTTTTCCACCGCCGGCACCACCGCGGGGATCTCGCGGGCGCGCGGGGCGCTTTGCTGCGGCAGGGCGCGTTCGGGCAGGCGGGCAGGCGCGGTGGCGGGCTGGGCCTGCTGGCCTGCCTGCCGGCTTTGCAGCGGCTCCTCGCCATGCTCCGCCCGGCGGCCGAGAACTGAATAGAGCCTCAGCCCCAGCAGCGCCGCGATCATGGCAAGGATGACGATTTCAACAGTCACAGGCAGGTTTCCAGTGTTTCCCGCCTTTCTGGCGGAGGTGTACCTTGCCCTACATAGGTGCCAAACACAAATGAACAACACATGGACGGCCGGCTCCGGGGGAAAAATTTGCCACAATCTGCCGCCCGGATGCGCCAGCGGGCCGGCTGTGGCTGTTGCGCCCCATGCCCCCATGCGGCGCCTGCGCCCATTGCCGCCCGCCCGCCCGGATGCTAGGCGCGCTGTTTCATCAGGCCCATGTTGGCGGCGCGCGGGCGCCATCGGCGCGGGTATTGATTCGCAATCACCGCAGTTACGCATCGCAAGACACGGAAAGCACCACAGCCATGGCCGATGAAGGCAATGTTACCAGCAATCTCAACCTCGATGCCGACACGCTGCCGGCCGCAGGGGTCATCTCGCAATATGTGAAGGATCTCTCGGTCGAGAACCCGAACGCGCCGGATTGCTATGCCTGGGCCGACACGCCCGAGATGGACGTGCAGTTCAACATCGCCGCCCACCCGCTGCAGGGCGAGGTGCATGAGGTGGAGCTGAAGATCAAGCTGACCGCCAAGGCCGAGGCCGGCGTCGCCTATCTGGTCGATCTCACCTATGCGGGCCTGGTTGGCATGCGCAACCTTGATGAGGCCAACATGCACGCCTTCATGTTTGCCGAGGCGCCGCGCATCCTGTTCCCGTTTGCCCGCCGAGTGGTGGCCGATGCCGTGCGCGATGCCGGCTTCCAGCCGCTGCTGCTGGAGCCGATCGACTTCAACGGCATCTACCTGCAGCAGCTCGCCGCCCAGGCCCAGCAGGCCGATGGCGCCGATGCGCTGGGCGAGCCGGCCGGCCACGCCTGATGGCGCAGCCCGCGGCTGCCGGCGCTGGCCG
>DASRYE010000178.1:0-4182 GCA_035653915.1 Novosphingobium sp. | reverse complement strand
GCAAGGCCTGGCCTCGCGCCCCCCAAAGTCCCCCAAGCCCCGGGGCTCAGAAATCCTTGCGCAGGGCAAAGCCGAAAGTGCGCGGCGGATCGACCATGGCATTGGCCTGCAGGATGTTCTGGGCGATGGGATAGCCGCCGGCGATGGTGTTGATGGTGGCCTTGTTCTCGATGTTGCGGGCAAAGGCGCTCAGCGTCCAGCCGCCGTGGGCGGTCAGCGTGGCGGTGAGGCTGGTCTTGTGGAAGGCGCCTTGCGTGTAATAGCCGGTGCCGATGGCAGCGCCGGCATCGGAATATTGCGTGTAATTGCCCTGCGCCAGATAGCTGGAGACGAATTGCGTGCTGGCGCCCAGGTTCAGCGCCATGTCGCCGGGCAGGTGGAAGGTGTGATCGAGGCCGATCGTCACCGTGGTTTCCGGCGCCTGCGGCACGCGGCTGCCCGACAGATCCTGCGTGGCCGCATAGGGCAGCGCCACGACAAACCGGCCGAAGCGATCATGCAGATAGTTGAAGCCGAAGCTCAGCCGGTCGTTGGCGGTCAGCTTCCAGATCGCCTGCACCTCGCCGCCCTCGAAGGTGGCGGTTTGCGAATTGACCGTGGGGAACAGCGTGTCGCCCAGCAGTGGCCCGCCGGTGGGCATGTAGAAGATCAGCGCCTGATAGCCGTCGTAGGCATAGTGGAACAGGTTCATGTTCACTTGCAGGCGGTTGCCCAGGAAGCGGTTCTTCAGGCCGATTTCCACCGCGGTGATTTTTTCCGGCCCATAGGTGGTAAGGCCGGTGGAAGCGGGCATGGAATTGAGCCCGCCCGATTTGTAGCCATTGCTGGCGGTGACATAGAAGAGGTTGCGCGGGCTGATGTCCCAGTCGAGGCCGGCGCTCCAGGTGAGGCGCCAGGCGGCCTCGTGCGAGGGGTTGTAGCTGGTGTCGCCCAGCTGGCCATAGCCGGTGATGCCCTGGCTGATCTGGCCGGTGGCATCCTTGGATTCCACCGTGTAGCGCAGCCCTGCGCGCAGGCGCACATCATGGCGCACCGGCACGGTAAGATCGCCAAAGGCCGCCGCCGATTTATACGAGGTGCCGGTGAAGGCGAACTGCTGGTAGAAATTATCCGGCCCGCCGGCCAGCTGTACGGCGGTGCTGCTGTTGTATTGGAAGATCTGGCTGTAGGGCTGGGTGTCGTCGGAATAATAGAGGCCGGCGCTCCATTTGATGTGCGATCCGGGCTTGCTGGTCAGGCGCAGTTCCTGGGTGAAGAATTTGTCCGATTCCAGGTGGTGGTAATCGAACTCATCCGTGCCATTCACCAGGCCGGGCGAATTGACCGAGTGGTAGTTGTAGTATTTGTAGCCGGTAAGCGAGGTGAAATTCGCCCAGGGCATTTCCAGATTGACCGTGGCGCTCACCCCCCAGACATGATCGCGCATGCCCTGCAAGGGGCTGTTGGCCGGATAGATGCCGCTCCAGGCGGGGGTGTTGGTGCCGGCGCAGGCGGGCACGCCGGCAAGGCCGGGCGGGCATTTCCAGCCATAGGAGGTGCCGGTGGTGCGATGGGCGGAATAGGTGGCGGCCAGCAGGATGCTCAGCGTGTCGGTGGGCTTGTAGAGCAGCTTCATGCGGGCGGCATAGGATTCGGAATCATTCGTGCCATCCGCCACATAGGGCCCGTGCTGTTCGCTGGCGCCGGCAATGCGCAGGGCCAGCTTGTCTGACAGCGGCAGGTTGACCGCCAGTTCCGAATTCAGCGCATTGTAGTTGCCATAGCCGATCTGGGCATGGCCGCCGGTGCGAAATTCCGGATCGGCGCTGATGAAATTGACCACGCCGGCATTGGAATTGCGGCCATACAGCGTGCCCTGCGGCCCCAGCAGCACTTCCACCCGCTGCATGTCGAACAGCAGCGGCGAGAGCGCGGCCGGATGCGACAGGTAGAGGCCATCCTCGCTGTAGGCCACGGCCGAATCGACGCCGCCGTTGATATTGGTGGTGCCAAGCCCGCGGATGCTGACGGTCAGCTCGTCGGCGGCGGAAAATTTCACGTTGGGCACCAGATCCTGCAGGCCCGCTGCATCATGCACGCCCGATTTGGCGAGATCCTCGCCCCTGACCGCATTGATGGAGATGGAGGCCTTCTGCAGATTTTCCGAACGCTTCTGCGCGGTGACGACGATTTCCTGGATCTGCGCGTTGGCGCTGGGGGCGCCATTGGCGCTGTCGTCTGCGGCAAGGGCGGGGGTGCCGCCGGTGGCAAGGGCCAGCGTCAGGGCCATCAGGCTGCTCCTGCCGGCTGTGGTCCTGGGATATGTGCGCTTCATGGCTCTCCTCCGAATTGTGATTTATAGGCAAGGCAGCATTGGGCCAGCATTAGGGGCGGCATTCGCGCCGGCATGGCGCGCCGCATCCTGCCGCGCAAAGGCGGCCGGCCATGGCCGATCTGTCGGTATTCCATTGGCGCTTACGCCGATAACCGGGCCCTTCCCGAGTGGCAGGGGGCCGCTCTCTCCTTTTTGATCCTGCGGTTTTCCGCTGTGTCCCTGATGCCCGCATCCCAGTTGGGGGGTGTATCGGTCAATGCAATTTTTGGGGGCACCTTTGAGTAATAATCAAGGGTGAGCGGGTTGGCCGGGCGGAGCGGCCTGGGCCTCGCGCCCGCCCATTGCCTTGCGCAGCAGGGCCAGCAGCAGGTCGCGCTCCTCCTGGCTCAACTGCGCCACCATCTCGTCTTGTGCGGCATCCACGGCCGGCTGGATCTGCTGCAGCACGGCTGTGCCGGTGTCGGTCATCTGCAGCAGGCGCGCGCGCCGGTCGGCCTTGCTCACGGTCCGGGTGAGCAGTCCCTTGCGGGCCAGCCGGTCGATCACCCCGGTGATCGTGGCGCGGTCTATGCCGATGCGGCCGGCCAGCGTTGCCTGATCGATCCCCGGCTGGGCCAGCACGGCGGCCAGCGCGGAATATTGCACCGGGGTGAGATCGTGGCCGGCCGGGTCTACATGGGTGTGGAACATGGCCACGGCCATCTGCTGGAAACGCCGCGCCAGATGGCCGGGCATGTTGTCCTGGTTGGACACGTGGGAAGCCTCGCTTTCTCAAATTGACATGTGTACGAATCATCAGTACACGAATTATATCACCCCGGCCAATTCGCCAAGCCTGTCCTAATGCGGGCAGAGCCATGCGCAAGAGAGGGGTGTTTTCAACCCTGGGAGAGAGACGCAATGCAATTCCATGCCAATGGTTTCCGTTCCGGCGATCCGGATGTGCAGCCCGCTTCGGCCGAGGGCGCGGCGCGCCAGGCCGCCACTTGCCCGCCCGCACAGGTGGATGTGCTGATCGTGGGCTGCGGCCCGGCCGGCCTTACGCTGGGCGCGCAGCTGGCCGCCTTCCCCGATATCAGCCTGTGCATCGTCGATCAGGCCGAGGGGCCGCTGGAGCTGGGCAAGGCCGATGGCGTGGCCTGCCGCTCGATGGAGATGTTCAACGCCTTCGGTTTTGCCGAAAGGGTGCTGCGCGAAGCCTATTGGGTGAACGAGACGACCTTCTGGAAAGCCGGCGACGGGCAGGGCGCAGGCATCGTGCGCAGCGGCCGGGTGCATGACACAGAGCCCGGCCTTTCGGAATTTCCGCATGTTATCCTGAACCAGGCGCGCGTGCATGGCTTCTACCTCGATATCATGCGCAACGCGCCCAACCGCACCGAGCCGTGGTATGGCCGCAAGCTGGTGGGGCTGGAGACGGACCCGGTCGCAACGCACCCGGTGACGGCGCATTTCGAAGTGACCGGCGCCGATGGGCAGACCCGCGTGGAAACCGTGCGGGCGCGCTATGCGGTGGGCTGCGATGGCGCGCGCAGTGCGGTGCGCGGCGCGTTGGGGCTGGCGCTGAAGGGCGATTCGGCCAACCAGGCCTGGGGCGTGATGGATGTGCTGGCCGTCACCGATTTTCCCGATATCCGCCTCAAGTCGCTGATCACCTCGGTCAATGGCGGCACCATCGTGCTGATCCCGCGCGAGGGCGGCTATCTGGTGCGCATCTATGTGGAGATGGACAAGCTGGGCGCGGGCGAGCGCGTGGCCGCCCGCCACTTCGGCGTGGAGGAGATCGTCGCGGCGGCCAACAAGGTGCTGCATCCCTACACGCTGGAGGTGAAGGAAGTGGCGTGGTGGTCGGTCTATGAGATCGGCCA
>DASRYE010000177.1:0-19348 GCA_035653915.1 Novosphingobium sp. | reverse complement strand
GGGCCGACAAACCCGCCAATCTCGCCGCGATCGAGGCCGCCATTGCCGATGCGGTGATGCGCGACCGGCCCGACTGGCTGCAATTGCCCGAACATTGCGAATGGCTGGGCGGCTCTGGCGGGGCGCCGGCGGTGGCGGAAGCGGCCACGGGCGGCCCCACCTGGCAGCTGCTCTCGCAGGCCGCGCGCCGCCATCGCGTGTGGATCCACGGCGGCAGCTTCTACGAACAGACGGGCGTTCCCGGCCGCGTCTACAACACCACCGTGGTGTTCGACCGCGACGGGGTGGAGCGCGCCCGCTACCGCAAGATCCACATGTTCGACGTGACCACGGCCGATGGCGCCAGCTATCACGAATCAGCCACGGTGGACCGCGGCTCTGCCGTCGTCAGCTATGATTGCGAGGGCGTGCAGGTGGGCTGCGCCATCTGCTATGACCTGCGCTTTGCCGAATTGTTCCAGGCGCTGGTGGCGCGCGGGGTGGATCTCATCGCGCTGCCGGCCGCCTTCACGCTGCACACCGGCAAGGATCACTGGGAAGTGCTGCTGCGCGCCCGCGCCATCGAGACGCAGTGCTGGCTGGCAGCGGCGGCGCAATGGGGCAGCTATCCCACGCCTGCGGGCGTGCGCCAGTCCTTCGGCCAGTCGATGATCATCGATCCCTGGGGGGCGGTGGTGGCGCGCGTGTCCGATGGGCTGGGCAGCGCGGCCGCGCCCATCGATCTGGCGCTGTCGGCCCGGGTGCGCGCGCAGATCCCGGTGGGCGCCAACCGCGTGTTCGACTGGCAGCCCCGCCTGTGAGCGCGCCCGATCCCGCCCGGCCGGGCTGGCGCCGCCATGCGCTGGCCGATCTCAGCCACGCCGAATTTGCCGCCCGCCTGCCCGAGGCGCCGGTGATCGCGCTGCCGCTGGGCAGCCATGAGGAGCAGGGCCCCCAGGCCGCCATGGGCGATTTCCGCCTGGCCGAGGAGATTGCCCTGATGGCCTGCGCCAGGGCCGATGCCATTGCCGCGCCGGTGCTGCCCTTTGGCTATGCGGAGTTTTTCCGCGGCATGGCCGGCGGCATGCAGCTGCGCGGCCCCACCTTCCGCGCGGTGCTGCGCGACATGGTGGACAGTTTCCTCGATCATGGGCTGGAGCGGGTGGTCATCGTCAACGGCCATTCCACCAACGCCCCGCTGATCGCCGAAGTGGCCCATGCCATCCGCCGCGAGACCGGGGTGGTGGTGCCGGCGATCCATTTGTGGCGCTCGCTGCCCGAGGCTGTGTGGCGCGCGGCCCATGGCGACAAGGCCGCCGCCGCGCGCGGCCATGGCGCCGATCCGGTAACCTCGGTGATGATGCATCTGGCGCCCGCCCTCGTGCGGCCCGACAGGGTGGCGCCGGCCCTGCGCCAGCCCGCCTTTGGCCTGCCAACGGAAGCGCATTTTTCCTCGGTCAGCTTTGGCGGCGTGTCGGTGGATGTGCCGCTGGATGTGACGGAAGTGGCCGCCAATGGCGTGGGCCAGGGCGATGCGGGGCTGGCATCGGCGGCGGCGGGGGCGGTGTTCACGCGCTTCCTCGTCGATCATGTGGCCGCCTTTCTGGCGCATTTCCGCCGCTGCGATCCGCGCGCGCCGGGCACACCGCCGGTGGCGCCATGAACTGGGACCTGCGCGAACCGCCGCCGCCGCCGCCGCCCGAACTGGTGGCGCGGCTGGCCGGGCTGGATACGGCAACGCTGGGCCACTGGCGGCTGTGGGGCCTGTGCGATCCGGCGATCGGCGCGCTGGCGCCGGGGATGAAGGCGTGCGGGCCGGCCTTCACGCTGGCCCTGCCGGGCGCCGATGGCACGGCGCTGCACCATGCGCTGGGGCAGGTGCGGCCGGGCGATGTGCTGGTGATCGACCGGCTGGGCGATGGCCTGCATGCGGCCGTGGGCGGGCTGGTGGCAGAAGCGGCGGTGCAGCGCGGCGTGGCGGCCATCGTGCTGGATGGGCCGGTGGCCGATGTGGCCGAGATCCTTACCTGCGGCCTGCCGGTGTGGGCGCGCGGGCGCAGCCAGCGCACCACGCGCCGGCTGGGGTTGGGCGGGCGGCTGAACGGGCCGGTGTGCTGCGGCGGAGCGGTGGTGATGCCGGGCGATCTGGTGCTGGCCGATGCCGATGGGGTGGCGATCGTGCCAGTGGAGGAGGCGCCGGGCGAGGTGGTGCGCGCGGCCACCCGCGCCCAGCGCGAGGCCGATATCCGCGCCGGGCTGCAGGCCGGCCGGGCGCTGCCCGATCTGCTGCCGCCGGCGCCGCTGGGCATGCCGGGCAGGGCCGCCCGATGAGCCGCCGGGTGGGCATGGACGGGGCGGACCTGCGCATTCTGGGCGCCTTGCAGCAGGATGCGATGCTGTCCGTCGCGGCGCTGTCGGAGCGGGTGCATCTCTCGCACAACAGCTGCTGGCGGCGGCTGAAGCGGCTAGAGGAAGCCGGCGTGATCGCCCGCCGGGTCACCCTGCTGAACCCCCAGCGGCTGGGCCTGCGGCTGACCGCCTATATGAGCGTGCGCACCAGCGAGCATTCGGAACAATGGCTGGCCGGCTTTGCCCGGGCCGTGGCGGCGATCCCGGCGATCACCGAGCTTTACCGGATGACCGGCGATGTGGACTACCTGCTCAAGCTGCATGTGGCCAGCATGGCCGATTACGATGCCGTCTATCGCAAGCTGATCGCGCTGGTGAAGCTGACCGACGTGAGTACCGCTTTCGTGATGGAAGAGATCAAGCACACCACCGAATTGCCGCTGGCCGTGCATGCGCCGGAGGAAGGGTGATGGCCATCCCCCGCACAGGCGCGAAAAGCGGGATGAACATCCCGAAAAACCGCGATCCCGCGCGCAAACGGGGTGAGACGCGCCACCGCCGCGCCGCCTAGGCCGACGGGAGTGGCCGCTGCCGGCCCGCAACATCATGAAGGACCCATTTTCCGTGTCAGAGACAGAGCACCCCCCGCGCGAGCAGACCCGCATGATCCACCCGCATGAGGGCGGCGGGCAGCAGGCGCGCACGGCCGCCCCCGTGCTGCAGCGCGGCACCACCGTGCTGCTGCCGGCCTGCGGCGCCTTTGCCGGGCCCGGCCCCACCTATGGCCGCGGCGGCCTTGCCACGCAAACGGCCCTGCGCGCGGCGCTGTGCGATCTGGAAGCGGGCGAGGGCTGCGTGCTCTATCCATCCGGGCTGGCGGCGCTGTCGGGGGCCATTCTGGCGCTGTGCCGCGCGGGCGACGAGATCGTCATGTGCGACACGATCTATGCGCCCACGCGCCGTTTCGTGGAATCGGGCCTGTCGGCCTATGGGGTCAGCCTGAAGCTGTTTGATCCGGCCAGCAGCCCGGAAGAGATCGCCGCCGGCTTTTCCGAACGCACCCGCTTGCTGGTGATGGAAAGCCCGGGCTCGCTCACGCTCGACATGCTGGATGTGCCGCAGCTGGCCGCCCTGGCGCGGGCGCGCGGCGTGCTCAGCCTGGTGGACAACACCTTTGCCGCCGGCGTGCTGTTCAAGCCGCTGGAACATGGCGTGGATGTCAGCGTGCAGGCGCTCACCAAATATGTCTGCGGCCATTCCGATGTGTTCATGGGCGCGGCGGTGGCGCGCGGCGAGGCGGCGGCTATGCTGCGGCGCTCTGCCCGCGATGTCGGCTGGACGGTCTCTTCCGACGATGCCTATCTGGCCCTGCGCGGGCTGAAGACGCTGCACACGCGCCTTGCTCGCCATGGCGCCAGCGCGCTGGAGGTGGCGCGCTGGCTGGCCGATCAGCCGCGCGTGGCCGAAGTGCTGTGCCCGGCGCTGCCCGGCGCGCGCGGCCATGCGCTGTTTGCCCGCGATTATGCCGGCACCAACGGGCTGGTGACGGTGGTGCTGGATGGGCCGATGGCAGCCACCTCTGCCTTTCTCGACAGTTTGGCGCTGTTTGGCCTGGGCTTCAGCTGGGGCGGTTTTGAAAGCCTGGCGATCCCCTGCAACGATCAGCTGGCCCAGCGCCAGACCGGCGCGCGCTGGCCGCAGCCGGTGATCCGCCTGCATGTGGGGCTGGAAGCCACCGCCGATCTCATCGCCGAACTCGATCAGGCGCTGGCCCGCTTCGAGGCGGCCTGCGCCGCGTCTGACACCCATACCACACCGGCAAGAGCCCGGGTCGCACGGTAGAACAAGGCCGGCGGCGCGGCAGGCGGGCACAGATCCGCCCCGCGCCAGCCGGCCGGCGGGAGAGGATGCCTGCAAGGGCCGGATCACACGTTCAGACCCGTTCAGGGGGTCGCAAAGGGGACTGACATGCATATGAGAAAGACTGCCGCGCTGGCGCTGGCGTCCACCGCCCTTGGCTGGGCCATGGCCGCCCATGCCGAGGATAGCGCCAGGCCTTCGCCTGCGGATACGGATGCTGGCCAGGCGATCGTCGTTACCGGATCGCGCGGGCAGGCGCGCACCGTAACCTCCAGCCCCACCCCGATCGATGTGATCGGCGGCGATCAGCTGGCGCGCCTGTCGGGCGGCATGCAGCTGCGCGATGCGCTCACCCAGCTGGTGCCCTCCTTCCAGGCGCAGCAGGTGGGCTCCTCCTCGTGGGATAGCGTGGCGCGGCCGGCGGGCCTGCGCGGCCTTTCGGGTGTGGATGTGCTGGTGCTGGTGAACGGCAAGCGGCGGCACAATTCGGCGATGGCCAACCTCAACACCGGCAATCTGTCGCCCGGCGGCAATCCGGTCGATCTCGATCAGATCCCGGCCAGCGCGATCAAGCGCATCGAGGTGCTGCGCGATGGCGCGGCGGCGCAATATGGCTCTGATGCGATTGCCGGCGTCATCAACATCATCCTCAAGGATGCGCCCGAGGGTGGCGAGGCCAGCCTGTTTGCCGGCCAGCGCTATCCCGATCCGGTGAACGGCTCGGATGGCAAGACGATCTCCGCTTCTGTCTCGCATGGCTTCCATCTGGGCAGCCGGGGCTCGATCGTCGTCTCGGTGGAGGGCAAGGTGCAGGATCACACCGTGCGCAACAGCGATGCGACGAGCACCATCTATGGCAAGAGCGACCCGCGCGAGGCGACCGCCAACCGCCGCATCTATCAGGGCGGCCTGCCGCTGGAGCGCCAGATCCAGTTCGCCGAAAACGCCAGCTTCGATACCGGCGACCTGCTGCTCTACAGCAACGCCACTTTCGGCTATCGCTATGCGCAGGTGGGCCAGGCGGGCCGCGTGCCGGCCAGCACCAGCGATATCATCGCCGTCTACCCCAATGGCTACACCCCCTATTACACGATGAACGAGACGGATTTCCAGGCCACCGCCGGCATGAAGGGCAAGGTGCGCGGCTGGGATGTGGACTTGAGCACCGCCTATGGCCGCGATTATGTCAGCTCCGGCTCGATGAACACGCTGAACGCCTCGCTGGGGGCCAGCAGCCCGACCAGCTTCAAGACCTTCTCGGCCGCCTTCGACCAGTGGACCACCAACCTCGATATCACCCGCGGCTATGAAGTGCTGGGCGGGCGGCATCTGCAGGTCTCGGCGGGCGCCGAATTCCGCTACGAAAGCTATGTCACCAAGCCGCTTGATCCGCTCTCCTATGCCAATGGCGGCTATGTCTATCCCACCGGCAGCACCTATGCCGGCCAGTATGCCGCGGTGGGCGCGCAGGGGGCAACGCTGGTCACGCCGTCGGATGCGGCCAATCTCAAGCGCACGGTGTGGGCCACCTATCTCGACACAGCCCTTGATGTGACGAGCCGCTGGCTGCTGACGGGCGCTGTGCGCTTCGAGCAATATGACGACAGCTCGGGCAGCAACTGGAGCGGCAAGGTCTCCACGCTTTACAAGGCGACCGGCTGGCTGAACCTGCGGGCGGCCTTCTCCAACGGTTTCCGGGCGCCCTCGCTTACCCAGCAGGGGTTCCAGTCCACCTCGGATTCCTTCACCCTGGTGGGCGGCACCTATCAGCTGATCGAATCGAAGACCGTGCAGCCCGGCTCTGCCATCGGCCAGGCGCTGGGCGCCACGCCGCTGAAGCCGGAAACCTCGCATAACACCAGCTTCGGCTTCACCCTCACGCCGCTGCGCCGCCTCAGCATCTCGGTCGATGCCTATCAGATCGACATCCACAACCGCGTGGCGCTGACCGGCTATCTGTCGGGCAGCGGGGTCAGCGCCATTCTCACCGCCAACGGCTATTCGGGCAACGAATATGTCCGCTATTTCACCAATGCCATCAACACCCGCACCCGCGGCCTCGATGTGGTGGCGAATTACAATTTCGCGCTGGGGGCGCTGGGCGATCTGCACGCCTCGGTGGGCTATAACCACAATGTGACCAACATCACCCATATCGCGGCCACGCCGTCCGCGCTCTCGAAGCTGGGCCTCACCCTGTTCGACCGCCAGGCGCAGGGCTATTTCACTGCCTTCACCCCCAAGGACAAGATCATCCTCGGGCTGGATTGGCAGAAGGGGCGCTTTGGCGTCAATGTGAAGGAAACGCGCTATGGCGCCTGGTGGCTGATGGGCACGACTGCTGCCACCGACCAGCATTATGGCGCCAAGTGGATCAGCGATCTGGAACTGTCGTATGATCTCACCCGCCGCATCAAGATGGCGGTGGGCGCGCAGAACCTGTTCAACGTCTACCCCGACAAGAACACTGTCGCCAACACCATCGGCTCGTCGATCTATGGCAGCAATTCGCCCTTCGGCGCTTATGGCGGCTTCTATTATGCCCGGGTGCAGGTGAAGCTGTAAGCCGGCGGCCGGCCCGCGCCAGCCGGGGCGCGGGCCGGTCCCTCTTGCCCTGTTCGTTCGTTTGAATTAATCTCGCGCGCCATGGACAGCGACAAGCCCTGTGCCCGCGATATTTTGCTGCACGCCGCGCTCGACATGTTCGGGCGGCGGGGGTTCGATGGCGCGTCCACCCGGGCGATCGCGGCGGCAGCCGGCATGCCGATGTCGCAGATCACCTATCATTTCGGCGGCAAGGAAGGCCTCTATCTGGGCTGCGCGCAGATGATCGCCGAGGCGATGGGGCGCATCATCGGCAGCACGCTGGTGGCGGTGGAAGCCGAACTGGCGGCCGCCAGCGCCCCGCCGATGGCCGCGCGGGCGGGCCTGCGCCAGCTGCTGGGCGCCATGGCCGAGGCCATGCTCGATCCTGAAACCCGCGCCTTCTCCCGCTTCATGCTGCGCGAGCAGGCCGAGCCCACCCGCGCCTTTGCCATCATCTATGGCGGGGCGATGGGGCGCGTGCTGGCTTTGCTGGAACGGCTCATCGTGTTGATTTCGGGCAAGGACGGGATCGCCGCAAAGGTCGAGGCTCTGGCGCTGGTCGGCCAGATCACCGTTTTTCGCGTGGCCCAGGCGGGCGTTCTGGAATTCACCGGATGGGGCGGCATCGGGCCGGCCGAGGTTGCCATCATCCGGCAAACCATTCTCGGCAATGTCGATGTGATCTGCGCGGCGCTGGGCCGATCACCTGACGAAGGAGGCAGGCAGGAATGAACCGCAAGCTGATGATCGGCGGCGTGGCCGGATTGGCCGTGCTGGGGCTGGGAACGGCCGGCTGGCAAGCCACCCACCCGCGCGACAGGGCGCTGGTGCTCTATGGCAATGTCGATGTGCGGCAGGTGGATCTGGGCTTTCGCGTGGGCGGGCGGATCGCTTCGCTGGCGGTGGACGAGGGCCAGCATCTGGCCCCCGGCGCCGAGCTGGGCCGGCTGGATGCGCGCCCCCTGCAGGATGCGGCCGATGCCCAGAACGCCCAGTTGGCGCTGGCCAGGGCCAATCTCGCCAAATACCGCGCCGGCGCCCGCCCGCAGGAGATCGAGCAGGCGCGCCAGGCGCTGACCGCCCAGCAGGCGCGTTTCGAGCAGGCCGATGCGGAATATCGCCGCCAGCAGGGGCTTGCCCCCACAGGCGCTGTCAGCCACCGCCAGCTGGAAGCGGCGCGGGCCGACCGCGATGCCGCGCGCGCGCTGCTCGATCAGGCCCGCGCGGCCTATGGCCTGCAGACAGAAGGCTTCCGCCGCGAGGATATCGCCGTTTCGGCCGCCCAGGCCGATGCCGCCGCCGCCAATGCCAGCAAGGCCGCCACTGACCTTTCCGACACCATCCTGCGTGCGCCGGAAGGGGGCACCGTGCTTACCCGCGCGCGTGAGCCGGGGGCGATCGTCCAGCCCGGCGAGACGGTGTTCACTCTCACCATCGACAATCCGCTGCGCCTGCGCGCCTATGTGGCGGAAACCGATATGGCTCGCATCGCGCCGGGCCAGGCGGTGGAAGTGAGCGCCGATGGCAACCCCAAGACCTATCACGGCACCATCGCCGCCATCGCCAGCGCCGCCGAATTCACTCCCAAGACGGTGCAGACCGAAAGCCTGCGGGCCGATCTTGTCTATCGCGTGCGGGTGCTGGTGAGCGACCCTGATGGCGCGCTGCATCAGGGCGAACCGGTGAGCGTGCGCGTGACCGGCCCTGCGCCGCACCGGTGAGCCCGCCTGCCGCCCCCCTGCCGGCCGCCCAGTTGCCGGCCCCGCTGGCCGAGGCGCGCGCGCTGGTGAAGCGCTTTGGCGCGGTGACCGCGCTGGACGGTGTGGACATGGCCATCGTGCCGGGCGAGATGACCGGCCTTGTCGGCCCTGATGGCGCCGGCAAGACGACGCTGATCCGCATCCTTGCCGGCCTTGTCGCGCCCGATGGCGGCACGGCGCGGGTGCTGGGCCAGCCGGCCGTTGATGCCCCGCGCGAGAAGCTGGGCTATATGCCGCAGCGCTTTGGCCTGTATGAGGATCTCTCGGTGATCGAGAACCTCACGCTTTATGCCGATCTGCGCGCGCTGCCGGCGGCAGAGCGGGCCGACACCTTCGCCCGCCTGCTGGAATTCACCGATCTGGCGCGTTTTCAGGGGCGGCTGGCCGGGCGCCTGTCGGGCGGCATGAAGCAGAAGCTGGGGCTGGCCTGCGCGCTGGTGTCGCGCCCGCAAGTGCTGCTGCTGGACGAGCCGGGGGTGGGGGTGGATCCTGTCTCGCGGCATGAATTGTGGGATATGGTGCGCGCGCTGGCGGGCGAGGGGGTGGGGGTCTTGTGGTCCACCGCCTATCTCGACGAGGCCGAGCGCTGCGACCGGGTTTATCTGCTGAGCGAGGGCCGCCTGCTGCATGCCGGCCCGCCGCAGGAGCTGATGGGCCGCATGGAGGGGCGCGTGGCCCAGATTGCCGTGCCGGCCAGCGCAAGGCGCGAGACGATGCGCCGCCTGCGCGCCAGCGGGGCGGTGATGGATGCGGTGCGCCATGGCGATGCGCTGCGCCTGCTGCTGGCCCGGCCGCTGGCGGCGGCGGATCCGGCGCTGGGGGTGGCGCCGGCCGATCTCATCGCGCCGCGTTTCGAGGATGGCTTCATCGATGCGCTGGGCGGCGCGGATCTGGCCGAAAGCGCGCTGGCCGCGCAATATCGCACCATTCCCGAAAGCGCTTTGCCGGCGATCGAGGCGAAGGGGCTGACCAAGCGCTATGGCGCCTTTTCCGCGGCCACCGATATCCGCTTTTCCGTGCCGCGCGGCAGCATCTTTGGCCTGCTGGGCCCCAATGGCGCGGGCAAATCCACCACCTTCAAGATGCTGTGCGGCCTCATCACCGCCACGGAAGGGGCGGGCAGCGTGGCCGGGCATGATCTGCGCCGCGCACGCGCCGATGCGCGCCAGTCGCTGGGCTATATGGCGCAGAAATTCTCGCTCTATGGCGATCTGTCGGTGCGCCAGAACCTGGCTTTCTTCGCCGGCATCTATGGCCTTGCCGGCGCCCGCGCGCGCGAGGCGATCGACCATGTGAGCGAGATCTTCCGCCTCGGCCCGCTGATGGACATGAACGCCGGCACGCTGCCGCTGGGCTTTCGCCAGCGCCTGTCGCTGGGCTGCGCGGTGATGCACCAGCCGCCGGTGCTGTTCCTCGATGAGCCGACCTCGGGTGTCGATCCGCTGGTGCGGCGCGAATTCTGGAACCATATCACCGCGCTGGTCGACAAGGGCGTGACCGTGCTGGTGACCACCCATTTCATGGACGAGGCGGAATATTGCGACCGCATCGCCCTGATCTATCGTTCGCAGCAGATCGCCACCGGCACGCCCGACGAATTGCGCGCCGCTGCCGCCGGCCCCGATGGCCGCCCGGTGGCGACCATGGAAGACGCCTTTGCCGCCCTCATCCGCGCGGCAGACCTGCACCGGGAGCAGGCGGCATGAGCGCGCTCTTCTCTGCCCGGCGCCTGAAGGCGATGCTGGTGAAGGAAGGGCTGCAGATCCTGCGCGATCCTTCCACCATCCTCATCGCCTTTGTGCTGCCGGTGATCCTCATCCTCATCTTCGGCTATGCGCTCAACCTCGATACCGGGCGCACGCGCATTGGCCTGGCCCAGCAGGATGGCGGCGAGGCGGCCGCCAGCCTGGCCACCGCCTTTCGCCAGTCGCCCTGGTTTGCCGTGGTGGCGGTGGGCGATGTGCCGCATCTGAAGGACGAGCTGGTGGCCGGGCGCATCCGCGGCATCATCGTCATCCCGCAGGATTTCAGCCGCAGGGCCGCCGCCCATGCCGGCACCATCCAGGCGATCACCGATGGTTCGCTGCCCAACAATGCCGCCTTTGTCGCTTCCTATGCCGATGGCGTGCGGCAGAACTGGGCGCTGGCGCGCGATGGCCGGGCGGCGGTGCAGCCGGCCCTGGCGCTCACCTTGCGCTACTGGTTCAACCCCGGCTCTGTCAGCCGCTATTTCCTCGTGCCGGGGGCGATTGCGGTGGTGATGACGATGATCGGCTCGCTGCTGACGGCGCTGGTGCTGGCGCGCGAATGGGAACGCGGCACGATGGAGGCCATTCTGGCAACGCCGCTGGGCATGGCCGAGCTGGTCGTCACCAAGGTGGTGCCCTATTATGTGCTGGGGCTGGCGGCGATGACGATCTGCACGGTGGTCTCGCTCATCCTCTTCGATGTGCCGTTTCGCGGCTCGGTACTGGCGCTGCTGGCGATTTCCTCGTGCTATCTGTTCTGCGCGCTGGGGCAGGGGCTGATGATCTCGGCGCTGGCGCGCAGCCAGTATGTCGCCAGCCAGATCGCGCTGCTGGCCGCTTTCCTGCCCTCGCTGCTGCTCTCGGGCTTCATCTACGAGATTTCCTCCGCGCCCCTCTGGGTGCAATGGGTGACGCGGATCGTGCCGGCGCGCTATCTCATCCCCTCGCTGCAGACGGTGTTTCTGGCCGGCGACGACTGGGGCCTGTTCCTGCCCGATATGGCGCGGATGCTGCTGTTTGGCGCGGTGTTCTTCGCCATCACCCTGGCCAAGACGAAAAGGCGCGTGGCATGAACCGCTGGCTGGCCTTCCTCATCCGCTGCCGGGCGATGATCATCAAGGAGATGTGGGCGGTGCTGCGCGATCCGCGCGCGCGCATCATTCTGGTGGGGCCGCCGATCATGCAGCTGGTGCTGTTTGCCTCGGCGGCCACGCTGGAGGTGAAGAATGTCGAGATCGGCGTGCTCGATCTCGATAATGGCCCGGCGGCCCATGAAGTGCTGCAGCAGCTGGCCGGCAGCCCCAATATCCACGCGCTGCACCGCCTGGCCTCCTATGCCGATCTGGCCCGGGCGATAGACCGGCGCGATGTACTGTGCGCGGTGGTGCTGCCCGAAGGGTTGAGCCGCGATGTGGCCGCGCGCAAGGCTGCCAGCGCGGGGGCGGTGTGCGATGGGCGGCGGTCGAACTCGGCGCAGATCATGGGCGGCTATCTGGCCGATATGGTGGGCAGGGCCGGGCTGGCGCTGCGCGGCGTGGCGCCCGATGCGGCGCCCGGCGGGGCCACGGTGGTGCGCCACATGTTCAACCCCAACCTCGATTTCCTGTTCTTCGTGCTGCCGGCGCTGGTCGCAACGGTCGCCTCGATCTCCTCGCTGTCGGTCTCGGGCCAGTCGATCGCGCGCGAGCGGGAACTGGGCTCGTTCGATCAGCTGATGGTGGCGCCCTTGCGCCTGCCCGAGATATTGATCGGCAAGATGACGCCGCCGCTGATCGTTGGCCTGGTCAATGCCACGCTCTATCTGCTCGTCATCACCCAGCTGTTTGGCGAGCCGTTGCGGGGCAATGTCTTCAGCTATTATCTGGCCACCTTCTGCTTCCTCACGGCCAATATCGGCCTTGGCATGGCGGTGTCGGCGCTGGCGCAAACGCAGCAGCAGGCCTTTCTCGGCATCTTTCTGGTGGCGGTGCCGGTGAACCTGCTGTCGGGCTTTGCAGCGCCTGTAGACAACATGCCGCTGATGCTGCGGATGATCGCCGAGGCTGATCCGCAAAAGCACATGGTGGTGCTGATGGAAGGCCTGTTCCTGAAAGACATGCCGCTGGCCACGGTGCTGGCCAACACCTGGCCGCTGATGGTGATCTCGGCGGTCACGCTCACCTTTTCCTCTTTGCTGTTCCGCTCGCGGATGGAGTAGCCCGATGCGCGCTGCCTTGCCTTTTCTCTCTGTCACCCTGCTGCTGGGGGCCTGTGCCGGCCTCTCGGGCAAAGGCCGGCCCGATGGGCCCGTGCCGCAGGTGGCCGGCGCCGATGGCGGCTGGATCGATGGCGCGCCGGCCGGCCCCATGGCGGCCGGCTGGTGGCAGGCGCTGGGCGATCCGCAGCTCGACGGGCTGATCGCGCAAGGCCTGGCCGCCAGCCCCGATGTGGCCGAGGCGGAAGCGAAACTGCGCTCCGCCCGCGCCGCCCTTGCCGCCACCCGCGCGCGCGCGCTGCCCCAGCTGGATGCCTCGGGCAGCGCCACCACCAATGCGCAAAGCGCCAATGGCATGATCCCCTTCGGCCGGCTCAGCCAGTTCCCCGGCATCACCCGCAGCTATGACCTGTTCGACGCCGGCTTCGATGCCAGCTGGGAAATCGACATCTGGGGCGCGCGCGCCGCCGCCACCCGCGCTGCCGCCGCGCGCGGCGACATGGCCGCCGCCCAGCGCGATGGCGTGCGCCTGACACTGGCCGCCGAGATTGCCCGCACCTACACGCAGATGCGCGCCGATCAGGCCCGCCGCGCCAATTGGGAAGGGCAGGAAGCGGCGCTGGCGGCGCTGGCCACCCTGCAGCAGGCGCGCCTGGCCGCCGGCGAGGCCACGCGGGACGAGGCGCTGGCCGCCACTCAGCGGCTGGAAAGCGCCCGCGCCCAGCTGGCCGGCGCCCGGGGCGATGCCACTGCCGATGCCTATGCGCTGGCGCAATTGACCGGCCAGCCACCCGAAGCGCTGGCGGGGCTGATCGGCACCGCAGCGCCCCTGCCCGCAGCGCCGGCGGTGGCGCTGGTGGGGCTGCGTTCCGATGTGCTGGCGCGCCGGCCGGATGTGCGCGGCGCCGTGGCCGATCTGGCCGCCGCCCATGCCGATGTGAAGGCCGCCCGCGCGGCGCTGTTCCCCAGCCTGTCGCTCACTGGCAGCGTGGGCCAGCAGGCGCGCACTACCGGCACTTTCACCGCGGCCGATTCCACGCGCTACAGCCTGGGGCCCAGCCTGCACTGGCCGGTGTTTGCCGGCGGCCAGCTGCGCGCCCAGCTGCGCGGCGCCCGGGCCGATGCCGATGCCGCTGCTGCCCGCTATGGCAAGGCGGTGCTGACTGCTCTGGCCGATAGCGAGACGGCGGCCAATCGCCTGGCCCGCGCCGCCGATGCCAGCGCCGCGGCCGCCAGCGCCGCCAGCGCCGCCGAGGCCACCGGCGCCCTGGCCGATGCCCGCTTCATCCAGGGCGAGGACAGCCGCGCGCAGGCGCTGGAAGCCCGCCTTGCCGCCCTTTCGGCCGACAATGCCGCGATCAGCGCGCGCGCGGCGCACACGGCCGCCTATGTGGCGCTGGGCAAGGCGCTGGGCGCGCGCTAGCCCGCCGGCTTTGGCACGCTCAGGCAAGACGCTGCCCGGGCGGCCATGCCAGATCCTTGCGCAGCCCCCGCCCTTCCGGCGGGCGAGCAGGCGAAAGGTGAGCGCATGGCGATGAATGCTGCGATGACAGGCCCAGCGGGGACAGGCCCAGCGGGGACAGGCACAGCGGATGGCGGCTGGCGGCGCAAGGGGCATCGGGCCCTGCGGGGGGCGGTGTGCGCCCTGGCGCTGCCGGTGTGCGCCCAGGCGTTGCCGGTGGTGCCGGCAGCGGCGCAAACCACCGCCCCGCCGGCAGACCGGCTCTTCCTGCACGGCCAGGTGCTGGCGCCGGCGGGCACGGCGCAGGCGCTGGCCCTGCGCGGCGGGGTGATCGTTGCGGTGGGCAGCGATGCCGAGATCCTTGCCCTGCCGCATGCCGGGGCCGAAGTGGTCGATCTGGCCGGGCGCACGCTGATGCCGGGGCTCTACGACATGCATGTGCATGTGATGGACGCCGGCCTTGCCGAGCGCGCCTGCCACCTGCCGCAGGGCGGCGGCGCGGCGGCGGTGAAGGCGGCGGTGCAGGCCTGTGCGCGGCAGGTGGGGCCGGGCGGGTGGATCCTGGGCGGCAGCTGGGTGGCGGCGGCCTTGCGCCCCGGCGAGCAGACCGCCCGCCTGCTCGACGAGGCCGCGCCCGACCATCCCGTGGCGCTGAGCGATGAGGCCCATCACAGCCTGTGGGTGAACAGCCGGGCGCTGGCGATCGCCGGCATCACCGCGGCCACCCCGGCGCCCGCCGGCGGCGTGATCGACCGCGATGCCGCCGGCGCCCCGCTGGGCGTGCTGCGCGAGACGGCAACCGCGCTGGTGGAAAGCCATATCCCGGCCGCCAGCCCCGAAGAGAAGCTGGCCGCCGTGGAGGCCGCCACTACCGAAATGCTGTCCTATGGCATCGTTGGCTTCACCGATGCCGCGGTGCGGCCGGCCAATGCGCAGGCACTGTCGGCCTATGCGCGCTCGGGCGGGCTGAAGCAGCATGCGCGCGGCTGCATCGTGTGGGGGCCGATGTCGAACGGGGCCGAGGCGCTGATCGCGCGCCGGCAGGAACTGTCTGCCGGGCCGATGCGCTTCGATTGCGTGAAGATCTTCCTCGATGGCGTGCCCACCGAAAGCCACACCGGCGCCATGGTGGAACCCTATGCCCATACAAGCGGCGCGCATGGCATACTGCAAGTGCCGCAGGCCCGGCTCAACGCCGCCGTTGCCGCTTTCGACGCCCAGGGGCTGGAAGTGAAGATGCATGCCGCCGGAGATGGCGCCACCCGCGCGGCGGCCGATGCCATCGCCTGGGCGCGGGCGCAAAATGGCGCGCTGGGCCCGCGCCACGAGATCGCCCATAACACCTTCATCACCGCCGCCGATGTGCCGCGTGGGCGCCAGTTGGGCTTCATCTGGGAATTTTCGCCCTATATCTGGTGGCCAACGCCGATCACCTCGGTGGATATCGCCCGCGCCGTGGGGCCAGAGCGGATGCGCCGCCTGTGGCCCATCCGCGAGGCGCTGGCCACCGGCGCGCTGGTGATCGCCGGTTCCGACTGGCCGGTGGTGCCCTCGGTCAACCCCTGGCTGGCGATCGAGACGATGGTGAGCCGCCAGGCCCCTGGCGCCACCGGCCCTGCCCAGGGCGCCGCAGAGGCGGTTTCCCGCGCCCAGGCGCTGGCGATCTTCACCCGCAATGGCGCTGCCGCCATGGGCCGGCTGGACAGCGGCGGCACGCTGGAGCCGGGCAAGCAGGCCGACATGATCGTGATCGACCGCAACCCGCTGACCGCCCCGCTGGGCAGCCTGCACGCAACCCGCGTGCTGGCCACCTATATCGCCGGCGCGCAAGTGTGGGCCGCGCGCTGAGGGCATGATTGGCCGGAAATGACTAGTCTGCGCAGGGCCGCCATGAGAGGCTGGGCCTGCTGCCTTCGGCGCATCGCCCCAAGGAGGAACACAAGCGGGCGAAAGCCCCTGCCGCACCGGCATAACCGGGCGGCAGGGGCGCGCCGGGCAGCGGGCCCGGCAGGGCGTCATGGGGAGTTATGCAGCGATGACCTTGCGCCGAGAGACAGTCTCGCAATCCTTCGAGCGCGCCTTGCGGGGCGTTTATGGCCACAGCCGCTTCAGCGCCGACGAGATCGGCGAGCAATCCGCCTTTCGCGTGCGTGAGGATGGCCAGCATGTGCTGCGCCCGGTGATGGTCTACACCCGCGCGCTGACCACGCAGCGCGCCGCGCACGGGCTGGGCGATCGCTGGGAGGGGCAGTTCTTCCTCATGCAGCAGATCAGCGGCCAGCTGGGCGTGCATTTCGATGGCGGCGCGCCGGTGGTGCTGCGGGCGGGCGATCTCTTGTTGATGAACCCCTATCAGGGCTGCGAATTCGCCTCGCGCCGGGCCAATGAGGTGGCGGTGATCCCGATGCCCTTCGATGCCGCGGGCGGCGAGGCAAAGGTGCTGGCGGCCTGCGGGCGGCGGGTGGACAGGCAGGCGGCGGTGGGCGCGGTGCTGGGCTCGGCGCTGGCCGCGCTGCTGGCCCAGCGCCGGGCGGCCTGCGCCGAGGAGCGGGCAGTGGTGGGCGAGGTGATCCACCAGCTGCTGGGCCGGCTGGTGGCGGCCACGCCCGCCGGCGAGCAGGATCTGGCCGCCGATGGCCTGCTGCGCCGGGCCCACCGCTTTGCCCTGAAGGAGCTGGCCAATCCCGCGCTTTCGCCCGATGCCATCGCGCTGGGGCTGGGCGTGTCGCGCCGCCAGCTCTACCGCGCCTTTGCCGAGGCCGGGCAGACACCGGCCAGCTGGCTCTGGTCTTTGCGCACGGAACAGGCGCATCTGCGCCTCACCTCGCCGCAGGAATGCGCCAAATCGCTGACCCAGCTGGCCTTCGATGTGGGCTTCAACGACATGGCGCATTTCTCGCGCAGCTATCGCGCGCGCTTTGGCTGCACGCCGCGCCAGGCCCGGCTGAACGCTGCCGGCGGGGCAGGTGGCTGAACCACTGGCACGCACAGTCAACGCCGATTGGCACGCAAGGGCAAGACACCAAACCGCCGCTTCCTAGATTTGCCGCATCCCAAAACAGCAAAAGCGGTTCGGATCGGGCCGCGAGGAGGCAAGACGGATATGAGGTGCAAGCGGCATTGCAGGCGACAGGGGGCGGCCGCCATTGGCCTGGTGCTGGCACTGGGCGCGGCCAGCGCCCGGGCGGATACGGGCGCAGATACGCGCGCAGATACAGGCACACAGGCCAGCCCCGCCGGCGAAATCGTGGTGACGGCGCAAAAGCGCAGCCAGGGCATCAATGATGTGCCCATTGCCATCAGCGCCTTTGCCGGCACCACCCTGGCCGACAAGGGCGTGCAATCGCTCGAGGGGCTCTCGCAGGTAACGCCGGGCCTGTCGGTCACGGCCACCAGCGCCTCGGGCGTGCCGATCTACACGATCCGCGGCATCGGCTTTTCCGATTATTCCACCAGCGCTTCCTCCACCGTGGGCATCTATGCCGATGAAGTGGCCATGCCCTATGCGGTGATGACCCGCGGCGCCTTCTTCGATACCGGCCAGGTGGAAGTGCTGAAGGGCCCGCAGGGCGACCTTTACGGCCGCAATTCCACCGCCGGGCAGATCAACGTCAATTCCGCCCGGCCAACCTCCACGCTGCAGGCCGGTTTTGCCGGCGATGTGTCGAATTATGGCGAGACGAATCTGGAAGGCTTTGTCAGCGGCCCGCTGGCCGAGGGGCTGACCGCGAGGCTCGCCGGCAAGGTGAGCGAGGGCGGCGCCTGGCAGCGCAGCATCAGCCGGCCGGGCGACACGCTGGGCAACAAGGATCTGATGGCGGTGCGCGGCACGATCGACTGGAAGGCGACGCCCACGCTCGATCTGTTCGTCTCGGCCCATTACATCATCGACAAGTCCGACAACCAGGCGGCCACCGCCTATAACGGCCAGCTGATCGGCCAGTCGGCGCTGCGCCTGCCGGTGATCACCAGCACGGCCGCCGGCAGCCCCACCGCCGCCTTTTCCACCGGCAATGCCACCGCGGCAGACTGGTCCGATGGCATCTACCGGCCCCGGCGCAACAACCGGCTGGCCGGCTTTGTCGCCCGGGCCAGCCTCGATCTGCCGGGCATGAGCCTCACCTCCGTCACCGGCTACGACCGCTTCACCCGCCGCGAGACGAATGACGGCGATGGCTGGGCCGGCAATGATTCCAGCCAGATCAACGATACCCAGCTCACCGTCATCAGCGAGGAACTGCGCCTGGCCTCGCGCGGCAACGGCCCGCTCAGCTGGATCGTCGGCGGCTATGTCTCGCATGATACGATGCACGAGAACTACAATTACTACATGCAGCAAAGCTATTACGCGCTGGCGCTGGGCATCCAGACGCTGGACACGCGCTATTCGCAGACGACCAGCTCGCTGGCCGGCTTTGCCCATGCGGAATATCGGCTGGGTGGCGGCTGGCGGCTGCTGGGCGGCTTTCGCTACACGCATGAGCGGCGCAGCTGGACCGGCTGCACCTACGACAGCGGCGATGGCACGCTGGCTTCCTTTGTCGGCACCACGCCGGGCGGCTGCGGCACCTATGACGATATCGCCGGCACCCCCGGCTATGGCACCTACACCCCCTTCAGCGACACGATCACGGCTAACCGCGCCATGTGGAAAGTGGGGCTGGACAAGAAGATCGGCCGCAGCCTGATCTATGGCACCATCTCCAATGGTTTCAAATCCGGCGGTTTTTCGGGCATCAACACCAATCTGCAATCGCAATTGCTGCCCTATCGCCCGGAAACGGTGACCGCCTATGAACTGGGCGCCAAGCTCAGCCTGCTGCACAATGCGCTGCGCCTCAACGCCTCGGCCTTCTGGTATGACTATCGCAACAAGCAGGAGGCCGATTACATCAACACCTTCGTGGGCGCGCTGGTGCAGCTGACCAACGTGCCGCGCTCCCGCGTGCGGGGGGTGGAGCTGGAGGGGCACTGGCAGGCCAGCCCGCGGCTCTCCTTCGATGGTTCCACCACCTATCTCGATGCGGTGGTGACCGATTGGCCCGATGCCGGCGTGAACAATGGCGCCAATCTGGCAGTGGCCACCAATCTGGCCGGCACGCGGCTGGCCAATTCGCCGCGCTGGCAGAGCAATCTGGCCGGCACTTATGAGGCGCCGCTGAACGGCCGGCTGACCGGCTTCCTCACGCTCGACATGAACGCGCGCACGTCTTCCTCGGGCCGGGTGCTGGCGCTGGATCCGGCCACTGCGGTGCCCGGCTACACGCTGGTCAACGGGCGCATCGGCATCAAGGGAGAGGGCGACAGGTGGCAGCTGGCGCTGTGGGTGCGCAACCTGGCTGACCGCTATTACTACACCTCGGCCTTTGTCGGGAACAGCGTGTTCGTGCGGATGAACGGCATGCCGCGC
>DASRYE010000176.1:0-4747 GCA_035653915.1 Novosphingobium sp. | reverse complement strand
CCTGCCGGTTCACCGCCGAGGAGGCCACATGCAGCAGCCGCGCCGCCGCCCGGATCGAGCGCGTGCGGCGCACCATGTCGAAATAGCGCAGGGCGCGGGCGTGGATCTCCATGGCGCCAAGCCTAGGCATTTGCGCAGCTGGCGCAATGGCCGGCGCCGGGCGCATGCTGGCGCCGCAACAGCCGGCGCGCCCCTGCCGGGCGCCAGACCGGCGCCGGAAGAGAGGCCCCACGATGACCCACCCCACCGCCGACAGCACCCTTGCGTCCGCCGAAGAGACCATCCTGCTGGAGCGCCCTGCCCCCCATGTGGCGCTGGTGCGGCTGAACCGGCCGGCGCGGCGCAATGCCATCAACGGCGCCATGGCCCGCGCGATAGAAGCCCATGTGCAGGCTATCGAGGCGGACACAGACATCCGCGTGGCGCTGATCGCCGCCGCGCCTGGCCCCACCTTCTGCGCCGGCGCCGATCTGGCCGAGGCGGCGGCCGGGCGCGGCCACGAGCTGATGACGGCGGCCGGCGGCTTTGCCGGCTTTGTCGAGGCGCCGCGCCGCAAGCCGTGGATCGCCGCGATCAGCGGCAGCGCGCTGGGCGGCGGGCTGGAAATCGCCCTCTCGTGCGACATGATCGTCTGCGCCGAGAGCAGCGTGCTGGGCCTGCCGGAAGTGAAGCGCGGGCTGATCGCCGGGGCGGGCGGCCTGTTTCGCCTGCCACGCGCCCTGCCGCGCGCGCTGGCGCTGGAGATGATCGCCACCGGCGAGCCGATCGCCGCTGCGCGCGCGCTGGCGCTGGGGCTGGTGAATGCGGTGGTGCCGGCCGAGGCGGTGGAACAGGCCGCGCTCGATCTGGCTGCGCGCATTGTCGTCAACGCGCCGCTGTCGGTGCGCGAGAGCCTGGCGATCGCCCGCCACGCCGCCCGCAGCAGCGATGCCGCCATGCTGGCCGAAAGCCAGGCCGCCGCCGACCGGCTGATGCCCACCCATGACTGGGCCGAGGGCCCGCGCGCCTTCGTGGAAAAGCGCGCACCGCAATGGCGGGGCTGCTGAGCGCCGGTTTTAAGACGAAAACCATATCAAAACCGGCGCAAGACATATTGGACGCCGCCCGCCCCTTTCCGCAGGCTGAGGCCATAACAGGAGAGGATCCACCCATGCCCCAGCTTACCGCAGCGCCCCCGCTTGCCCCCCCGCGCGCCAGGGCCCCCCAGCGCGCGCCTGCCGATGCCGACATGCTGGCCATGCTGCGCGCCTCGCTGCGCGGGCGGCTGGGCGATCTGCCGGTGGGCGCGGGCACGGCGGCGGTGTGGCCGGTGCTGCGCGAGCTGGGCGTCATTCCGCAAGGGGTGGCGCTGGCGGTGGGCGGGCTGGCCGCCGGCCTGCTGGTGGCAGAAGAGCTGGGCCGCCGCGCGCTGGCCGCCCCCTGGGCCGACGGGCTGGCAGCCGCCCATGCGGGCCTGGCGCTGGAAGACCGGCCGCTGGCGCTGGCCCCTGCCGGCACCATCACGCTGGCGGGCGCGCGGGCCAGTGGCACCAGCGCCCCCTTCCCCTGGCCGGGCGAAGGCGCCGCCGCGCTGCTGGCCACGGCCGAGGGCTGGGCAGTGGTGGCGCCCGATGCGCCGGGCCTGCGCCTGCACCGGCTGACCGCGCTGAACGCCGAAGGCCAGCTCGCCCGCCTGGAGCTGGACGCAGCGCCCGCCGAACGCCTGCCGGTGAGCCCGGCCGCGGCCGCCGATGCGCTGCTGGTGGCGCGCCTGGCCCTCCTCGCCCGCGCGCTGGGGGCGGCCCGCGCCGGCTTCGATCTGGCGCTCGAACATGCCCGCACCCGCACCCAGTTCGGCCAGCCGATCGGCCGTTTCCAGGCGGTGCAGCACAAGCTGGCCAACAGTTTCATCGCGCTGGAAGGGGCCACCGCCCATCTTGCCGCCGTGGCCGAGGCGCATGATGGCGATGCCGCCGGCTGGCAGGCGCGGGCCGAGGCGGCGCTGCTGTTCGCCGGCCCGGCGCTGCGGCAGGTGGCGCTGGACAACCACCACGTGCTGGGCGCCATCGGCTATGCCGAGGAACACGCCGCCCCCCACCTCACCCGCCGCATCGAGATCGACACCACCCTGCTGGGCGGCACCGCTGCCGCGCGCGAGGCGCTGGCCGCCCATGTGATCGACCGCGCAGCGCCGCTGGTGGCCCCGGGCGCCGGCCCTGCCGATGGCTTCCGGCAGGAACTGCGCCACTGGCTGGGCCAGCACTGGGGCCCGGCGCAGCGCGCGGCCAACCTGGCCCGCCCCTTCAGCGAGCAGAACTGGGATGCCGCCTTTGCCCGCGCGCTGGGCGAGGCTGGCCTCACCACCCTGACCTGGCCGCAGGCGGCCGGCGGGCGCGGCGCCAGCCCGCTGGAAAAGCTGGCCTTTCTGGAGGAAACCCAGGCCGTGGCGGCGCCTGTGCAGCACACCACCGTGGCCAGCTGGATCGTCGGGCCGGAGCTGCTGGTGCATGGCAACCCGCGCCTGTGCGCCGCCTTGCTCGAACCCATCCGCCGCGGCGAGGTGTCCTTCTGCCTGGGCTACAGCGAGCCGGGGGCCGGATCGGACCTTGCCGCCCTTGCCACCCGCGCCCGGCGCGAGGGCGATGAATATGTCATCTCCGGCCACAAGCTGTGGAACACCGATGGCCACCGCGCCTCGCACATCATCCTGGCCGCCCGCACCGATCCCGATGCCCGCCCCCGCCATGCCGGCATCAGCCTGTTCCTCATCCCGATGGACACGCCCGGCATCAGCGTGCGGCCGGGCATGGCCTTCTATGGCCACCATTTCTCCGAAATCCTGCTCGACGAAGTGCGCGTGGTCGACTGGATGCGGCTGGGGCCGGAAAACGGTGGCTGGCAGATCCTGGGCAAGGCGCTGGCCAACGAGCGGATCATCATGGCCAGCTTCGGCACCGATCTGGCCGTGCTGCTGGATGCGATGATGGCCGCGGCAAGGGCGCAAGGATTGCTGGCCGATGGCGCCACCCGCGCGCGCCTGGCCACCCTTGCCGCCGAGGTGGAAACCGCCCGCCTGCTGGCGCTGGGGGCCATTCTGCCACGGCCCGATGGCCCGGCGCCAATGGTGGCGGCCGCTGTCGGCAAGGTCTTTGCCGGTGAGCTGGGCGAGGCGCTGGCCCAGGCCGGAATCGAGCTGCTGGGCCCGGCCGCGCTCCTCTCGCAGGGCGAGGAAGGGGCACTGGCGGGCGGTTCCATCGAACAGATGCTGCGCCGCGCGATCATGATGGTGATCGGCGGCGGCACGGCGGAGATCCAGCGCAACATCATTGCCCTGCGCGGGCTGGAGCTGCCGAAATGAGCCGCGATGCCACACTGACCGCCCCCGCCGACACCCCCGCCACCCTTGCCACTGGCCGGCTGGAACGCCTGTTCAACCCCCGCTCGCTGGTGCTGGTGGGCGCCTCCGACAGTTCCGCCTGGTCGCAGCTGATCCATGGCAATATCGTTGCCAGCGGCTTTGCAGGGCCGGTCTATGCCGTCAACCGGCGGGGGGTGCCGGCCCATGGCCGCCCCGGCTTCACCCGCTGCGCAGACCTGCCCGCGCCGCCAGACCTTGCCTATCTCTTCGTGCCGGCAGAAGGCGTGGCCAAGGCGCTGGCCGATGTGGCCGAGGCCGGCATTGCCCATGCCATCGTGCTGTCCTCCGGCTTTGCCGAGACAGGGGCCGAGGGCGCCGCCGCGCAGGCCCGCCTCGCTGCCCTTGCGCGCCAAAAGGGCATCGCCCTGCTGGGGCCCAACAGCCTGGGCTTCAACAATTATGGCGCGCGCGTGGCCGTCTCGGCCTTTCCGGTGGATGGCAAGGCCATGGCCGGCGGCCTCTCGGTCATCTCGCAAAGCGGGGCCACCGCCCATGTCATCGCCCAATTCGCCCGCCAGCAGGGGATCGGCCTCAATTGCGTGGTGGCCACCGGCAATGAGGCGGGGCTGGGGCTGGTCGATGTGCTCGATCATTTCGTCGGCGATCCGGCCACGCGCGCCATCGCCCTGTTTGCCGAGACGATCAAGGATCCCGCCGGCTTTCGCCAGGTGGCGGCCCGGGCCAGCGCGGCCGGCAAGCCGATCGTCGTCGTCAAGGTGGGCAAGAGCGAGCTGGCCAGCCGCCTGGCCGAGGCCCACACCGGCGCTGTCACCGGCGATGATGCGGTGTTCGATGCCATCTGCCGCGCCCATGGGGTGATCCGCATGGACAGCCTGGAGGCGATGGTGGTGGCCGCCGGGCTGATGGCCGATGTCGGCGAGATCACGGGCGAGATCGGCCTGCTCTCCATCTCGGGCGGCGCCTGCGAGCTGATCGCCGACCGGGCCGCGGGGGCGGGCCTGCGCCTGGCGCCTTTCACGCCGGCCACGCGCGCGCGGCTGGAAGGGGTGCTGTCGGCCTATGGCGCGGTGTTCAACCCGCTGGATGTGACAGGCGCTGCGGTGCGCGATCCCTCGCTGTTCACGCAGATGCTGGAGATCCTCTCGGCCGATCCGGCGATGGGCTTTCTGGGCGTGGTGCAGGATGTGCCGCCGGCCGAGGGCGACACGCTGAACGAGCCGATCCTGGCCGCCATCGGCGCCGGGCTGGCCGCCGCCCGCGTGCCGGGCACGCTGATCAACCAGGCGCTGCAACCCATCGGCCCCTATTCGCGCGCGGTGCTGGCCCGCTGCGCCATCCCCCGCGCGATCGGCGGGGTGGATCATGCGGTGGCAGCGCTGGCAGCGCTGC
>DASRYE010000175.1:0-5853 GCA_035653915.1 Novosphingobium sp. | reverse complement strand
GCTTGCCGAAATCGGCATCCTTCATGCCGGTGGCCCGCCACAGGCCACGCGCGCCCGCCATGTTGCGGCCATGGGTGGAGGTGCGGGAACGATAGGCGGGCATAAGACAGCTCCGAGGATCAGGGACAGAAAACCCCCGCGCCCTACACCCGCGCCCCCGCCCTAGGCAAGAGCGCCCATCACCTGCCCGCACAACCGCCCCAGCCGGGCCGCCCATTGCCCCTGCCCGGCCGCATCGGCGATAAGATCCTGGCGCACTTCCACGCCCAGATAGGGGATGCCATGGCCCTCGGCATGGCGGTTCATCGTGGCGTTGAGCAGGCGGCCCGAATAGGGCTGCTGATCGCCCACCACCAGGCCCTCCTCGGCCGCCAGCAGCGGCAGGGCGAGGCGGGGGGCGCGCTCATCAGCGTTATACAGCACGCCGACATGCCAGGGGCGCTGCTGCTGCGGATGGCTGGCAAGGCTGGGCGTGAAGGAATGGAGGCTGAGGATCAGCCCCGGCCGCACAGCGGCAATCGAGGCCTCCAGCGCCGTGTGATAGGGATGATAGAACCGCGCCAGCCGCGCTTCATGGCCGGCATGATCCAGCGCATTGCCGGGGATCGCATGGCCATCGCTGGCAATGGGGATGATCGCCGGCGCATGGGCCTCGCGGTTGAGATCGCACACCAGCCGCGAGGCAGTGGCAAGAAACGCCGCCGTGCCCGCCCCCAGCATCGCCCGCGCGATCGCCGCCACGCCAATATCCACCGCGATATGGGTGGCCAGCAGCGCCGGCGCGATGCCAAGGTCTATGTCGGCCGGCACATGGTCGCTGGCGTGGTCCACCACGATCAGCAGCCCGCCCGGGGTGGGCGTGCCCAGCAGCTCGAAAGCCGCCATCAGCGCAGGCGCCCCGCCATCTGCCACCAGCCGGGCCGGCTTGCGGCGATGCGGGCCGCGGCGGCATCGCGCGCGGCATCGCTGTCGTAAAGGGCAAAGCAGGTGGCGCCAGAGCCGCTCATCCGCGCCGCCCAGGCCTCGCCGCCGTGGCGCAGCGCCGCCAGCACATCGGCCACCGCCGGGCAGATGGTGATCGCCGGCGCTTCAAGGTCGTTGCGCCCTTCCAGCATCACCGCGCGGGCGCTGCCCTCGGGCATGGGGCCGCGGTCCACCCGGTCCCACGCCTTGAACACCGGCCCTGTGGGCACCGGCAGGCGCGGGTTCACCAGCAGCACCGGGCAGCCGGCAAGGTCAGTGGCGGCCGGCGCCAGTTCGGTGCCGGTGCCCCGGCCGATCACCGGCAGGCTGTCGACACAGGCCGGCACATCGGCGCCCAGCCGGGCGGCCAGCGCCGGCCAGCCATCCGGCAGGCCATGGGCGCGCGCCACCATGCGAAACACCGCCCCCACATCGGCCGAACCGCCGCCCAGCCCCGCCGCCACCGGCAGCCGCTTGTCGAGCCGCACATGCCAGCCCGCCCCGCCATGGGGCAGCAGCGCCAGCGCATCGGTGACGAGATTGCTGGTTTCGCCCGCCAGCAGGGCGGCAAATTCGCCATGCAGCTCCAGCACATCCGCGTCAGCCGGGCGCGCTTCCAGCACATCGCCGGCATCGACGAAGGCAAAGAAGGTCTCCAGCTCGTGATAGCCATCCGCACGCCGGGCCCGCACATGGAGCGCCAGATTGATCTTGGCATAGGCGGTTTCGGTCAGCACGGCGGTTTGGGCAGCAGCGGTCATGGCTTTGCGCTTTGGCGCGGGGCAGGCGCGGGGGCAAGAGCGGAAATGGCAAAAAGGGCAGGAGAGCCATCGCTCCCCCACCCCTTTTGGCCAACACCGCTTTTGCGCGGATCACATATTGGGATAGTTGGGCCCGCCGCCGCCTTCGGGGGCCACCCAGTCGATGTTCTGGGTGGGGTCCTTGATGTCGCAAGTCTTGCAGTGGAGGCAGTTCTGGGCGTTGATCTGGAGGCGCTTGTCGCCCTCCTCGCCAACGAACTCGTAAACGCCGGCCGGGCAATAGCGGGCCTCGGGGCCGGCAAATTGCGCCAGGTTCACCTGCACCGGCACGGCCTCGCTCTTCAGGCGCAGGTGGCAGGGCTGGTCCTCCTCGTGGTTGGTGAAGGAGAAGGAGACGCTGGTCAGCCGGTCGAAGCTGATCTGGCCATCGGGCTTGGGATAGGCGATCGGCTGGTAATCCTTCGCCTTGCCGGTGGCCGCGGCATCGGTGTGATGGGCCAGCGCCTTCCACACGCCAAAGCCGAACAGGTGGCGGCTCCACATGTCGGCGCCGGCCAGGATGGTGCCCAGCGTCCCGCCAAACTTGGCCACCATCGGCTGGGCGTTCTGCACCAGCTTCAGCTCCTCGGCGATCCAGCTGGCGCGCACGGCCGCGTCATACTCGGCCAGCGCATCGCCCTCGCGGCCGGCGGCAATGGCCGCCACAATGCTTTCGGCCGCCAGCATGCCGCTTTTCATCGCGGTGTGGCTGCCCTTGATGCGCGGCACGTTGACAAAGCCGGCCGAACAGCCCGCCAGCACGCCGCCCGGGAAGGCCAGCTGCGGCACGCTCTGCCAGCCGCCCTCGTTGATGGCGCGCGCGCCATAGGCCACGCGCTTGCCGCCCTCGAGGATCGCGCGGATCTCGGGGTGCTGCTTCCAGCGCTGGAATTCCTCGAAGGGATAGACGTAGGGGTTCTTGTAATCGAGCGCGGTGACGAAGCCCAGCGCCACCTGGTTGTTGGCCTGGTGGTAGAGGAAGCCGCCGCCCCAGCTGCCGCTTTCCGACAGCGGCCAGCCCTGCGTGTGCAGCACCCGGCCGGGCACGTGCTTGGCAGGGTCGATATCCCACAGCTCCTTGATGCCCAGGCCATAGACCTGCGGCTGGCAATCGCGCTCCAGATCATATTTCGCCCGCAGCCGCTTGGTGAGATGGCCGCGCGCGCCCTCGCAGAACAGCGTGTATTTCGCCAGGAGGTTCATGCCGGGCTGGAAATCGCCCTTCTCGCTGCCATCCCTGGCGATGCCCATGTCGCCGGTCTGCACGCCGATGACCTCGCCCTTCTCGCCATACAGCACTTCGGCCGCCGGGAAGCCGGGGAAGATCTCCACCCCCAGTTCCTCGGCCTTGCCCGCCAGCCAGCGGCACAGATTGCCAAGGCTGCCGGTGTAATTGCCGTCATTGCTCATGAACGGGGGCATCAGCGCATGCGGCATGGCATATTTGCCGCTCTTGGTCAGCACCCAGTGCCAGTTGTCGGTGACGGGGGTCTCTGCCATCGGGCAGCCCTCCTCGCGCCAGCTCGGCAGCAGCTCGTCCAGCGCCCTCGGGTCCACCACCGCGCCCGACAGGATATGGGCGCCCACTTCCGAGCCCTTCTCCAGAATGCACACCGACAGATCGCCGTTCAGCTGCTTCAGCCGGATCGCCGATGCCAGGCCCGCCGGCCCGCCACCCACAATCACCACATCATACGGCATCGATTCCCGTTCGATTGTCATGCTCTTTATCCCGTCTGTCCGCGCCCCGCGCTGCCGCAGGGCCCCCTTTTGCTGGGCCGATGTATGGGCCGATCTTAATCGGGCAATTGAAAGCTCGCCGCGGCAAGGTCAAGTCTGTAAGGAAAGCTTATGGGCATCGACTACACCTTTGATGAGTATTGCGCCGATCTGGAACTGGATGCCGCCCTTGCCGCCGCGCAGGGCTGGTGGCAGCTGGCCGGGCTGAGCCATGATTATGCCGATGCCCCGCGCGCCTGGCTGGCCCCGCCCGAGGAAGCCGCCCAGCCCGGCGAACCCGCCGCCCGCCGCCGCCCCGCCCCGCCCCCGCCAGAGCCCGAGCAGCCCCCTGCCCTGCTGGCGGGCGAGGGGGCCGGCTGGCCGCAGGATCTGGCCGCCTTCCACAGCTGGTGGCTGGCCGAACCGGCGCTGGACGAAGGCCGCCTGGCCGGCCGCGTGCCGCCCCGCGGGGCCCATGGCGCACAGCTGATGGTGATTATCGCCCAGCCCGAGGCGGAGGATGGCGAAACCCTGCTCTCCGGCCCGGAAGGGCGGCTGCTGGCGGCCATGCTGGCGGCCATGGGCATGGCGCCCGATGCCACCTATGTGGCCAGCGTGCTGCCGCGCTTCACCCCCGCGCCCGATTGGCGCGCGGCCGCCACTGCCGGGCTGGGCGCGGTGCTGGCGCGGCATGTCGATCTGGTGGGCCCGGCCCGCGTGCTGCTGCTGGGCGAGGACATCCTGCCGCTTCTCGCGCACGATCCGACGCAAAACACTGCCGTTTTTACCGGATTAAATCAAAAGCCGATTACAGTTCCCCTGCTGGCCGGGCGCAGCCTTGGCTTCATGCTGGGCCGGCCGATGGCCAAGGCCCATCTGTGGCGGCGCTGGCTGGAATGGGACGGGCCGGAATAGAACGGGCAGAAACGGGGGGCGGGCTGAACACCAGGCCGGAGCCGATCGCTGCCGAGCAAGGAGTGTGTTCGCGCGTGATTGCCAAGGCCCTGAAAAACATCCGCAGCCGCCCTGCCCGGCGCTGCGCTGCGCTTGCCGCTTTGGCCGCCACCCTTGCCGGCGTGGCGCCCGCCGCCCACGCCAATTCCGCCGCTGCCGATTATTTCATGGGCCGGGCCGCCCGCAGCGCCGTGCCCAGCCTGCTGTCCGAAGACGAGCGCGCCTATTACCGCGACCTGTTCGGCGCCATCAAGCAGCAGGACTGGGCCCGCGTGCAGGCCCTGTTCGACCAGCGCGCCGATGGCCCGCTGCATGCCGTGGCCAGGGCGGAATATTTCCTCGCCCCCGGCAGCCCGAAGATCGATGGCCCCACGCTGGGCCTGTGGCTGGCCACCGGCGGCGATCTGCCCGAGGCCGACCAGATCACCACGCTGGCGCTGAAGCGGGGCGTGGCGCTTACCCTGCCGCTGCCGCCGGCCCAGCCGTTCATGGCCCTGCCCACAGCGCCCCGCCGCGTGCGCCCCAAAAGCATTGCCGATGGCACGATGCCGGCCAATGTCTCGGCCGCCATCCTCGATCGCATCAAGGCCGATGATCCGGCCGCCGCGCAATTGCTGCTCGATGGCGTGGGCGCCACGCTGAGCGGGGAAGCCCGCACCGAATGGGCCCAGAAAGTGGCCTGGGCCTATTACATCAACAACCGCGACAACGACGCCTATCAGCTGGCCACCAGCGCCGGCCAGGGCAGCGGCGCCTGGGTGAGCGAGGCATGGTGGGTGGCCGGCCTTGCCGCCTGGCGACAGGACGATTGCGCCGCCGCCGAGGATGCCTTTGCCAATGCCGCCCGCAGCGCCGGCAATGGCGAACTGGCGGCCGCCTCCTCTTATTGGCAGAGCCGCGCGGCGGTGCGTTGCGGCCGGCCGGAAGCAGCGGCCGCCCCCTTGCGCGCCGCCGCCCGCGCCGATGAAACGCTTTATGGCATGCTGGCGGCCGAGCAGCTGGGGCTGAAGCTGCCCGGCACTCATGCCGCCCCCGATTTCACCACGGCCGACTGGCAGGCGCTGCGCGAGGTGGGCAATGTGCGCGTGGCGGTCGCCCTCTCGCAGATCGGCGAGGATGCGCTGGCCGACGAAGTGCTGCGCCATCAGGCCGCCATTGGCGCTGTGGAGCAATATCAGCCGCTGTCGCGCCTGGCGCGCGATCTGGGCCTGCCGGCCACGCAATTGTGGATGGCCTATAACGCCCCTGTGGGCGGCGCGCCGGCACCGGCCAGCCGCTATCCCACGCCCAAGTGGCAGCCGGCCACCGGCTGGCAGGTGGATCCGGCGCTGGTGCTGGCCCACACCTTGCAGGAATCGCAGTTTCGCGCCGCTGTCATCAGCCCGGCCGGCGCGCGCGGGCTGATGCAGATCATGCC
>DASRYE010000174.1:0-9387 GCA_035653915.1 Novosphingobium sp. | reverse complement strand
CGCCCAGCACGCGCAGGCCCCGGGCGCGCGCCACTTCGGCGGCGGCCGCGCTCCAGCCATCATCCGCCCAGATCACCGCCGCCCCGCCCTCCGAGACGACCTCTGCGAACAGGCGCATCTTGGCGGCGAAATAGGCCTCCATCGTGGCGTGATAATCGAGATGGTCGCGGCTGAGGTTGGTGAAGCCGCCGGCCGCCACCGGCAGCCCCTCGTTGCGATATTGAGCGAGGCCATGGCTCGATGCCTCATAGGCAACATGGCTGACCCCTTCACGCGCAAGGCCGGCCATATTGGCCATGAAGGTGACGATGTCGGGCGTGGTCAGCCCGGTATAGGTGGTCTCCTCGGGCGTGGTGATGCCCAGCGTGCCGATGCTGGCCGCGCGCTGGCCGGCCATGCGCCAGATCTGGCGCAGCATTTCCACCGTGCTGGTCTTGCCGTTGGTGCCGGTCACGGCAACGATAGTGGCGGGCACCGGGCGATAGAAACCGGCGGCCAGGCGGGCAAAGGCGCGGCGCGGGTTGTCCGCCGCGATATGCAGCGCGCCCGTCACCCGGGCCTGCGGCCGGGCCACCACCGCCACCGCGCCCGCGGCCACGGCGGCCGGAATGAAATCCTCGCCGTTCACCACAGCGCCGGCAAAGGCGCCAAACACATTGCCCGGCGCCACCTTGCGATTGTCGATCGCAAAGCCGCTGACAGCGGCGGCCTCGGCGCCCGCCACAGGGGCAAGGCCGGCCTCGGCCAGAAGCGCTGCCAGCTTCATTCGCCATCTCCATTGGCGATCAGCGGCTTCAGGTCGGAAATGTCGATGTCGCGCGTCTGATCGGGCATGATGCCCAGCAAGGGCCCCACCCGCGGCACCACCCGACCCACGATCGGCGCGGAATTCCAGGCGGCGGTGCGCTGGTAGCTGGTGGCGGCATTGGCCTGGGGCGTATCGAGCATGGCAATCACTACATAGCGCGGATGATCCATCGGGAAGGCGCTGGCAAAGGTCGCCACCACCTGATCGCGATGATATCCGAAACGGTCAGATCGCTCGGCCGTACCCGTCTTTCCGCCCACGCGAAAGCCCGGTGCGTTGGCCGAACGGCCCGTACCCACTTCCACGATCACCCTCAGCAGCTGGCGCATGCGCGCGCTGGTGGCCGCCGAGAACACCCGCCGCCCCGCCGGTGCCTGGCCCGGCGCCAGCTTCTGCAAGGTGGCCGGATGCCAGATGCCGCCATTCACCAGCGCGGCATAGGCACAGGCCAGATGCAGCGGAGTGATCGCGAAACCATGGCCGAAAGAGGCGGTCATCGTCGTCACGCGGGACCATTCGCCGTGATCGGCATGGGGGAAGCGCGGCAGGCCGCGGGCGGGCAGCTCGATATAGGGGCGCTCGGCAAAGCCCAGCTTTTCCATCGCCGTGCGCAGGCGCGTGGCGCCCAGCTGATCGCCCACCTGCGCCAGCACGATGTTCGAGGAATGGATCAGCGCTTCGGGGATATTCAGCGAATCGCCGAAATTCTCGTCGTCATGGATCTCGAAACCGGCGATCGACAGCGGCTTGCCCGCCGGATAGCGCCGCGCCATGCTGGTGATCACGCCCGCCTCGATGGCAGTGGCAACGGTGATCGGCTTGATCACGCTGCCCAGCTCGTAGGGCTGGCTGACCACCAGGTTGAAGGCGTGTTCCGAGCCCTGCCGGTCGATCAGATTGGGGTTGAAGGAAGGCAGCGAGGCCAGCGCCAGCACTTCGCCGGTTTCCACATCCATGATGATGCCGCCCGCGCTTTTGGCCTGGGCGCGGGCCAGCCCCTTGGCCAGCTCGTCTTCCAGCACGCCCTGCACGCGCGCATCGATCGACAGCACCAGCGGATTGCCGCGTGTGACGGGATCGGTCAGCTGGTGATCGAACACCTTTTCCATACCAACCTGGCCGTGCCCGTCGGAATCGACATAGCCCAGCACATGCGCCGCCATCGAGCCCTGCGGATAATAGCGCTCGTTCTCACGCGGGAATTCCAGCGCCGGCTCGCCCAGCGCGTGGATGCGGTTGGCATCCTCGGGCAGGATGCGGCGCTTGAGATAGCCCGGCTTGCCAGCGGCCAGCCGCCGCGTCAGATCATCGACATTCTCATCCGGGAAGATGCGCACCAGCGCCTCTGCCACCTCGCGCGGGGATTTCACCAGCGCCGGCCCGCCATGCAGCGCATTGGGGTTGAACCACAGCGAATAGGCCGGAAACGCGCGCGCCAGCGGCACCCCGTTGCGATCGACGATATCGCCCCTGTCCACTGCCATGCCGGCCGCGCCATTGCCGCGATCGCCCGCCGCAAAGCCCAGCTGCGTCAACCGGGCCAGCGCGATGAAAGCCAGCGCCGCAAAGCCGATCAACACCCACAGCAGCCGAAAACGGGCCATCGCCAGCGCACGCTGACGATGAACGACACTATCCGAACGAACCGAGGAAATGACCGCGCTGATCTGCGGGCCGGCGATGCCTGTCATTCCTCCACGGCCTCGCTGTGCCGGGCCGGGCGGGAGGGGTGGCGATCAGCCAGCTTGTGCGGCTGGGCATCCTTTTCGGCGGCCAGCGCCACCAGCGCGCGCACCGGCTGGGCATCGCCGGCGCCCTGCCCGGCGCCATCATCCGCGCTGGCCATGCGCACGGGCGCGGGCGCATCGGGCCCGGCCGGCTTGCCCAGCGCTGCCAGCTGCCGCTCGCTTTCCAGATACTGGCCGGCCGTGGGCGCCTCATAGCCAAAATCGACATCGTTGAAGGCGCGCAGCTGCTGCTGGCTGGAGCGCGTCTCGAATTCGGTCTCGAGGAACATCTTTTCCTGCTGCAGGGTGGCGATCTGGCGATCGGCCAGATGCACCTCGCTCTTCACCGCATTGACGCGCATCGTCAAGGCCACCAGCAGCGCCAGGCATACCGTCAGCGTCATGCCCCAGCCAATCGCGTGCAAGCGGTCTCGGGTCATGTTCATGCGGCTCTCCTGTGGGCATCGGAAGGGGCGGGAGCGGTGGTGCGGATAGCGTGGCGCAGGGTGGCGGAACGGGCGCGCGGATTGGCGGCCAGCTCTGCCTCGCCAGCGCGGATGGCCTTGCTGACGCGTTCGTAAAGCGGGGCGGGGCCGGCAGCGGCCATCGGCAGATGGCGCGAGGCTGCCGGCAGGGCGCCGCTCGCCTCGCGCAGGAACTGCTTGACGATGCGGTCTTCCAGGCTGTGGAAGCTGACCACCGCCAGCCGCCCGCCCGGCGCCAGCAGGCCCGTTGCGGCATCCAGCAGCGCGTTCAGCTCGCCCAGCTCGTCGTTCACATGGATGCGGATCGCCTGGAAGCTGCGCGTGGCCGGATCCTTGGGCGCGCCCGGCTTGTGGCCCAGCGCCTTGCGCACCACGCGGGCCAGATCGCCGGTGGTGGCCAGCGGCCGCGCCGCCACAATCGCCCGGGCCACCCGGCGCGACTGGCGCTCCTCGCCCAGATGGAACAGCACGTCGGCAATCGCTTCCTCGCTGGCGGTGTTGAGAAAATCGGCCGCCGAGGGCCCTTCCTGCGCCATCCGCATGTCGAGCGGGCCATCGGCCGAGAAGGCAAAGCCGCGCCCCGCCTGATCGAGCTGCATGGACGACACGCCGATATCGGCCACCACCGCATCGATCGCGGCCACCCCCGCCTCGGCCAGCCCCGCGGCCAGTTCCGAGAACGGCCGGTGGTGCAGCACCAGCCGGGGGGCATCGCCTTGCGTTTCGGGCCACAGGCGGGCCGCGGCAATCGCATCGGGGTCGCGGTCGAACGCGTGGACGGTGGCGCCGGCGGCCAGCAGCGCGCGGGTGTAGCCGCCGGCGCCAAAGGTGGCATCGACGATCACCGCGCCCGGCGCCGGGGCCAAAGCGGCAACCACCTCGGCCAGCAGCACCGGCATGTGCGGCGCATCTGCGGGCAGCAGGTCATAGGGGCCGGAAAGGCTCATTTGCGGCCCCTCCCCGGCTCTTCCAGCAGGCTGGCGCAGGCGGCCTGGGCGCTGGCCCACAGCGGGCCTTCCTGGGCGGCCAGCACATCGGGCGCCCACAGGGTGAAGAAGGGGCCGGAGCCCTGGAAATAGATCGCCTCGCCAATGCCGACGAGCTTGCGCAGATGGGCCGGGATGATGAAGCGGCCAGAGCCATCGAAGCTGATCTCGGCGCAATCGAACAGCTGGAAATAGCGCATGTCGCGGTCGAAGGGCTGGCCGGCGCGGGCGGCCATCTCTTCCTCGCGGTCGATCTGCTGGATCAGGCTGTCGCGGCGCGAGAGGCCATAGCCGATGAGACACGGCCAGCTGCTGTGCTTGGAGACCAGCAGCACATTGGCGCCAGCGCTCGATTCGCTGACGGCGCGGCGGAAGCCGGCGGGCAGCACGAAGCGTTCCTTGTCGCCCTTCGGCGAGAAGCCCTGCCCGCTGTAGATGACCGGCTGACCAGTCACGCCCCTGCCTACCCCGCTAGAAACCCCGACATGAAAGGGAACGCCTGCTGCCGGCCCCGGCGGGAAACCGGCTGCCCAGCGGCATGCGAAACTTTCCCAGAAGCCAAGATGTATCGCGTCCGGGACGGGCAGGGAAGCCACAATGCGGGAATTTCCGCCACTTTGCGGAGTGCCTTAAATTATGTATCTGATTTATTACAATATTTTTCAGATGGGGAAATGCCGTTTGGTTGCAAACAGGTTAACGCCGCAGCCGGATAATACGCAATTAGCACCAAAACCGCTGTAAATTTCCGTAAACAAGATCCATTCGGCGGGGCAGAATCAGGCGCTTCCCGCATTTTCCCGCAAAACACCCACAGCCCTTTCCCGGCAGAGTCGCGCGCAGGCGCAGGGGCGTTGTCGCGCAGGCGCAAGGGGGCCCCGGCGGCATCGCCGCGTGGCCTCAGGCAGCAGTTTCAGGAAATCAGCGCGTGGGCGCGGTGCGGCTGGTGGGCCGGTGCGCGGCCGGATCGGCATCCGGCGAGGGCACCACGCCGATATCGGCCAGCGGATCGGTGCTGCCGCCGCTGGCCGAAGAAGCGCTGGATACCGCAATGGCAGCGCCGGCCGCCGTCTCGTTCTGGCGGGCATGGTCCATGATGATATTGGCCAGGCCCACCAGCAGCAGCATCAGCGCCAGGCCAAACAGCCCCACCTGCAGCCGCTGCACCGCCTGCGCGCGCAATTCCCGCGCGGTGGGGGCGCCGGCATAGGTCGGCTCTGCGGAAAGGGCGGAAGGGCGCGGGGCCTTGCTCATGCCCGCAGCCTAGCCGATCAGGCCAGCCAGGGGAAGACCGGCAGCCCCTTGGCTTCCAGCCAGGCGCGGTTGTAGAGCGTGGAGAGGTAGCGAAAGCCGGTGTCGCACAGGATGGTGGCGATGCGCACATCCTCGCGGCCCTCGGCCACCAGCTGGCGGCCCAGCGCCACTGCGCCCGCCACATTGATGCCGCTGGAAAGGCCCAGCGCCAGCCCTTCCTCGGCCAGCAGCCGCTCCACCCAGTGCAGCCCCTCGGCATCGGCGATGCGGAACTGCGTGTCCACCGGCGCGCCATCGAGATTGGCAGTGATGCGGCCCTGGCCGATGCCCTCGGCCACGCTGCTGCCCTCGGCCTTCAGCTCGCCATGGGCGTAGTAGTTGTAGAGCGCGGCGCCATGCGGGTCGGTCAGCGCGATCACCACATTCTCGTCGAACGCCTTGAGGCCCAGCCCCACGCCGGCCAGCGTGCCGCCGGTGCCCGCAGCGCAGGTGAAGCCGGTGATCCGCCCTTCCATCTGCGCCCAGATCTCGGGCGCGGTCGATTCGATATGGGCGCGCCGGTTGGCGATATTGTCGAACTGGTTGGCCCAGATGGCGCCCTCGGTCTCTTCCGCCAGCCGGCGCGAGGTGTGCACGAAATGGCCCGGATTGGAAAAGGGCGCGGCCGGCACCAGCACCAACTCGGCGCGCAGGGCACGCAAGGTGTCCATCTTCTCGCGGCTCTGCGTCTCGGGCATGACGATGATCGTTCTGTAGCCCAGCGCATTGGCCACCAGCGCCAGGCCGATGCCGGTGTTGCCCGCGGTGCCTTCCACGATCGTGCCGCCCGGCTTCAGCAGCCCGCGCTTTTCCGCATCGCGCACGATCCACAGCGCCGCCCGGTCTTTCACCGACTGGCCCGGATTGGCAAATTCGCACTTGCCCCAGATCTCGCAGCCGGCCGCCTCGCTGGGGCCCTGCAGAAGCACGAGCGGGGTGTTGCCGATAAGGCCAAGCGTGTCGGAAGAAACGGGTGCCACAGTCATGCGTCCTCGCCTAGAAGCAGGGGCGGGCCAGCGCAAACGAATTGCGCTGCCCGCCCCTAAAGTCAGGCTATTGCCAGGGGATTTTGTCCCTGGCGGCCGGGGCATGCCCCGGTGGCAGGCTCAGTCTTCCTGAGCGATGGTGATCTTCAGGCCTTCCAGCGCCTCGGTGATCGGCAGCTGGCAGGCCAGGCGCGAGTTGCCGTCGCGGTGGTCCGAGCTGTCGAGCAGGTCGTCCTCGTCGGCGGTGATCGCCGGCAGCTTGTCGGCAAAGGCCGGGTCCACATGCACATGGCAGGTGGCGCAGGAGCAGCAGCCGCCGCACAGCGCCAGCATCTCGTCAAAACCGTTGTCGCGCACCACTTCCATCACGGTGCGGCCCACTTCGGCGTCCACCGTGGTTTCCTCGCCGGCACGGTTGACGACCACCAACTTCGGCATTGCTTGGATCCTTTTCCTCATCGGCCCCTGATGGCCTTTCATCTGGGCTGCTAATCGCAGTTGCATGCTTTGGCAACCTGCGCCAACGCTTTGGCCGGTTGCGCCAATGCAGGCGAGCCGGCAGGAGCAAGCCGATGGGCCTTGAAGCCGAGACGATCCGCACCGGGCTGGATGCGCTGGCCATGCGCGAGCCGGCCGTGGCCCGCGCGCTGGCGGTGGTGGGCTATCCGGCGCCGCGGATCCGCGCGCGGGGGCTGGCCACCTTGCTGCGCACTATCGTTGGCCAGCAGGTGAGCGTGGCGGCGGCGGCCAGCGTGTGGGCGCGGCTGGAAGCGGCGCTGGGGGCAGGCGTGCCGGCCCAGGCGCTGCTGGCGGCCGACGACGAGGCGCTGCGCGCCTGCGGCCTCTCGCGCCAGAAGGCGGGCTATGCGCGCAGCCTGTGCGCGCTGGTGGCCGATGGCACGCTGGACCTCGCCGCCCTGCCGGCAGAGGATGAAGCCGCCATTGCCGCGCTGACGGCGGCCAAGGGCATCGGGCGCTGGTCGGCCGAGATCTATCTGCTGTTTGCCGAAGGGCGCGCCGATATCTGGCCGGCGGGCGATCTGGGCGTGCAGGCGGGCCTGCACAAGCTGCTGGCCCTGCCCGAACGCCCTCGGGAAGCCCCCACCCGCGCCATGGCCGAAAGCTGGCGCCCGCATCGCGGCGCCATGGCCCTGTTCACCTGGCACTGCTACGACAATCCGGCGCTGTAGAGACACGACCCATCTTTGTGGATTTTCCTGTTTGTGTTACCTTGGGCGAATGTCCCTTCGCATGCCCGCTCGATGCCTGTTGATAGCGGCGGCAGGTCTATCCGCATGTCATGAGGCGTTCTGCACATCTGTCGAAAACCAAACCACAGGCCCATTGTCGGTTGTCATCACCTTTGAGGACCCAACAATCCCCACCGGGCGTGGTGAGGTTGCGCCCGGCAACGGGGTGGACCTGACCGAACCCGTCGAGAAGATAGCGTCGATAGAGTGGCGAGGCGGCAACCAAAGCTGTCGGTTGGACAAGCAGGGCATTCGGGCGATGAGCCACAGGCAAACCTCAGGCATCATTCGCGTTGATTTGGCTGGCTGCCCGCGTCCGCTATAAAGTCCAATTTTGTTTTCGTCTTATCGTTCACCTCGAAAAATCACCGCAAGCAAGCTGCTCAAACGCCCGCGCAACGCTGCACAACCGCACAGAGCGCCGGCATTGCTACGACAATCCGGCGCTTTAGCCGCCCGCCACCCGGTCAATCGCCTGCGCCAGGGCGATATCGCGCCGCGTCAGCCCGCCGGCGGCATGGGTGGTGAGGCCAATCTCCACCCGGTTCCACACATTGCGCCAGTCCGGGTGGTGGTCGGCCCGCTCGGCCAGCAGCGCCACATGGGCCATGAAGGCAAAGGCGGCGGCAAAATCGGCAAAGACGAGATCGCGCGCGATCGCCCGCCCCTCGTCGGCCAGCCGCCACAGTGGCAGGGCGGCCAGCGCCTCTGCGCATTCGGGCGCGGTGAGCAGCGGCGGGCAGGCGGGCATGGCGGGCACCTCTTGCGTTCGGCTTGGCAGGCGGGCAGCTTTCCCCTATCGCCGGGCGCGATGCAAGCCTCCCCTCTCCTGCTGAGCGCCCGCGCGCTGGCCTGCCGCCGGGCCGACAGGATGCTGTTTGCCGGGCTGGATCTGGCGCTGGCGCCAGGCGCGGCGCTGCATCTGGCCGGCGCCAATGGCATTGGCAAATCCAGCCTGATGCGCATTCTGGCCGGGCTGGCGGCGCCCTTTGCCGGCACGGTGGAACGCCATGGCCCGGTGGCGCTGGTGCAGGAAAAGCTGGCGCTGGATGGCAGCCAGCCGCTGGGCCGGGCGCTGGCCTTCTGGGCCGGGATCGACGGCGCTGATCCCGGCCCCCATGCCGCGCGGCTGGGCCTTGCCGATCTGCTCGACGTGCCGGTGCGCTATCTGTCAACCGGCCAGCGCAAGCGGGCGGCGCTGGCGCGGCTGCTGGGCCAGCAGGCGGCCATCTGGCTGCTGGACGAGCCGCTGAACGGGCTGGACACGCAGGGCTGCGCGCTGGTGGGCGCGCTGGTGGCAGAGCATATCGGCACGGGCGGCGCCTGCCTCATCGCCTCGCACCAGCCCTTTGCCCTGCCGGCCGGCGCGCTGCCCCGGCTGGAGCTGGCCGGCTTCGTGCCCGCGCCGGAGAGCGGGGAATGGGCATGAGAGCGGCGCTGTGGGCGATTTTCCGGCGCGATCTGGCGGTGTTGCTGCTGGGCGGGCGGCAGGGCGGCGCGCTGCTGCCGGTGCTGTTCTTCCTGGCGGTGGCGGTGGTGTTTCCCTTTGCCGTGGGGCCGGATGCGGCGCTGCTGGCGCGCTGCGGCGGCGGCGTGCTGTGGGTGGCGGCGCTGCTGGCGGCGATCCTGCCGATCGACCGGCTGGTGGAGCCCGATCTCGACCAGGGCTTCTTCGACCAATGGGCCCTGCGCGGGCTGGCCGAGGAAGGCGTGGTGGCCGTGCGCATCGCCGCCCACTGGCTGAGCTTTGCCCCGCCGCTGCTGCTGGCAGCGCTGCCCGCCGGCGCCCTGCTGGGCCTTTCGGGCGAGGCGATCGCCATGGTGGAGCTGGGCCTTTTGGCCGGCACCCCGG
>DASRYE010000173.1:0-3280 GCA_035653915.1 Novosphingobium sp. | reverse complement strand
TCGGCCGCCAGCCGCAGGGCCACGGCCCGGCCAATGCCGCGCGAACCGCCGGTGACAAGCGCTGTCTTGCCGGAAAGGGGATGGGGCATGCTTGTCTCCTTCAACGGGCAGGTCAGCCGCGCAGCTGCGGCGCGGGCGTGCTGGCGCCGCCCAGGTAATAGGCGAGATAATGGTGGAACAGCTGGTTGCCCGGCTCGTTGCGGCCAAAGTTGACCGTCTCGCTGGCGCCCGCCTTCAGGCCGCGCTGCACGCGGAAGTTCATCAGGTAATCCTCTTCCTCCACCACCTTGTAGAAGAAGTCGCACATCTCGTCGAGGCGGGCGAGTTCTTCTGCGCTTTCCGGCTGCTTGGGGAAGATATAGTTCATCAGCGTGATATTGCTTTCCACATCCTTGCCGGGGAACAATTGCGCCACCTGGCACATCTCTGGCGCGGAAAACATGGCGAAATTGGGGAACAGCATGCGCACGAAATCATAGTTGAGGTTCTCGCGCCGGCCCCATTCATCGCGCGGCAGATCGCGCAGTTCGGTGATGCGGTGCTGCGGATAGGCCAGGCGGATATGCGGCCCGAAGGCATCATACCAGGCGCGGTTGGAAGGCGTGCGCGGGGTCACCGTTTCGGGGTGGGCGGCCTGGAAGTGATAGCCTTCGAGATAGCCGTCATAGGCGATCTTCCAGTTGGCGCCGGGCAGCGGGCGGCTCTTGTGGAAATACCATGTCTCCAGCCGCAGCGCGGCCAGATCCTCCAGCATGCCGCCCAGGAAGGCCGGCACATCGATGGCAAGGCCAGGGGTGAGGATGGCAAAGATAAGGCCGGCCACTTCCTCGCAGGGCAGTTCGGTCAGGCCCAGCGTGGCCTTGTCCACATCGCCAAAGGTGCTCGCCTCGGCAATCGCCACCAGCTTGCCATCCACGCCGTAGGTCCAGCCGTGATAGGGGCAGGCAAAGCCCTTGCAGTTGCCCCGGCCCGGTTCCACCAGCTGCATCGCCCGGTGCTTGCACACGTTGAAGAAGGCGCGCGCCTTGCCATCCCTGCCGCGGGTGAGGAGGAGGGGCAGGCCCATCACTTCCATCGCCTTGTAATCGCCAGGGGCGGGCATCTCGATCGTCAGCGCCATGGCCAGCGGCAGGCGGCGGAAGATCATGTCGAGCTCGCGCTGCCACAGGGCCGGGTCGAGATAATCGCCCGCCGGCACCTGCATCACGGCGCCGGCCTGATCGGTGCTGCGGCTTTCCACGAAATGGAGCAGCTTTTCGGCGATATCGCCATAGGTGTCTTCAAGCGTGGTCATGGGCTTCACCTTGCCGGCAGGAGGGCAAAAAGGAGGCGGCCGGCCCGAAGGCGCGGCCGCCGGCAGGGGGGAGAAGCGCGTTACCAGGCCGGCTGGCCGCCGGGGATGGCAGGGCCGGTCAGCCAGTCGCCGGTGATGCCGATCTTGACGACGGTGCCCTTGTCCACCTCGCTGCCCACATCGGGGCTGGTGAACATGATGCGGTTGGGCGCCCAGCAGGAGCCGATGATTTCCTCTTCCTCGGGGGCCAGCACCAGGCCCACGGTGTCCAGCATTTCCTTCGCCCGTTCCCGCGTCTGCCCGCGGATTTCGGGCACGAAGGCCTTGGCCGGATCGGCATGGGGGGGCAGCACGCGGGCCGCTTCCTTCACCGCCTCTTCCTTTGCCGCCGCCTCGTCGAAGGCGGGGCCGTGGTAGTCGATCTCCCAGTCGAAGGAGAGCAGGTTTTCGAGGATATCGGGCAGGTACGGCGTCATGCGCAGATGTGCCCAGTGCGACATGTAGCGCTCCATCGCCTCGTAGCTGTCGATGTCGCAGCAATTGGCGAAATCGAAATCGCCCGAGTGATAGCGCGTCTTCACGCACAGGCCGTGGCTGTAGTCGCGGATTTCCTTGTTCTGATGCGGCAGCTTCTTCAGCTCGGTCAGGAACAGGTCGATCTTGTCCTGCGGGGCATCCTTCTTGAACTTGATCATCACCACATGGCGAATCATCGTCGCATCTCCCGGTTGCGCGCCGGTTGGCCTGGCGTGGGCGTGGCGCTGTCGGGAGGCACAGTCGCACAGAAGCGGTTATGTGATGACTGTCAGAAAAAACAGGTCGCGTGCCTCAGGCCAGCTTGCCTCAGGTGGGCAGGCGGGCCAGTTCCGCCGCGATGATCGCCCGCTGGCGCCGGGCAGACCAGTGCGCCGGGTTGAAGCAGGCCTCCAGCGCGGTGCCGGCCACCGCCACCAGCAAGCGCTCGGCCGCCTCGTCGAGCGCTGCGCCATGCAGCGCCGGCGCCCGTTCTGCCAGCATGGCGCGATACAGCGCAAGGCTGTCTACCGAGGCGAGGCGGCGCTGCTCGGCATAGGCCGGATCGAGATGCACCCGGCCCCAGAAGGCCAGCCACACACGCCAGTTCTTCTGGCTGTCCTCGCCGATCGGCAGGATCTGCTCGAAACAGTCGATCAGCGGCAGGTCGGCCTCGAAAGCGGCCATCAGCCGGGCCCGGGCGCGGCCATTGGCCAGCTCGTAGACCTTGAACAGCAGCTCGTTCTTGTTCTGGAAATAATGCGAGACGATCGCCGTGGAATAGCCGGTGGCCGCCGCCACCTGCTTGAAAGTCAGCTCCTCTATGCCGATCCGGGCGACCAGGTCGAAGGCCACGGCCATCACCATCTGGCGGCGCTCTTCCCGGTCTACCAGGCGCGGCATCGGCGTCTCCTTCCTGCGCAGGCGGCTTGGGCTATGCGCGGCCGGCCGCTGGCGCAAGCTGGCATTAGTGCAGTTTCAGCTCGAAACGGATGGCGCCGTCCTTCTCGGCCAGCGGCGCGGTGGTGGACAGGAACAGGCGGGCCGGATCGATCGCGCCCTTGCCGGCCAGCGCATCGCGGATGGCAGCGCCGCGCGCCTGGCCCAGTTGCGCCAGATCCTGCGCCGAGGGGGCATAGGCGCTGCGCAGCTGGCCGCGCAGCCAGGCCACTTCGGCCAGCTGGCGGGCGGGCTTGGCGGCGCTGTCGGCAGGGGCTCCAGCAGCGGCAGGGGCGGCGGCGCCGGGCGCCAGGCCGGCAAAATCGGGCGCCTTGTGGAAGCCCTGCCTGTAAAGCGCGCGCAGGCGATCATCCTGCCGGGCGGGCGGCAGGCTGGCGAAGGGGGCCGGGGCGCCCTTGCGGGCTTCCTTCGCCATGGCGGCGGCATCGATGCGGGCATCGGCCATGGCGGCGGCATCGATCGGCAGGCCGGGGCCGGAGGGGATGTCGAGGTTGAGCGCGGGCCGCTCGCCGA
>DASRYE010000172.1:0-17895 GCA_035653915.1 Novosphingobium sp. | reverse complement strand
CCCCGCCGGCCCCGTCGGTTGCTCCGCCGGTCGCTCCGGTTGCCGCAGCGCCCGTGGCCCGGCCGGTGGCGCCGCGCCCGCAGCCGCGCCCTGTTGCCCCGCCGCGCCCCACCAGCTTTGCCGATGCCTTTGGCGCCTGGGCCGGCGCCCCCAATGTCGAGCGGGTGTCTGGCGCGGTGGATATCCGCAAGATCACGCCGGCGCGGCCTGCGCCCAAGGCGCCGCCGCCGCCCGCGCACCCCAGCCGCATCTGGGTGCAGGTGGGCGTGGGCCGCGATACCGACCGCATCGCCTTCGACTGGCACCGCATGGTGCGCGACGAGCCCGAGCTGCTGCATGGCCGCAAGCCTTCCGTGACCGAATGGGGCCGCACCAACCGCCTGCTGCTGGGGCCGTTCGACACCGAGGCGGCCGCCCATGCCTTCAACGACAAGCTGCGCAAGGCCGGGCATGACGATGCCTTCGTGTGGATCAGCCCGGCGGGGCAGGCGGTGGATGCGCTGGATCAACGTTGAAATGCAGCCCAAATGGGCTGGATATTGATTGTGGCTGAATAATTTGTCCCGGAAACGGACATTGTCCACAAGATGTGCACAGGCTTATGGAGTTATGCTCAAGCCAGCGCTAGGTTTCCATTGTGCAATATCGGCGAGGCAGACCATCTTTGCCGGCAACCCGGTGCGCAGCGCCAGAGTAAAGTGTCTGAGGTCGATTCAATGGTAACGAGAACGGATCAGAATGAATTCGGCCGGCACGAGGACAGTGCGCCGGTAGAGATGTTGGCGGCTCTGTTCGAGGCGCGCGGCTGGCCGTTCGAATTTGTGACCGACGACGAGATCACCGGCGAAGTGCAGGGCAGCTGGGCCAATTATCAGGTGCGCGGCATCTGGCGGGCGGAAGATAACGTGCTGCAATTGCTGTGCCTGCCCGATATCCGCGTGCCCGACGACAAGCGGCCGGCGATGTTCGAGGTGCTGGGGCTGATCAACGAGCAGCTGTGGCTGGGCCATTTCGACATCTGGTCGAACGGGCAGGTGCTGCTCTATCGCCACGGGCTGATGCTGGGCGATGACGGGCTGCTGAGCCTGGGCCAGGCGCAGACGGTGGTGGAAGTGGCGGTGGAGGAATGCGACCGCTTCTACCCGGCCTTCCAGTTCATCCTCTGGGGCGACAAGAGCCCGACCGAGGCGCTGGCCAGCGCGCTGGTCGATGCGGCGGGGGAGGCCTGAGATGAGCGCTTCTGGCGGATGGCCGCAGCGCGTGCTGCTGGTGGGCTGCGGCAATATGGGCGGGGCGATGCTGGCCGGCTGGCTGCGCGCGGGCCTTGCCGCCGATCGCTTCACCATCGTCGATCCCTCGCTGCCCGAAGCGCCGGCCGGCGTGCGCCTGCTGCGCGCCCTGCCCGAGGGGGAGCGCTTCGATGCCGTGCTGCTGGGCGTGAAGCCGCAGGCGCTGGATGGCGTGGCGCCCCAGCTGGCGCCGGCGCTGGATGGCGCCACGGTGCTGCTGTCGATTCTGGCGGGGGTGGAACTGGCCAGCCTTGCCGCGCGTTTTCCCGGCATTGGCGGCTATGTGCGGGTGATGCCCAATCTGGCCGCTGCCATCGGCAAAAGCCCGATGGGCCTGGCCGCCAGCGGGCTGGACGCGGCCGCGCGCGATGGCGTGCAGTCGCTGCTGGCGCCGCTGGGCACGCCGGAATGGGTGGGCGAGGAGCTGTTCCATGCGGTCACCGCGCTGGCCGGCTCCGGCCCGGCTTTCGTCTACCGCTTTATCGATGCGCTGGCGCAAGGGGGCGTGGCCGTCGGCCTCGATCCGGCGCAGGCGCAGCGCCTGGCGCTGGCCACGGTGGAAGGGGCCTCGGCGCTGGCAGGGGCCTCGCCCTTCAGCCCGGCCGAGCTGGCCCGGCGCGTGGCCAGCCCCGGCGGCACCACCCAGGCCGGGCTGGATGTGATGGATGCCGGCAGCGCCATGCTGCAACTGGGCGAGGCCACCTTGCGCGCCGCCCGCGATCGCAGCGTGGAAATGGCCGAGGCCGCGCGCGCCGGTTGAAGGCGGGCCGGATGCATCCGGCCGGGCATTCCATCGCATTTTGTGCCGCTTTCCCTTGAAAGCGGCGGCCGCTGCGCCAATAATGATTCCAGCCGGGTTGCGCCTTTTGCGCCGCCCGGGAAACGGAGTGATTATCGATGGCCATCTGGAATGACCCCCAGCCCTCACAGACGGGCCTTGGCGCGGCGTCTTGGATGAATGCGCCCTATGGCGCGGCCGCGCGCGATGCGGGCCTGCGCGCCTACATGTTGCGGATCTACAATTTCATGGCTTCTGGCGTGCTGGTGTCGGGCATTGTGGCCATCGCCATGGCCAGCCTGCTGGAACAGCACAATCCGCTGGCGATGGCGCTGCTGTTCAGCCCGCTGCGCTGGCTGGTGATTCTGGCGCCCTTCGCGTTCATCCTCGCCATGAGCTTTGGCTTCATGCGGATGCAGAACAGCACGCTGCAGGCGCTGTTCTGGGCCTTTTGTGCGGTGATGGGCGTTTCGCTCTCCACCGTTCTTCTGGTCTATACGGGCAGCTCGGTGGCGGCCACCTTCTTTGCCACCACCGGTGCCTTTGCCGGCCTCAGCCTGGTGGGCTACACCACCAAGCGCAACCTCTCGGCGATGGGCACGTTCCTCACCATGGGCCTGTTCGGCCTGATCATCGCCATGCTGATCAACGCTTTCTTCCCCTCGCCGGGCCTCAGCATGGGCATCTCGCTGATCGGCGTGCTGATCTTTGCCGGCCTCACCGCCTGGGACACGCAGCGCCTCAAGGGCATGTATCTGCAGGTGGCGGGCACGCCTTATGCGGAGAAGGCGGCGATCATGGGCGCGCTGACGCTCTATCTCGACTTTGTGAACATGTTCATGTTCCTCCTGCGCTTCATGGGCGATCAGCGCCGCTGATCGGCCGGCGCCGGCGCTTCGGCGCAGGCGACACGCATTTCATCGTGCCCGGGGTGCCTTGCGGCGCCTCGGGCATTTTGTTTGGCAAGGGGCTCGTCTAGGGGCATCATCGTAAATGGGCAGGGCCGATAAGACAGGCCTTGCGACAATGGAGATTGAAGACAGATGCAGCCCATGCGCAAGTTGGTGTGGTTTGGTGCGGCCGGCGCGGCGCTGGCCCTGGCGGCCTGTTCCGCGCCGCCGCCCCCGCCGCCCCCACCGCCGCCGCCCGCCCCGGTGGTGCTGGTGATCCCGCCCCGGCCGATGCCGCCGGCCGGCGCCACCGCCAGCCTTGCCATCCCCACGGTGGGCACCGATGGCCTGCATCACACCCCGCTGTCTGGCCAGGCGGAAGGGCTGAAGCTGTGGAACCTGCGTTCGGCCTTCAATGTGGCCGCGCTCAACTGCAGTGGCCCGCAATATGCCGAGCTGACGCCGGCCTATTCGGCCTTCCTCAAGAAGCAGGCGCGCGCGCTGACCCTGGCCAACAAGGCGGTGGATACCGAGTTTCGCCAGCGTGATGGCAAGGCCTTCCTGCATCAGCGCGAGGCCTATCTGACCCAGCTTTACAATTTCTACGCTTTCCCGCCCACGCTGCCGGCCTTCTGCGACGAGGCGCTGGATATCTCGCGCGATAGCGCCGGCATTGCCGCCAAGGACCTGCCCGCCTTTGCCGATCGCCATCTGGGCCATGTCAGCCGGCTGTATGAGGCGTTCTATGCCGCCTACGACCGCTATCGCGCCGATCTGGCCGCCTGGGAGGCGAAGTATGGCGCGGCGGCTGCGGCTGCTTCCAGCGCGGCTGTGGTGCCCGGCCCTGCCGTGGCCAGTGCCCGCGAGGCCAGCCGGCCCTGAGCCCATCTGCCCAGGGCGAGAGGAGAATTCGCATGATGGCGATTTTTCCTCTTCCCATGGGGCGATGGCTTCGCTAATGGGCACACCTCTTGCGGCGGCGGGTTCGCCCGCCAAGCCGCACTCGCACTGGAACGGGGCCGTAGCTCAGCTGGGAGAGCGCGTCGTTCGCAATGACGAGGTCAGGGGTTCGATCCCCCTCGGCTCCACCAGATGCGATGTTGAGATCAAGCGTTGGGGGCTGTCGGCAGGGCCGGCGGCCTTTTTCGCATTACCGGCCTTGGGGTGCGGCGGCGCCGGCGGGGCCATGTTGAAGCCCTCGCCGCGGTTGGACGATACCCCATGCATTTCCTCGATCAGGCCAAGATTTTCATCCGTTCGGGCAGTGGCGGGCCGGGGGCGGTTGCCTTCCGGCGCGAGAAATACGTCGAATATGGTGGCCCCGATGGCGGCGATGGCGGCAAGGGCGGCGATATCATCTTCGAGGGCGTGGCCGGCCTCAACACGCTGATCGATTTTCGCTACACGCAGCATTTCAAGGCCCAGCGCGGCCATGGCGGCGCCGGCAAGAACCGCACGGGCGCCGGCGGCAATGATCTGGTCATCCACGTGCCGGTGGGCACCCAGATCCTCGACGACGAGCGCGAGACGGTGCTGGCCGACATCACCGAGGCTGGCCAGCGCATCATGCTGCTGCGCGGCGGCGATGGCGGGCGCGGCAATGCCAGCTACAAATCCTCCACCAACCGGGCGCCGCGCCAGCACGGGCCGGGCTGGCCGGGCGATGAGATGTATGTGTGGCTGCGGCTGAAGCTGCTGGCCGATGTGGGGCTGGTGGGCCTGCCCAATGCCGGCAAGAGCACCTTCATCAACCAGCTGGCCAACACCAACGCCAAGGTGGGCGATTATCCCTTCACCACCTTGCGCCCGCAGCTGGGCGTGGTGCGCCACAAGGCGCGTGAATTCGTGCTGGCCGATATTCCCGGCCTGATCGCCGGGGCTGCCGATGGCGCCGGCATTGGCGACCGCTTCCTCGGCCATATCGAGCGCTGCCGGGTGCTGATCCACCTGATCGACATTGCCGGCAAGGAGCCGGTGGAAGCGCTGGAGATCATCGAGGACGAACTGGCCGCCTATGGCGAGGGGCTGGATGAAAAGCCGCGCCTCATCGCGCTGAACAAGATCGACCAGGCCGATGCCGAGCTGGCCGCCGCCTATGCCGCAGAGCTGATCGAGGCGGGCGCAGAGCGGGTGTTCCCGATCTCTGGCGCCACCGGCGCGGGGATGGAGGCGCTGCTCGATGCGGTGATCTCCTATCTGCCCGCCGCCACCGTGACCGAACGCCCCGAGGGCGAGCGCGAGGAACTGGACGACAAGCCCTGGTCTCCGTTGTAAGGCCGCCGTTGTGAGGGGGAAGGGAAGGCAGGGCGCATAAGCGGCGCATCAATCTTCCCATTTCCGCCCCTTTCCCCTAAGCGCCGGGGATGACGCGCACCCATTCCATCGCCACCCTTGCCGATCTTGCCTCGCCCGCTGCTTGCCCGCGCCTTGTCATCAAGGTGGGCTCGGCGTTGCTGGTGGATGGCGGCGGCGCGCGCGCGCCGTGGCTGGCCGGCCTGGTGGCCGAGATCGCCGCGGCCCGGGCGCGCGGGCAGGAAGTGATCGTGGTCTCTTCCGGCTCCATCGCGCTGGGCGCGCGCAAGCTGGGGCTGGAGAAGGGCGGGCGCGGGAGCCTGGCCGATGCGCAGGCGGCAGCGGCAGTGGGGCAGATCGCGCTGTCGGGCCTGTGGGCGCAATTGCTGGCCGACCATGGGCTGACCGCCGCGCAGCTGCTGCTGACGCTGGAGGATCTGGAAGACCGCCGTCGCTATCTCAACGCCACCGCCACGCTCAGCCGGCTGCTCGATGCGGGCGCGGTGCCGGTGGTCAACGAGAATGATTCGGTCGCCACCGAGGAGATCCGCTTTGGCGACAACGACCGGCTGGCCGCCCGCGTGGCGCAGGCCGCCAAGGCGAGCGCGGTGCTGCTGCTGTCGGATGTCGATGGCCTGTATGACCGCCACCCTTCCGAGCCCGGCGCGCAGCTGCTGCCGGTGGTGAAGGGCATCACCAAGGAGATCCGCGCCATGGCCAGCCCCACCTCGGGCAGCGGCATGGGCTCTGGCGGCATGAGCTCCAAGTTGCAGGCGGCCGATATCGCCAATCTTGCCGGCATTGCCCTGGTGATCGGCAATGGTACCCATGCAGCGCCCATCGCCCGCGTGGTGGAACAGGGCGTGGGCACGGTGTTCCTGCCCGGCCGGCGGGCGGCGGCGCGCAAGGCCTGGCTGGGCGGGCGGCTGCGGCTGAAGGGCGTTCTGGTGGTGGATGCGGGCGCGGCAAGGGCGCTGGCGCAGGGGGCCAGCCTGCTGGCGGCCGGCATCACCGCGGTGGAAGGCCATTTTGCCCGCGGCGATGCGGTGGCCATCCGCGATGGCGAGGGGCGCGTGCTGGCCCATGGGCTGGCGGAATATGCCGCCGGCGAATGCGCCGCCATCCTTGGCCGGCAGAGCGCCGATCAGGAAGCGCTGCTGGGCTATGCCCCGCGCTCGGCGGTGGTGCATCGCGATCAGCTGGTGCTGGTGTGAGCGCGCACCCCATCGCGCTGACAGGGGCGACTGGCTTTGTCGGCCAGGCGCTGCTGGCCGAAGCGGCGGCGCGCGGGTGCGCGGTGAAGGCGCTGGCGAGGCGCCCGCAGCCGCCCCGCGCGGGCGTGGAATGGGTGGCAGGCGATCTTGCGGACAAGGCGGCGCTGGCGCGGCTGGTGGCGGGCGCGGGCGCGGTGGTGCATGTGGCCGGCGTGGTGAACGCAGCCGATGCGGCCGGTTTCGAGGCGGGCAATGTGGCCGGCACCGCGGCGCTGATCGAGGCGGCGCGGGCGGCAGGCTGCCAGCGCTTCGTCTTCGTCTCCTCGCTGGCCGCGCGCGCGCCGGCGCTGTCGGCCTATGGCGCATCCAAAGCGCGGGCCGAAGGGCTGGTGGCGGCCAGCGGGCTGGACTGGACGATCGTGCGCCCGCCCTCTGTCTATGGCCCGCGCGATACGGAGAATTTCGAGCTGTTCAAATCCGCCCGGCTGGGGGTGGTGCCGGTGCCGCGCGGGGTGTGCGCCTCGCAGATTTATGTGGAGGATCTGGCCCGGCTGCTGCTCGATCTGGTGCCGGCCACAGCCAGCCTTGGCGCCACTTACGAGCCCGATGACGGCCGCCCCGGTGGCTGGCCGATGGCGCTGTTTGCCAGGGCGATTGGCCAGGCGGTGGGCCGGCGGGTGTGGGTGCCGCAATTGTCGCCCGGGCTGCTGCGGCTGGCCGCGCGGATCGATGTGGCGCTGCGCGGGGGCCGGGCGAAGCTGACGCCCGACCGCGCCAGCTATATGAGCCACACCGATTGGGTGGCGCGCGCCGCTGCCCATGTGCCGCCGGCGATCTGGCGCCCGCGCGTGGGCGGGGCAGAAGGGCTGGCGGCCACGGTGGCCTGGTATCGCGCCCAGGGCTGGCTCTAGGCGCGACGGTTAGAAGGCGGGTTCGTAATCGGGCGGCAGGTCGCCCGGCTTGCCATCGGTGCCGGGCACGGGGCTGGCGGCGTGGATGCCGCATTCGGTCTTGTCCCACCCGCGCCAGCGGCCCGAGCGGGGGTCTTCGCCGGGCTGCACCTTGCTGGTGCAGGGCGAGCAGCCGATCGAGGGATAGCCTTCGGCCACCAGTGGGTGCGCGGGCAGATCATGCGCGGCAAACCAGGCGGCCAGATCCTCGGCGCGCCAGCTGGCCAGCGGGTTCACCTTGAGCCGGCCGGCGGCATCCGCAGTATCCAGCTCGAAGCGCGGCAGGCCGGCGCGGGTGGCGGACTGGAAGCCCTTGCGCCCGGTGATGGTGGCATCGAAACCGGCCAGCGCCCGGGCCAGCGGCTGCACCTTGCGGATATCGCAGCAGCCATCCGGGTCGAACGACCACCTGAGGCCGTTCTCGTCGCGCTTGGCCAGCAGATCGGCATCGGGCGTGAGGTTCACCAGGCCGGTCAGGCCCAGGCGCGCCACCAGCGCATCGCGATAGGCCAGCGTTTCGGCAAAATGCTTGCCGGTGTCGAGGAACAGCACCGGGGTGGCGGGGTTTACCCGCGCCACCAGATGCAGCAGCACCGCACTTTCCGCCCCGAAGCTGGAGACCACCGCCACCCGCCCGGCCACGCCTTGTGTCAGCACCGCGCGCAGCAGCGTGTCGGTGTCGGCATCGGCAAAGCGATGGTTCAGCGCTTCGGCCTCGGCGGCGGTGAAGCGGGGGGCAGTGTCGATCCGGTCGATGCGGCGTGCTTCGCCCATGTCAGCGCCCGTGCCTCAGCGCCCAGATCGGCTGGCGGCCATCCACCACCGTTGCCTGATAGACCTCGGGCCAGGTGGCAAAGGCGCGGGTGGCATCCTCGGCGTTCAGCTCCGCCTCAGGGGCGATGGCATCAAAGCCCACCCGCTTCAGATGCGAAAGCTGATCCACCCCGATATCGCCCACCGCGCGCAATTCGCCGGCATAGCCCGCCTCGCGCAGGATGCGGGCGGAGGAATAGCCGCGCCCGTCGGTGAAGGCGGGGAAGGTCACTTCCACCAGCTTCAGCCGGTCGAGATAGGGCAGCAGGTCGCGGGCGTCGTCGCCCGGCTCCAGCCGCACGGCCACGGCATTGGTCTGCTCGCCAAAGGCATCGACGGTGACGGCGGGATCAGCCACGACCTCGTCGTCGCGGAAACGGAACTGCACCTCAACCATAGATCGCTTCCTTGAAGGGGGCCATGCCAATGCGGCGGAAAGTGTCGAGGAAGCGTTCCTCGCCCTGCTTGTGGGCCAGATAGACATCGGTGGCCTTCTCCACCGCGTCGACAATGCCATCCTCGCTGAAGCCGGGGCCGGTGATGGTGCCCAGCGACGTGTCGGCGCCCTCGCTGCCGCCCAGCAGCAGCTGGTAATTCTCGGTGCCCTTGCGATCAACGCCAAGGATGCCGATGTGGCCGGCATGGTGGTGCCCGCAGGCATTGATGCAGCCCGAGATCTTCAGCTTCAGCTCGCCGATGGCATCGGCCTTTTCAGCCGCGGCAAAGCGCTCGGCGATCTTCTGCGCCACAGGGATCGAGCGGGCATTGGCCAGGCTGCAATAATCCAGGCCCGGGCAGGCGATGATATCGGTGATGGCATCGAGGTTGGCCGTGGCCAGATCGGCCGCCACCAGCGCCTGCCACAGGGCGAACAGATCCGCCTTCCGCACATGCGGCAGCACGATGTTCTGGGCATGGGTCACGCGCAGCTCGTCGAAGCTGTAGACCTTGGCAAGGCGCGCCATCTCGCGGATCTGGTCGGCGCTGGCATCGCCCGGAATGCCGCCGATGGGCTTCAGGCTGATGGTGGCGATGGCATAGCCCGGCTGCTTGTGGGCGGCGGTGTTGGCCTTCACCCAGCGAGCAAAATCGGCGTTCGACAGGTCGATATCGCCCGAAAGGCCGGCCTCGAAGGCGGGATCGGCGAAATGGGCCTGAATGCGCGCCAGCTCGGCCAGCGGCGGCTCGATGCCTTGCGTGAGCAGATGGGCGAATTCCGCCTCCACCTGGCGGCGGTATTCCTCCAGCCCCAGCTCGTGCACCAGGATCTTGATGCGCGCCTTGTACTTGTTGTCGCGCCGGCCATAGCGGTTGTAGACGCGCAGGGCCGCTTCCGAATAGGTGATCAGCTGGTCGAGCGGCACGAAGGGGTTGATCTGCGGCGCGATCATCGGCGTGCGGCCCATGCCGCCGCCCACATAGAAGGCAGCGCCGATCTCGCCGGCGGCATTCTTCACGATCTGGATGCCGATATCATGCAGCTTCATCGCCGCGCGATCGGTATCCGAGGCGATCACGCAGATCTTGAACTTGCGCGGCAGGGCCAGGAATTCCGGATGGAACGAGGACCACTGGCGCAGCAGCTCGGCATAGGGGCGCGGGTCGATCAGCTCGTCGGCGGTGGCGCCGGCATACTGGTCGGAGCTGATGTTGCGGATGCAATTGCCCGAGGTCTGGATGGCGTGCATCTCCACCTTCGCGAGGTCGGCGAGGATGTCGGGCGCGTCTTCCAGCTTGATCCAGTTGTACTGGATGTTCTGCCGGGTGGTGAAATGGCCATAGCCGCGGTCATACTTGTCGGCGATATCGCCCAGCACATGCATCTGCGCGGAATTGAGCGTGCCATAGGGCACCGCCACGCGCAGCATATAGGCATGCAGCTGCAGGTAGAGGCCGTTCTGCAGGCGCAGCGGGCGGAACTTCTCTTCCGACAGGCTGCCATCGAGGCGGCGGCGGGTCTGGTCGCGGAATTCGGCGACGCGGGCGTCGACCATCTGCTGGTCGTATTGGTCGTAAGCGTACATCAGATCACCCAATTGCCGGCATCGGGGTCGGCAGGCTTGAGGGAGAGGTCGAGGCGGACAGTGGGGCCAAGGGCGCGGATGCGATCCTTGATATGGGCCGGGCGCAGCCCTTCTGTATCGCGCGTGGCCTCGATGGCATAGGCGCCCACCACATGGCGCGCGGCTTCCTCGCGGGCGATGATCTCGGCGGCGTGTTCGGCCGCTTCTGCCGCCTCGTTCACATGCAGCGACCAGCCCTCGCCGGTCCACCAGATCACCGCGCCTGTCTTCAGGTCGTTGCCTGTCACGATTTTCACTGTTCAGCCTCCAGCGCCACTTTGCGCAATTCGATCGGGTCTTGCGCCGTCACCGCGCCGATAATGATGATTGCCGGGCTTTGCACCTGTTCTTTGGCCACCAGTGCGCCAAGCCCGGCCAGCGGTGCGCGCAGCACGCGCATGTCTGGCCGGCAGGCCTTTTCCACCACGGCCAGCGGCGTGTCGGGGGCAAGGCCATCGGCCATCAGCTTGTCGGCGATGGTGTCGGCGCAGGCGATGCCCATATAGACGACCAGCGTGCGGCCCTGGCCGGCAAGGCCCGCCCAGTTCTGCTCGGTAAGGTTCTTGCACTGGCCCGAGACGAAGCTGACCGTGCTGGCCGCCGCCCGGTGGGTGAGGGCAAGGCCGGCCGCCGCGCCAGCGCCAATCGCCGCGGAAATGCCCGGCACCACTTCCACCGCCACGCCGGCGGCGCGGCAGGCCTCCTGTTCCTCGCCGCCGCGGCCGAAGATGAAGGGATCGCCCCCCTTCAGCCGCAGCACATCGCGCCCGGCCAGCGCCTCGCGCACGAGGAGGGCGTTGATCTCTTCCTGCGGCATGGTGTGGCGGCTGCGGCGCTTGGCCACGCTGATCAGCCGCGCGCCGGCCGGCGCCATCGCCAGAATGCGCGGATCCACCAGCCCGTCATGCACCACCAGCCGCGCGCTCATCAGCAGGCGGGCGGCGCGCAGGGTCAACAGGTCGGGGTCGCCGGGGCCGGCGCCCACCAGCCAGACCTTGCCGGATTTTGGGCCCGGCACGGGGCCAGACTCTGGGCCTGTGGCATGAAGGGAAGGGGCGTTCATGCCACAGCCCTTGGCGCCGGCCGCGCCAAGATGCGAGCGAGAATGGCTTTGAACGGGGGAAGGGAAACTTGTTAGCCCTGCCAGGCGGCCAGCGCCTGCTCGATATCGGCGATGAGGTCTGCTGCATCCTCCAGTCCGATCGCCAGGCGCACGCCAAAGCAATCCGTTTGCGCCATGCCCGCCAGCGGCCAGGGCGAGGCGGTGCGGATGCGGGCAGGGTCCACCGGCGTTGCCAGGCTCTCAAAGCCGCCCCAGCTGTAGCCGATGCCGAACAGGTTGAGCGCATCGATGAAGGCATCGCGCGCGGCCGCCGTGCCGCCCCGGAAGACGAAGCTGAACAGGCCGCAGCCGCCGGTGAAATCGCGCCGCCAAAGATCATGCCCCGGCGATCCGGGCAGCATCGGGCACAGCACGCGGGCCACTTCCGCGCGCCCCTGCAGCCAGCCGGCAACGGCAAGGGCGCTGGCGGTGGTGCGCTCCAGCCTGAGGCCCATGCTGCGCAGGCCCCGCAGGGCCAGCGCAGCATCATCGGGCGCGGCGCAATAGCCCAGCATCTGCGCGCGCCGGCGCAGCGCCATGTGCCATTGCGGCGTGGCCGTGGCGCAGCCCATCATCAGATCGGAATGGCCGCCGACATGTTTCGACAGGCTCATCAGCGAGATATCCACCCCATGGGCCAGCGCTGCAAAGCCCAGCGGGCTGGCCCAGGTGTTATCCAGCACCGAGGCGATGGCGTGCTGGCGGCACAGGGCCGCGATCGCCGGCACATCCTGCACTTCCATGGTGAGGCTGCCCGGGCTTTCCAGCAGCACGGCGCGGGTGCGCGGGCAGATGGCAGCTTCCAGCGCGGCCAGGTCGGTGGGGTCAAACCAGCGGGTTTCCACGCCCATTTCGGCCAGCAGGCCGCGGGCCAGCGCGCGGCTGGGCTCATAGGCGTTGTCGGTCATCAGCAGCACGTCGCCCGGCTTCAGCAGCGCCAGCAGCACGCCGGCAATCGCCGCCACGCCCGATGGATAGAGCACCGTGCCTTCGGCCCCCGGCTCCAGCGCGGTCAGGGCATCGGCCAGCGCCCATTGGGTGGGGGCGCCGCGCCGGCCATAATAGAAGCGGCCATCGGCGTTCTGGCCGGTTTCGGCGCGCAGGGCCGCCATGTCGGGGTAAAGGTGGGTGCTGGCGCGCCACACCGGCGGGCTGACAACGGCCGAAGGGTGGCTGGCGGTGCCGGTCCATTCCGGGCGGCGGCCGGCGGCCACAAGCTGTGTGTTGGGGCCGGGCGAATCGGGGGTTTTGGGCATGGGTAAGGGGGCTCAGGCGTTCTGCGGCTTGGGAATGCCGGTTTCCTTGGGGGTGGCAGGGTCTGCGCCCCATTCGGCCCAGCTGCCATCATACAGCGCCACATCCTCCTTGCCGAGCAGATGCAGGGCAAAGATCAGCACGCAGGCGGTCATGCCGCTGCCGCAGGTGGCGATGACGGGGCGCGCAAGATCGATCCCTGTGCGGGCGAAGGCGGCGCGCAGCTCGCTGGCCGGGCGAAAGGTGCCATCGGCCTGATAGAGCGCGGAATAGGGCAGGTTATGCGCGCCCGGAATATGGCCGGCGGCCATGCCGGGGCGCGGCTCGGGCGCGGTGCCGGCAAAGCGGGGGGTGCCGCGGGCATCGGCCACCTGCTCGCGCCCGCTGGCGATATTGGCCAGCATATCGGCCTTGCCGCGCAGCCTGGCGCCATCCGACCAGGCGGTGTAATGGCGGCAGCGCAGCACCTTGCGGCCGGCTTCCAGCGGGCGGCCCTCGGCCTTCCATTTGGCCAGGCCGCCATCGAGGATCGCCACATTCTGCGCGCCGAACAGCTTGAACATGAACCAGGCGCGCGCGGCCGAATGGATGTCGCTGTCGTCGTAGACGACGATGCGGCTGCCATCGCCCACGCCCAGGCCCTGCATGCGGCTGGCGAATTTTTCCGCGCCCGGCAGCGTGTTTTCCACCGGCGAGGCGGTGTCGACCAGCTCGGCCAGATCCATGAACAGGGCGCCGGGGATATGGCCTGCCTCATGCTCGGCCAGCGCATCGCGGCCGGCTGCGGCTAGGTGGCTGCTGGCATCGATGACGCGCAGGTCGCCCGCCGCCAACTCATCGGCCAGCCACTGGGTGGTCACAAGGCTTTCCATCCGCGCGCGCTCCTCCTTCGCTGCGACTGCGAAGGATTAGGCGTCAATTTCGCGCTCTGCAATGGTCTCTATGGCGAAGGGGGTGTGCGTCCTCCTCTTGTGCGGGCGCGGCATTGGCGGCATGGGTGGGCCATGAGCGACCCTTCTGCCCCCCCGCCGCGCCCGCTTCACCTCGGGCAAGCCAGCAGCCTGCCCGCCTCGCCCGAGGAGGCGGTGCTTGATTATGTGCCCAATCCGCGGCCCCAGGCGCTGTTCACCGTGCGCTTTGCCGCGCCCGAATTCACCAGCCTGTGCCCGGTGACCGGCCAGCCCGATTTTGCCCATCTGGTGCTTGATTATGCGCCGGGCGAAACCATCGTCGAATCGAAGTCGCTGAAGCTGTTTCTGGGCAGCTTTCGCAACCATGCCGGCTTCCACGAGGATGTGACGGTGGGCATTGGCATGCGCCTGTTCCACGAGATGCAGCCGCGCTGGCTGCGCATCGGCGGCTACTGGTATCCGCGCGGCGGCATCCCGATCGACGTGTTCTGGCAATCGGGCCCGGCGCCCGAGGGGCTGTGGGTGCCCGATCAGGGCGTGGCGCCCTATCGTGGCCGGGGATGAAGGCGGGCCGGCGCCTGGCTTGCCAGCGCGCGCCGGCTGCGGATAAAAGCTGATAAACACCGGGCAACCAAGCCCGTTTGCCTGTGCAGGACCAACACCCATGACCGCGTATCAGAAGGCCGCCACGCATCTTGAGGCAAGCCCGGAAGAGGCAGAACCGCTGCCTGTGGGCGTGGATCTGCCGGTGGATGTGCCCGGCCGCTTCTTCAACCGCGAACTGTCGTGGCTGGCCTTCAACCAGCGGGTGCTGGCCGAAGCGCGCAACCCGGCCTATCCGCTGCTGGAGCGGCTGCGCTTCCTGTCGATCTCGGGCAGCAACCTTGATGAATTCCTGATGGTGCGCGTGGCCGGCCTTGCCGGGCAGGTGCGCCGCAGCATCGAGGAAATCTCCGTCGATGGCCTCTCGCCCGCCCAGCAGCTGGCCGTGACGCGCGACGAGGTGGTGCGGCTGGAGCGCAAGCAGCAGGCGATCTGGACCGAACTGCGCACCGAACTGGCCGGGCAGGGCATCACCCTGTTTGGCGCCAGCCCGGATGGCGGCGTGACCCTGACCCCCACCCAGACCGCCTGGCTGAAGGATTATTTCCAGGAGCGCATCCTGCCGGTGATCACCCCGCAGGCGATCGATCCGGCCCATCCCTTCCCGTTCATCGGCAATGGCGGCATGGGGCTGATGATCTCGCTGGTGCGGCTGAGCGATGGCGCGGATGTGATGGAGATGGTGCTGATCCCCGCAGCCCTGCCGCGCTATATCCGCATTGCCGGCGAAAATGCCTGCTATATCAGCATAGAAGACATGATCTGGCGGCATGCGGATCTGCTCTTCCCCGGCTTCCAGATGCTGGGCCACGGCGTGTTCCGCGTGCTGCGTGACAGCGATATCGAGGTGGAGGAAGACGCCGAGGATCTCGTGCGCTATTTCCGCACGGCGATCCAGCGGCGCCGGCGCGGGCAGGTGATCATGCTGCAGCTGCAGGGCGATTTCGACCCCGGCGCGGAAAACCTGCTGCGCGACCGGCTGGGGCTGGATCTGGCGATCATCATCAAGTCGGCCGGGCCGCTGTCGATGACCGGGCTGGCCGCGATCGTCGATGAAAACCGGCCCGAGCTGAAGTTCGAGCCCTATTCGCCCCGCTATCCCGAACGCGTGCTGGAGCATGATGGCGACATCTTTGCCGCCATGCGCGAGAAGGACATGGTGGTGCACCACCCCTACGAGACCTTCGAGGTGGTGATCGATTTCCTGCGCCAGGCCGCGGCAGACCCGGATGTGGTGGCGATCAAGCAGACGCTCTATCGCGCCGGCAAGCAAAGCGCGATCATCGCCGCCCTGTGTCAGGCAGCGGAAAACGGCAAGTCCGTGACCGCCGTGGTGGAGCTGAAGGCGCGTTTCGACGAGGAGCAGAACCTGCACTGGGCCGCCCAGCTGGAACGCGCCGGCGTGCAGGTGATCTATGGCTTTGTCGACTGGAAGACGCATGCCAAGATCAGCATGGTGGTGCGCCGCGAGGGCGATGCCTATCGCACCTATTGCCACTTTGGCACCGGCAATTATCACCCGATCACCGCGCGCATCTACACCGATCTGTCCTTCTTCACTGCCGATCCGGCGCTGGGGCGCGATGCCGGGCAGGTGTTCAACTTCATCACCGGCTATGTGGAGCCGCGGCGCACCTCGCTTCTGGGGGTGGCGCCGGTGTCGCTGCGCCAGCGCCTCTATGGCAGCATCGACCGCGAGATCGCCAATGCCCGCGCCGGCAAGCCCGCGCAGATCTGGGGCAAGCTCAATTCGCTGACGGACCCCGACCTTATCGACCGGCTCTATGCCGCCAGCCGGGCGGGCGTGGAGGTGAGCCTGGTGGTGCGCGGCATCTGCTGCCTGAAGCCGGGCGTTGCCGGGCTTTCGGAGAATATCAGGGTGAAATCGATCATCGGCCGCTTTCTGGAGCATGGCCGCATCTGGGCCTTTGCCTGTGGCAGCCGGCTGCCCCATCCGCGCGCGCGGGTGTTCATTTCCAGCGCCGATGGCATGAGCCGCAACCTTGACCGGCGCGTGGAAGTGCTGGTGCCCATCCGCAACAAGACCGTGCATGATCAGGTGCTGGATCAGGTGATGATGGCCAATTTGCTGGATACCGAGCAGAGCTGGCTGCTGAGCCCCGATGGCACCTATGCCCGCGCCGAGCCGGGCGCCCAGCCGTTCAACCTGCACCGCTATTTCATGACCAACCCCTCGCTTTCCGGGCGGGGGGCGGCGGCCGGGCAGGGGCGCAAGGTGCCCAAGCTGGCGCTGCGGCGCGGCCGGGCCTGACGGGGGGCGATGATGGCCTTGTGGGGCAATCGGGACAGCGGCCGGGCAAGCGCCGGGCACGCCAGCGGCGAACATGCGATTATCGACATCGGCTCGAACACGGTGCGGCTGGTCATCTATGATGGGCCGCCCCGCGCGCCCACGGTGCTGTATAACGAGAAGGTGACGGCGCGCCTGGGCAAGGGCGTGGCGGATAATGGCCTGCTGGCCGAAAAGGGCAGCGCGCTAGCGCTTTCGGCCCTGGGGCGCTTTGCCGCGATTTTGCGCCTGCGCGCGGTGGCCGATGTGCAATGCGTGGCAACAGCGGCGGTGCGCGATGCCGGCAATGGCGGCGCTTTCCTCAAGGATGTGGCGGCCCTTGGCCTCAACCCGCGGCTGCTTTCCGGCGAGGAAGAAGCGCTGACCAGCGCGCGCGGCATCATCTCGGCCTTTCCCGGCGCGCGCGGCATTGTGGGCGATCTGGGCGGGGGCAGCCTGGAACTGGTGGATGTGGCCGATGGCACTTGCACCCATGGGACCAGCCTGCCGCTGGGCACGCTGCGGCTGCCGGGCCTCAGGGCCGATGGGCCGGCGCGTTTCACTCGGCGGATCGACAAGATGTTGCGCGCCACCGAATGGATCGGCCAGCACGACCAGCCCTTCTACCTCGTCGGCGGCTCGTTCCGCGCGCTGGCGCGGCTGGCGATGGCGCGGCAGGAATGGCCGGTTGACGACCCCCATGGCTTCGAGATGGCGCCCGATGCGGCGCTGCATCTGGCGCGCAGCGTGGCCTCCACCGCGCCCGCCTTTGCCAAGCCGGTGGCGGGCAGGGGCGCGGGCAAGGCGGCGGTGGGGCTGGTGCCGGGCTTTGCGGTCGATCCGCAGCTGCTGGGCATTTCGGCCGGGCGCCTGGCCAGCCTGCCTGATGCGGCCGCCCTGCTGGGCGTGCTGGTGCGCGAGCTGAAGCCCAGCGTGCTGGTGTTTTCGGGCTGGGGCCTGCGCGAGGGGCTGCTGGCCGGGCGGCTGGATGCGCGCACGGCCGCCTCTGATCCGCTGCTGGCCGGCGTTGGTGCCTTTGTCGAGGCGCAATTGCCCGGCATCGGCGAGACCGCCCGCGCCATGGCCGGGTGGACAGCGCGGGTGCTGGCGCCTGCTCCGGGCCCCACCCCGGCCCCGACTCCCGCCCCCACCCCGGCTGGCGAATCGCTGCGCCTTGCCACCACCATGCTGGCGCTGGCCTCCATGCGCACAGAGCCCAACCTGCGCGCCGAGCAGGCCGCCCAATGGGCGCTGCGCAAGCGCTGGATTGGCCTCGATGCCGCCGGCCGGGCGATGCTGGCGCTGGGCGTGCTGGCCAATTCCGGGCGCACGGCGGTGCTGCCGGAACTGGAACGGCTGGCCCCGCCCGAACGCCTGCGCGAGGCGCTGGTGTGGGGGCTGGCGACGCGGCTGGCGCGGCGGTTTTCGGCGCTGGCGCCGGGCGCG
>DASRYE010000171.1:0-22653 GCA_035653915.1 Novosphingobium sp. | reverse complement strand
TGCGTGACGGCTTTGGCGCTCGGCTGGCGGTAGTGGCGCCGGCTTTGCGCGGGCAGGGCTGCCTGGCGCGCGGGGGGCATTTTGCCGGGCAGCTGGCCGTTGCCGCCGGGCAGCCGCAGCTGGCAGGCCGGCTGGAGGCGGGCGATCTGGCGTGTGCGGGCACGGGGCTGGCGGTGGCGCGGCCGGTGCTGGATGTGGCGATGGGGCTGGGGCCCGGGCTGGAGAGCGGCGCCGGGCGGTTGGTGCTGCATGCCGGGCCGGCGCATGGGGGCGGTGTGCAGGCTGTGCGGCTGGAGGGCAGCGCTGGTTTCAGCCTGCGCGATCTGGCCCCCGCCGGGCCTAATGCCGGGCCCAATGCCGGAAAGGCCGTGCTGGCGGCCGATTTCACCCTGGGCGGCGAGGGCGTGGCCGGCCTTGCCGCCAGCGCGCGCCAGTTGGGGCTGGCGGGCCATGTGCGCCTCACCCGTGGCGGCGCGGCGCTGGCGGCCGAGGGCAGCCTCAGCGGCAGCGGGCTGGCGCCTTCGGCTCAGCTGGTGGCCCGGCTGGGCAGCTGGCGGGCGGCGGCGGCGGGCAGCTGGGCCGCGCCACTGGCCGGCGCCTTCCACGATGGCCTGCTGCGGGCGGCCGGGCAAAGCCGGCTGGCGGGCAATTGGGCGCTGCGCCGTTCGGCCGGCACCACCAGCCTGATCCTGCCGGAATTGCGCGTGTATGAAGCGGGCGGGCCTTATTGGCTGTCGGCCTCGCATGTGTCGGTGGTGGCGGGGCGGGGCGCGCCGGTGGTGGCGGGCCGCTTCGCGCTGGGGGGCACGGGGCTGCCGGCGCTGCGCGGGCAGCTGGCCACCAGCGCCGATGGCCGGGCCGAGGCGGTGCTGGCGATGCCGGCATGGGCGGCCGGCGGGGCCAGCCTGGCGGTGCCGCAGCTGGCCTTGCGGCAGGCGCCGGGCGGCGCGGTGGAGCTGGCCGGGCGCGTCATTCTCGGCGGGCCGCTGACGGGCGATCCGGCGGCCGGCCCCAGCGTGGCCGGGCTGGCGATACCGATCGAGGGGCGCTGGTCGGCGGGCAGCGGGCTGGTGCTGGGGCGGCGCTGCCTGGCGCTGGGGCTGGAGCGGCTGGCGCTGGGCGAGGCGGAGCTGGCGCCGGCGGGCGGCAAGGCCCTGCGCCTGTGCCCGGGGCCGGGCGGGGCGATGCTGGCGCTGGGGCCGCAGGGCATGCGTGTGTCGGTGCGAACGGGCGGCGTGGCGCTGGCGGGCGAGATGCAGGGCGCCCCGCTGCGGGTGGCGGCCGGCGCTTTGGCGCTGGGCTGGCCGGGCGGGCTGGAGGCGCACGATGTGGCGGTGGAGCGGGGCGGCGCCAATGCGGGCCAGCTCCATCTGGGCCAGCTGGCCCTGCGCCTTGGCCCCGAGATCACCGGCCGCTTTGCCGATGGCGAGGCGCGCCTAGCCGATGCCCCGGTGGCCCTGCGCGCGGCATCGGGCCGTTTGCGCTGGGCCGCCGGGCGGCTGGCGCTGACAGGCGGCGAGGCGCTGCTGGAAGACCCGGCCGCCACCGGCGGGGCGGCCCAGCCGCGCTTTGCGCCGGTGCGGCTGCATCTGGCCGATCTGGCGCTGGCCGGCGGGCAGCTGGTCGCCACCGCCAGCTTCAGCGCCACGGCGGCCGATCGCCCGCTGGCGCAGGTTTCGCTGGCGCATGATCTGGCGAGCGGGCGCGGCCATGCCGATCTCCGCCTGCCGGGCCTCACTTTCGACAAGGCGCTGCAGCCAAGGCAGCTGTCGGCGCTGGCCGAGGGCATCATCGCCGATGCGCAAGGCACGCTGACGGGCGATGCGCGGTTCGACTGGGCCGGCGGCCATCTGCGCAGCCGCGGGCGCATCGCTTCTGCCGGGCTGGATTTTGCCGCCGCTTTCGGCCCGGTGCGCGGCGTTGCCGGCGAGGTGGTGTTTACCGACCTGCTGGGCCTGGTCACCGCGCCCGACCAGAAGCTGACGATCGCGGCGATCAACCCGGGCATCGAGGTGGATGATGGCACGCTGACCTTTGCCCTGCAGCCCGGCGCCGGCCCGCAGCAGCATGTGCTGGCGGTGAAGGGGGCGCAATGGCCCTTCCTCGATGGCCGGTTGACGCTGCTGCCCGCGCGGCTGGTGCTGGGCGCCAGCGAGGTGCGCCATTACGAGCTGCGCGTGGACGGGCTGAACGCGGCGCGCTTCCTGGAGCGGATGGAACTGTCGAACCTGGCCGCCACCGGCATTTTCGATGGCCGCCTGCCGCTGGTGTTCGACGACAAGGGCGGGCGCATCGAGGGCGGCATGCTGGTGTCGCGCCCGCCGGGGGGCACGGTTTCCTATGTCGGCGCGCTGACGTACAGGAACCTGTCGCCGATGGCCAATTATGCCTTCCGGGCGCTGCGCTCGCTCCAATATCGCGAGATGCGCATCGGCCTCGATGGCGCGCTGGCCGGCGAGGTCGTCACCCGGGTCAGCATGCGCGGGGTGGGCCAGGGCCAGGGCGCCAGCCGCAATTTCCTCACCCGCCAGATCGGCCGCCTGCCGATCCAGTTCGATGTCAACGTGCGTGCGCCTTTCATGCAGCTGATCAGCTCGTTCCGCGCGCTGTATGATCCCTCGCTGGTGGCCGATCCGCGCACGCTGGGCCTGCTGGATGCGACAGGGCGGCCGGTGACCCGGCCGGGTGCCATTCAGCCTTAAGTCAGCGAGGATTGCCTATGACGAGCCACGAGTTGACCTTGCCCGCCAAGGCTGCGATGCATCGGCCCATGAACGGTTTGCGCAGCATGGCCGCCAGGGCGGGAATGGTGCCGGCATGGCGGGCAATGCGCGCGGTGCCGGTGTTGATGGGCGGCGCGCTGGCGCTGTCGGCCTGTATTTCGGTGCACACGCCCGACAAGCCGATCGTCATCGAGCTGAACATCAACATCAAGCAGGAAGTGGTCTATCGCCTGTCGGCCGATGCCGGCAAGACGATCGAGAGCAACAAGGACATCTTCTGATGGCGATGGGCATGGCAGGCTTGAGGAAACGGCGCCTGGTGGCAGGGGCGGCGGCATTGGCGCTGGGCGCTGCGGGCTGTGCCGGCCTGGCCTGGGCCCAGGGGCGCGATCCGGCCTATGCGGCGGCGCGCGCGGCGGGCAAGGTGGGCGAGCTGACCAGCGGCTATCTGGGGGTGGTGGGCGCGCCCACGCCTGATCTGCGCCGCATGGTGGAAGATATCAACATCCGCCGCAAGGCCGTCTATGCCGAGAAGGCGCAGGCCCAGCATGCCACGCTGGAGGAATATGCCTTCACCTCGGGCTGCGTGCTGATTGCCAGCACCCAGCCGGGCGAGAAATATCAGGCGCCCGATGGCAGCTGGCAGACGCGCGGCGCCGGCGCGCCCCAGCGCGATTCGCGCTGCCCTTGATAGCGCGCGATTCGCGCGGCCCTTGATTCAGGCCGGCGTTTCCACCAGCTCGGCAATTTCGAAGGCAAAGCTTTTCCAGCCGCGCATCCGTGCAGCCTCTGCCGCTGGCGCCCGCTTGCGGCGCGCTTCGGCCAGTGATCGGCAATGGCCCCAGAACACTTCGGTCTTGCCGTTTTCCAGCTCGGCCACGATCCGCCAGTAATGGGTGAAGCGCTCGCTCGTCGGGCCGATGGTTTTGACATAGCCGTCGGGCATGGTGGCGGTGAGGTAGCGGCGCGGTTTCGACATGGTCGCCCCTCATCGCCCGGTTGCCGCTGCCGCGCAACGTATCGTGTGGTTGCCGCTGCCGCGCAACGGCGCTAGTCCGCCGCCATGGCCAAAACCATCGCCTTTCTCGCCTGCGCCGACACCCTGCCCGGCGCCCCCCACCGCCGCCCCGATGCCTTCGAGCACGACCATCAGGTGGCCGCCCTGCGCGCGGGGCTGGCCGGCAGCGGCACGCGGCTGCTGGAGATCGACTGGCGCGCGCCGCTGGACGAGATCTGCGCCTGCGATCTGGCGCTGGTCGGCACGCCCTGGGATTATACCGAGGACAAGGCGGCGTTCCTCGCCCGGCTGGAAGCGATTGCGGCGGCCGGCGTGCCCTTGTGGAACCCGCTGCCCATGCTGCGCTGGAATGCCGACAAGCTGTATCTGGCCGAGCTGGAAGCGCTGGGCGCGCCCTCCATCCCCACCCTGTGGCACGAGGCGGCGGGGCCGGCCGAGCTGGCCGCCGCCTTTACCCATTTCGGCGGCGAATGGCTGGTGGCCAAGCGGCGGGTGGGGGCGGGGGCTGTCGGCCAGGCGCTGCTGCGGCGGGGCAGCGAGGAGGCGCTGGGCTGGCGGGCCGATCAGCCGGTGATGATCCAGCCTTTCCTGCCGGCGATCCGCGCCGAGGGCGAGCTGAGCTTCATCTTCGTCGATGGCGCGCTCAGCCATGCGCTGGTGAAGCGGGCGCAGCCGGGCGATTATCGCATCCAGGCGGCCTATGGCGGGCGCGAGACAGCGCTGCACCCGGCCCCTGCCGACCGCGCTGCGGCCGAAGCGGTGCTGGCGCTGCTGCCCTTTGCCGCGCCGCCGCTCTATGCCCGCATCGACATGCTGCGCCTGCCCACCGGCGCGCTGGCGCTGATCGAGGCGGAACTGATCGAGCCCTATCTCTATCCGCTGCAAGGGCCCCATTTCGGCCGGCGCATGGCCCAGGCGCTGTTGCGCCGGCTCTAGGCAGGGCTGGGCCAAAGGGCGCGCAAGGCCGCCTTTGCGCCGGGCAAAAAAATGTTCCTTCATTAACTCTACATATCTCATAGGGATTAAGTGGATTTAATAAGGGGGTTTGCATGTCCAGTTTTCCGTTCCACGCCGCGCGGGCGCATCGCACCGGGCGGCGCGGTTCCCGCCTGCTGCTGGGCGCCGGCCTGCTGGCGCTGACAGCGGCCGGCGCGCCGGCATGGGCGCATGAGGGCGATGCCGCCACTGCTGCCAATGCCGCCAATGCGCTGGAAGCCGCCGCGCCGCAGCTTCAGCCCGAAACCGATCCGGCCGAGACGATCGTGGTCACCGGCAGCCATGCCGAAGGGCGCGCGGCCGAAAAGAGCCTAGTGCCGATTTCCGTGGCCAGCGCGCAGGATCTGGCCCGCTCTGGCCGGCAGAACCTGCGCGATGCGCTGGCCGAGGTGTTGCCCAGCTTTCAGGTGCAGGCGGGCGGCTATCAGGGCCAGCAGGGGGCGGGCGTGCGCGGGGCGCGGCTGCGCGGGCTGGATGCGAAAGACACGCTGGTGCTGGTCAATGGCGTGCGCCGCCACACCTCCTCGCTGCTGGTGGGCGGCGCCTCGCCCACCGATCTCGACCTGATCCCGGCCAATGCCATCGAGCGGATCGAGGTGCTGGGCGATGGCGCGGCCTCGCTCTATGGTTCTGACGCGATTGCCGGGGTGATCAACATCATCCTCAAGAAAACCGCGGTCACCGGCGGCGGCTTCAGCGTCTATTATGGCCAGTATGGGCAGAGCGTGGGCGATATCGCCCATATGTATGGCCGCACCAAGAACGTGCAGTTCCACCAGGGCTGGGCGCTGGGCGATCGCGGCGGCTTCTTCAACATCAGCGCCAATGTGCAGCTGCAGAACGGCACCAACACCTATCCCGGCTACAAGGCGGCCAATCTGGCCAGCAAGACGACGCTGCTCTACCCCACACTGGCCGATGGTTCGCTCGACCCGCGCGAGACCAGCGAGAGCCGCTATCGCCAGTGGCTGGGCCAGCCTTCCTCGAAGACCTATTCCTTTGCCTATAACACCGAAGTGCCGCTGGGCGATCTCACCTTCTTCAGCAATGGCACCTATGCCTGGCGCTATTCCTCGGGGCCGGGCTATTTCCGCACCGCCTCCAACCAGACGCTGAGCGCCAGCACCACGCCCAGCCCGCAGGATCCCTTCGCCAACGCGCCCTACACCAGCGGCACCCAGGTGTTCCCCGATGGCTATCTGCCCACGTTCGACGATCAGGAAAGCGATTTTCAGGCAGTCGCCGGCCTGAAGGGCGTGGCCGCCGGCTGGGACTGGAGCCTCAGCAGCGGCTATGGCAGCGACCATGCCGATATCTACACCAGGAACAGCATCAACGTTTCGGCCGGCCCGCAATATTGGGGCCAGCGCAACTTCTATGATGGCTCGCAGACCGACGGCCAGCTGCTGACCACGCTGGCGGTATCGCGCAAGTTTGCCGCCGGCCTGTTCCAGCGCCCGCTCACCGTCTCGGCCGGCATCGAGCACCGCTACGACAGCTTCACCAAGCGCGCCGGCGAATGGCTGTCCTATTACGCCGGCACATGGGTGTGGCCGTCGGGCACCGGCAATGCCGGCACTCACCCCAATCTGGGCGCGCAGGGCATGTCGGGCAACACGCCCGCCTCGGCCGGCGCGTGGAGCCGCAACAACATCGCCGCCTATATCGAGCTGAACCAGCAGCTGACCGACAAATGGTCGGTCGATCTCTCCGGGCGCTATGAATATTTCACCGATTTCGGCAGCGCGCCCTCGGGCCAGATCTCCACGCGCTATGAATTGACGCCCAAATTCGCCATTCGCGGCACTTTCGGCAACGGCTTTTCCGCCCCCACCCTGCTGCAGGAACACAATTCCACCCAGGCCGGCTCCTATTCGGTGGACAGCAACGCCCAAAGCAGCACCTATGGCCAGTATATCCAGCAATATACGGTGACGACCAACGCCTATCAGGCCACCGGCCAGGCGATTGGCGTGCAGGCGCTGAAGCCGGAGCACAGCATCAACGCCAGCCTTGGCTTTGTTGCCCGGCCCTTTGCCCGCACGGTGCTGACGGTGGATGGCTATCTGATCGACATCACCAACCGCATCGTCACCGCCACGGCCTCGGTCACCTCGGGCACCGCGCTGTATAACCTGTTGACATCGCAGGGGGTCTACAACGTCACCAGCGTCTCCTTCAACATCAACGGGGCGCACACCTTCACCAAGGGCTTCGACCTGAAGCTGGAGCATACCGATCCCATCGGCCGGCTGGGCACCCTGCACTGGACGCTGGCGAGCAACGAGAACATCACCTCGGTCAAGAGCTTCTCGGCGCTGCCGGCGATCATCGGTTCGGCCAGCGCCGGCACGCTGCGCACGCTGGCCGGCCAGTTCACCAGCTATTATCCCAAGAACATCAGCTCGGTGGCGCTGCGCTGGGAATATGGCCGGCTGAACCTGTGGGCCAAGGAAACCTATTGGGGCTCCACCACCTATCTGGGCAGCACCGCGGCCACCGACCAGCACCAGGCGCCCGCCTTCACTACCGATGCCAGTGCCAGCTATGCCCTGCGCAGCGGCATCCGCTTCACCATCGGCGGCACCAACGTGTTCAACAAGCGGCCCGACCGGCTCTCCGCCAGCGCGCAGGCGTTGCAGTTTATCTCGGCCACTGCCGTCTCGCCGTATAATTCCTATGCCGCTTTCGGGCAGGATGGCGGCTATTACTACGGGCGGCTGGATTTCAACTGGTAAGCCCGTTCCAGCCAGAATCCGGTGCCATCAGAGGTCCGCAGCGCTAGCTGCGGGCCTTGCCCGCGCCAGCAATTCGCCCAGGATCATGCGCAGGTCGTCGCTGTCGATGTCGAGCGGCTCGCCGTAATCGGCCAGCACCGCATCGAAATCGGCCGGCGACAGGGCCAGCGGCGCGGGCGGCAGGTGCGGATGGACCGGCGCATGGGCGCGGTGCGGATAGGAGCGGCCGGTGGCGTTGTTGTAGGCCAGCGCCGCCAGCGTCAGCACCAGCGTGTTGATCGCCACCGGCACTGCCACAAAGCCATAGCCCAGCGCTGCCACCTGCGGCCCGCCCAGCACGGCGGTGAGCGCCACCGCGCCGCTGGGCGGATGCACGCAGCGCAGCACCGTCATCGCCGCCAGCGCCAGTGCCACCGCCACTGCCGCGGCAAGGCCCGGCGCGGCGATGGTGTGAGCGGCGGCCACGCCAATGATCCCTGCCACCAGATTGCCGCCGATGATCGACCAGGGCTGCGCCAGCGGGCTGGCCGGCACGCCGAACAACAGCACCGCCGATGCCCCCATCGGCGCGATCAGCAGCGGCAGGGCGCCATGCCCGCCAGCGAGCAGCGTGCTCACCAGCGCTGTCAGCGCGATGCCCAGGCCCGCGCCGGCCGCGGCCCGCGCCGTCTCGCGCAGGCCCGCCGGCGGGCTGTGGGGCAGGAAGGCCGCAAGGGCCGGAAAGCGCAACATCCGCCGATCTGCCGCAAGGGCCCCCGCCGGATCAGGCAAGGGCTTCTGCCGGGCCGAAGAATTCGAAATGGCGGCGCCCTTCGGCCACGCCCAGCTCGGCCAGCGCGCGGTTGACGAAGGCCATGAACGGCTTGGGGCCCAGCACATAGGCATCGCCTTCCACCGGCACCCAGGCGCTCAGCTGGGCGAGGCTGGGCCGCCCTGCCGGCGCGCCCGTGGCCGCGCCTTCTTCCAGCACCACATGGGCGGTAAAGCCCGGGTGCTGGCGCGCCCATTGCGCCAGCGTGGCGCCAAAGGCCTGCACCTGCGGGTTGCGGGCATAGTGGATGAACACCAGATCGCGCCCCTGCGCCAGCGCGCTTTCGGCCATCGCCAGCGTGGGGGTGATGCCCACCCCGCCGCTGATCAGCGCCACAGGGCCGCTGCCCGGGCGCAGCACGAAGGCGCCGGCGGGCGGGAAGACATCGAGCTCGTCGCCTTCTGCCAGCACATCGTGCAGATGGGTGGAGACGACACCGCCCGGCTCGCGCTTGACGCTGATGCGCAGATCGCGCCCGTTGGCCGCTTGCGAGAGCGAATAGTTGCGGCGCACTTCCTGCCCGTCGATGGTGAGGCGCAGGCCCAGATATTGCCCCGGCTGATGCGCCACCACCGGCCCGCCATCGGCCGGCACCAGATGGAAGGAAGTGATCTCCGCGCTTTCGGGCACCTTGGCGGCAATGCGGAAGCGGCGGGTGCCGCGCCAGCCGCCGGGGGCGGCGGCCAGGCGATCATATTCGGCGCCCTCGGCCCCGATCAGTATATCGGCCAGCTGGCCATAGGCCGCGCCCCAGGCGGCGATCACCGCATCGGTGGCGATCTCTGCGCCCAGCACCTCGCGGATGGCCCGCAGCAGGCAGCCGCCGACGATCGGATAATGCTCCGGCAGGATCTGCAGCGCCACATGCTTCTGGATGATCTGCGCCGGCAGGGCGCCCAGCGCGCCCAGATCGTCGATATGGCGGGCATATTGCAGCACGGCATTGGCCAGCGCGCGCGGCTGGGTGCCGCTGGCCTGATGCGCCTGGTTGAACAGCGGGCGCACTTCGGGGTGTTCGGCCAGCATCATGCGGTAGAAATGCGTGGTCAGCGCTTCGCCGCCGGTTTCCAGCAGCGGCACAGTGGCCTTGACGATGGCGGTCTGTTCGGCGGTGAGCATGGGCAGATCCTTTGGGCAGGGGCGTTGAGGGGCGACTCTTAAAGATGCATTTGATGTGCGGAATATCGTCATGCGATATAACATGCAACCAAAATGAATCTTTAGGCGCACCGAAAAAACGCCCGCCCCGGCAGGGCCCGGCCGCTGCCTTGCAGGGGCCATCAGATGGGGAGGTTGGCCTCGGGCAGCGGCGTGGCCTTGCCGCCCAGCCGCTGCGCGAAGGCGGCGGCGAAGAAGGGCACCATCTCCTCCAAAATGGCCTCCAGCTCGGCCGAGCGGCACAACCCCTGCGACTGGCGATCGACCATGCCCGCCTCGACCAGCACATGCAGGATGGTGGAATTGAGGAAATACATGCCCCAATGCAGGCTGCGCAGCGCCGCATCGGGATAGATGCGCCGCAGCTCGCCCACGAATTCCGCGTTGACCGGATCGTAGACCTCGATCATCGGTTTCAGGAATTCCTCATATTGCCGGCTGTTCATCGCCAGCCCCAGCAGCCGGGCATAGTTCTTCCAGCCCGGCCCGCCATGCACCGAAAGGCTGATCATCGGGCCGATATAGGCCCTGACGAAAGCCTCTGCGCCGATCGGCGCGCCGGCGGCCTGCTGGCGGGCGGTTTCCAGCTGGGCGCGCATGCTGGCCACATGATCGTGGATGCGCCGGGCGATCACCTGCTTGAACAGATCTTCCTTGGTGCCGAAATGGTGGGTGATCAGGCTGACCGGCACGCCGGCGATCGCGGCCACGTCGCGCAGGGGGGTGGCGGCATAGCCGCGCTCGGCAAACAGGCTTTCGGCCGCGTCGAGAATGCGCTGGCGCACGCCTTCCGGGTCCAGTCGGGTTTTGCGGATCGGTGGCGCCATCCTTGCCCCCTTACCATGGCCAGCAAGCGGAACAAGCCCGCCGCCAGCCATGCCTGCAGCATGCCTGCCTGGCCCTCTTGCATGGGCTTGCGGGCGCGGTATAGTACAAGTGTTCAATCAGTCGGACGGGTGTACAATAACCTGCACCACGTCCGCACACCGGGGAGAGACGTGATGTCCACTGATGCCGCTGCGCTGCGCCCTGCCTATCCGCTGGCGCCGCCGGGCCCGCCCGTGCGCCTGCGCCACGATCCGATCACCGGCGAGCGCTACTATTCCCCCGCCTTCGCCCGCGCCGAATGGGAGCATATGTGGACGCGCATCTGGCATATCGGCGGGCTGATGGCCGAGCTGGAAGAGCCGGGCGATTATGTCGTGCATGATTTCCTGCGCGAATCGGTGATCATCGTTCGCCAGCCGGATGGCGCGATCAAGGCCTTCCACAACGCCTGCCGCCACCGCGGCAACCAGCTGGTGCAGGGCCAGGCCGGATCGGTGCCGCATGGCTTTGCCTGCCCCTATCATGGCTGGCGCTATGGGCTGGATGGCCTGGTGCGCCAGGCCCAGGATCCGGAGAATTTCGCGCGCGGCAATCCTTGCGGCAAGGTGGGGCTGAAGGAAATTCCTTGCGCCAGCTGGGGCGGCTTTGCCTGGTACAGCATGGATCCGGCCGCCCCCGCGCTGGCCGATTATCTGGCGCCGATCCCCGCCCTGCTGGCCAGCCGCGGCATCGAGCAGATGACCCGCGTGCTGTGGACCACCACCCGGGTGAACACCAACTGGAAGTTCGCCCCCGACAATTTCAACGAGAGCTATCACCTGCCCACCGTCCATCCGCAGATGCAGCAGATCGTCGACGAGGATTACCGCAACACCGTTTTCGAGATGCATCCGGCCGGCCACAACCGGATGATCGAGCAGGGCCAGCCCTCGCTGCGCGCCACCCATCCCAACGAGGTGGAACCGGCCTGGGAAGACATGCTGCGCGCATGGGATCTGGATCCGGCCGATTTCGCCGGCCGCTCGCGCGATGGCCGGCTGGCCCTGCAGCGCCAGAAGCGCCGGCTGGGCCCGGCGCGCGGCCATGCCCATTTCGCCAGCCTGCATGACGACGAGCTGACCGATTATTTCCACCACACGCTGTTTCCCAATGTGACGCTGACGGCCACCTGCGATGGCCTGCACCTCTATCGCACCGAGCCTGATCCGCGCGATCCGGAATGGTGCACCTTCGATTACTGGTATTTCGTGCCGCCGGTGGCCGGCCGCGACGAAGTGCAGACGATCTTCGGTGCGCGCCCCTTTGCCCCGGCCGCCCACGAAACCTTCACCTATGGCCAGGGCGCCGGCAGCGCGCATCCGCTGGGCAATTTCCTCGATCAGGATCTGGCCGTGGCGGTCAGCCAGCAGAACGGCTTTCACTCGCGCGGCTATCAGGATGCCTATCTCAGCGATCAGGAAGACCGCATCCGCCGCTTTCACGAAGTGCTGAACGACTATCTCGAAGGCCGCCGTTGAGGCGCCACCGGCAGGGAGACCCGCGATGGGCAAATTCAGTTTTGTCTGCCTGGTGAATGCGGCAGACGGCCAGGATGCGGCCTTCAGCGCCTGGCACACGCAGGAGCATCTGCCGGCCATGGTGCGCCATGGCGGCTTTGTCCGGGCCAAGCGGATGCGCCTGGTGCAGCCGCTGGACACGCAGCAGGACAGCTACCGCTATCTGATCCTTTACGAAGGCGAAGTGCCCGATACCGCCCAGGCGCTCGATGCGCTGAACCGGGCGATCGCCGCAGGGCAGATCACCTTCTCCGACACGCTCGCCCCGCAATCCTGGGCGGCGGTCTACGAGGAGATCGCCGGCGCCTGCTATCCCGCCCCCTTTTGACCGGCACCATACCCACACCATAACAAAGAGGAGAGAAGGCCATGCACAGTCTGGAACAGCGGATCAGGGAACTGGAAGACCGCGCCGAGCTGGAAAGGGTGCTGCTGCAATATTACACCGCCGTCGACACGCTGGCGGACATGGACGGGCTGCTGGCCTGCTTCACTCCCGATGCGCTGTTCGATGTCGCGGATCTGGGGCTGGAGGTCTATCGCGGGCATGGCGCCATCCGCGCCTTCTTCCAGGGCGTGTTTGCCGACACCCGCTATCACTGCCACCATGTCACCAATTTCCACATCAACCATCTGGCCGGCGATGAGGCCAAGGCGCGCGGCTATGTGATCGGCAAGGCCGAGGGGCGCGGCGGCGCCAGCGTGTTTGTCCACTGCTGCTACGACATCACCTATGTCCGCACCGCGCAGGGCTGGAAAATCAGCGTGTTCGACGAGGATTCGCTGGTGCCGATGGGCGATGAGGTGAGCGTGTTGCACGGCCGCCGCTGACCGGCCAGATGGCGCGCCGCCGCCTGCGGGGCGGGTTGCGGCGCGCCATTCAGCCGATATGTGCCAAAAGGCCGGTGAGCAGCGGGCGCAGGCGGCGGATTTCCTCGCGATGGGTGGCGCTCAGATCGCGCAGAACGGTCTCGGCCTCCGGCGTGAGGGACAGCACGGATTGGCGCCTGTCGGTGGGCGAGGGCGCGCGCCGCAAGAGCCCCAGTCCCTCCAGCCGCTCGACCAGCCCGCTGGCGCTGTGGGGCTTGAGGATCAGCCGCTCGGCGACATAGCCGATGGTGGCGCGGGCCTCGGGCGCCGCGCGGATCGCCAGCAGGGCCTGGTGCTGCTGCGGGGTGAGGCCGCAGGCCGCCGCCTTGCCCTCGCTGAAGGCCAGAAAACTGCGCAGCGCAAAGCGGAAAGCGGCCAGCACGGCGTAATCGGCATCGGTCAGGTCGGCCTCGCTGTCGGGCATCGGGTGCAGGCTCCGTTGATTTATGTCGTAATACGATATATTGACGCGTAAGTGATCACCCTCGGAGCGAACATGACCTTTGTCCATCCCCCGGCATCTCCTGCGCGCCTGCGCGATCATTCGGCCGATGGGCGCATGCTGCTGCTGGCGCTGGCGGCGGTGCCGGTGGGGGCGGGGGGCGCGGCCGGGGCATGGGCGCTGCTGGGGCTGATAGCCCTGGCCACCAACCTGTTCTGGCATGCCCGCCTTGCCACCCTGCCGGCGGCGATGATGGCGCCGCTGCCGCTGCTGGTGGCGCTGCCGGTGCTGGGCAGCGTGATTGTCGGGCTGATGGCGCGCTTTGGCTCGGAGAAGATCCGCGGCCATGGCATACCCGAGGCGATCGAGGCGATCCTCTATGGCGAAAGCCGGCTGTCGCTGAAGGTGGCGATCCTCAAGCCCTTGTCCTCGGCGATCTCGATCGGCAGCGGCGGCCCCTTCGGCGCCGAGGGCCCGATCATCATGACCGGCGGCGCGATCGGCTCGCTGTTCGCGCAAGGTTTCCACCTCAGCGCGGCCGAGCGCAAGACCCTGCTGGTGGCCGGCGCGGCCGCCGGCATGACGGCGATCTTCGGCACGCCGCTGGCCGCGGTACTGCTGGCCGTGGAGGTGCTGCTGTTCGAATGGAAGCCGCGCAGCTTCGTGCCGGTGGTGATCGCCGTGCTGGTGGCCAGTGCCTTGCGGCCGGGGTGGATTGGCGCCGGGCCGATGTTTCCGGCAGCGCTGGGCGTGCCGGCGGGGGCCTGGCCGCTGGCCGCGGCGCTGGGGCTGGGGGCGCTGGCGGGCCTGCTGGCCGGGCTGCTGTCGGCGCTGCTCTACCGGATCGAGGATGGTTTCCACCGCCTGCCCGTGCACTGGATGTGGTGGCCGGCGCTGGGCGGGCTGGCAGTGGGGCTGGGGGCGCTGGTGGAGCCGCGCGTGCTGGGGGCGGGCTATGGCAATATCCAGGCGCTGCTCGATGGCGGGATGACGGCGCGCGCCACGGCGCTGCTGCTGGTGATGAAGGCGGCGGTGTGGCTGGTGGCGCTGGGATCGGGCACGTCGGGCGGCGTGCTGGCGCCTTTGCTGATGCTGGGCGGCGCGCTGGGGGCGCTGGTGGGGCTGCTGCTGCCGGGCGGCGCCGGGGTGTGGGCGATGCTGGGCATGGCCGGCATCATGAGCGGGGCCATGCGCGCGCCGCTGACCGGCGCGCTGTTCGCCGCCGAGCTGACCGGCCATCTGGAAGCCCTGCCGCTGACGCTGGCGGCCGCGGCCGGCGCCCATGCGGTGAGCGTGCTGCTGATGCGCCGCTCGATCCTTACCGAGAAGATCGCCCGGCGCGGGCGGCATATCCTGCAGGAATACACGGTCGATCCGCTGGACCTGATCCAGGCCGGGGCGATCATGACACCCGACCCGCAGACCCTGCCCGGCACCATGCCGATGGCCGAGGCGGCCGCGTTTCTGGCCGGGCCGGCGGGCCATCGCAGCTATCCGGTGGTGGATGCGGCAGGGCGCCTGCTGGGGCTGGTCTCCCGCGGGGATGCGCTGGCGCTGGGCCCCGGCGGCGCAGAGCCCGGCGCCACGCTCGCCGACAGGCTGTCCGATGCCTCGCAGCCCTGCGCCACGCCGGAAACCCCGGCGGCGGCCATCGCCGATCTCATCCTGGAAAGCGGCATCGGGCGGATCCCGGTGGTGGCGCCAGGCAGCGGGCAGGTGATCGGCATCGTCACCCGCCACGATCTGCTCAAAGTGCGCCATCGTGTCCGCGCCGAGGAACACCGGCCCCCGCGCCCCGGCCGCAGCAGCCATCGCGCCGCGCATCTTGCGGCGCATTAGGGGCAGGAGAAGGCGCCCTGCCGCGATGGCCGGATCAGCGCATTGCCTCTGGCGATGGGCTGGCCTACCGCAAGCAGGGCAGAAACCGCACAACCGGAGGCCTCATGCCCACGATCAGGGATTTTCATGCCCATATCTATTTCGACCCCGATCAGGCCGGGGTTGCAGGGGCGCTGGGGCAGGCGATCATCGCCGCTTTTCCCGAAACGCGGATGGGGCGCGTTCATCTGCAGCCGGTGGGGCCGCATCCGCGCGGCAGCTGCCAGATCACCGTGCCGGTTGCTTCTTTTGCGCCGGTGACGATGTGGCTGCTGGGCCATCGCGGCGCGCTCACCATCTTCATGCACGCCAATACGGGCGATGATCTGGCCGATCACACGGCCCACGTCCTCTGGCTGGGGCCGAGTGAGGCGCTGGATCTGTCGCGCTTCTAGGCCCTGCCCGGCTGGCCGCAAGGGCTGGATCTGCGTGCCCCCCTCCAAATGGTTAGCTGCGGCAACGGCGCTGCCGGCTATTCGTGAATAATACGCCTGCACCAAAACAGACAGGCAGGACGAGGAGAGCACGAATGCCGGATTCGCCACTGCGCAAGGCAGGCTGGCTTGGCCTGGCGGCTGCCATGATGCTGGCCGGGGCCATGCCTGGCACGCCTGGCGCCGCGCTGGCCCAGGACACGCATGATGGTGCCTGGATGCACAGTTCAGCGCCGCCCGCCGATGCCTATCGCGATCCCGGCGCCCGGCTGGATGCGGCCGTGCAGGCCAAGGGCAAGGAGGTCTACCAGACCATCTGTTCAGGCTGCCACGAACAGGGCCTCAACCGCGCGCCGCAGAAATACATCATTGCGCAGCTCACGCCCGAGGCGGTCTATCACGCCTTGACCGCAGGGGTGATGCAGCCGATGGCCGCCTCGCTTGATGATGGGCAGAAGCGGGCCGTGGCCCAATATGTCACCCATCAGGCGCTGGGCACGCATACCGCCCCGCCCCCGCGCATGTGTGCCCCAAAGGCCAACTGGTTCGACGACCGCGCGCCGCCGGCCTTTGCCGGCTGGGGGCTGGATCTGGCCAACACGCATCGCGAGGCCGATGAGCTGGCCGGGATCGACCGCGCGAATGTGGGCAAGCTGCATCTCAAATGGGCCATCGGCTTTCCCGGTGCCCTGCGCGCCCGCTCGCAGCCGGCGATTGCCGGCGGGGCGATCTTTGTCGGCAGCCATGATGGCTCTGTCTATGCGCTGGATGCCGAAACGGGCTGCGCGCGCTGGATCTTCCACGCCCGCGGCGAAGTGCGCACGGCGCCCGTGGTGGCGCCGTGGACGCCGGGCGGGCACGGCGCCCATCCGCTGGTCTATTTTTCCGATCTGGTCGGCAATGTCTATGCGCTGGATGCCACCACCGGCACCAGGGTGTGGAGCCTGCACGCCGATGACCATCCCAGCACCACGCTGACCGCCACCCCGGCGCTCTATCGCGACACGCTCTACATCCCGGTCTCGTCGCTGGAGGAAGGGGCTGCTGCCAGCCCGGGCTATTCCTGCTGCACCTTCCGCGGATCGCTGCTGGCGGTGGATGCGCGCACCGGTGCCACTCGCTGGCGCACCTATTTCACCGACAAGCCCCAGCCGCGCGGCCTGAATGCCGATGGCGTGCAGGTCTTCGGCCCATCGGGGGTGGCGATCTGGAACACGCCGGCGATCGATCCGGCGCGCGGCCTGCTCTATCTCGACACCGGCGACAATTATTCCGATCCGGTGACGCCGATGAGCGATGCCATCGTGGCGATGGACCTTGGCACCGGGGCGATCCGCTGGTCGTATCAGGCGCGCGCGGGCGATGTGTGGAACGGATCGTGCGAGGACCGCGACACCGCCAATTGCCCCGCGCAAAAGGGCCCGGACTATGATTTTGGCGCCGGCGTGGTGCTGGCGCGCGGCGTTGGCGGGCATGATTATCTGCTGGCCGGGCAGAAATCCGGCACGGCCTATGCGCTGGATCCCGATACCGGCCGGCTGGTGTGGCAGGCGCAGATCGGCCGCGGCGGGGTAGTGGGCGGCATCCACTTCGGCATGGCCACCAGCAATGGCCTGCTCTACGTGCCGATCAGCGATGCGCCGGATGGCCGCACCTATGCCGAGCCGCCGCATCCGGGCCTGTTCGCGCTGGATGTGGCCACCGGGGCCCGGGTGTGGCAGGCGCCGGCACCGGCAGGCGTGTGCGGCGATCGGCCGCTGTGCCATCCGGGCTATTCGGCCGCGATCACCGCCACCTCGCAGCTGGTGCTGGCGGGCAGCAACGATGGCCATCTGCGCATCTTCGATGCCGCCAGCGGCGCGGTGCTGTGGGATGCCGATACCACCGGCCCTGTCGCCACCGTCAGCGGGCAGCCCGCCCATGGCGGCTCGATGAGCGGCGGCGCGGCGCCGATTGCCTGGCATGGCCTGCTGCTGGTGGAAACGGGCTATGGCTTTGCCGGCAAGATGCCGGGCAATGCCATGCTGGTCTACGGGGTCAGGTAAGCCGCAAGGGGCGGCGCGCACGGGCGCTCCGCCCCTTGGGCTCAGCACCTCAGGCCGCGGGTGTCAGGCCGGCCTTTTCCTGGCGGGTGGTGCGGCTTTGGCGGCCATCGATGCCCACCGGCACCTCGCCATGCACGGTGGCGCGGCGCAGGGTGCGGCGCTGCAGGCCGAAATCGGCAATCGCGCGGTGCTGCGTGCTGCGGTTGTCCCAGAAGGCCACATCGCCCGGCTGCCAGCGCCAGCGCACGGTGTTTTCCGGCCGGGTGATGTGATCCTGCAGCACATTGAGGATGCGGGCCGAATCCACCTCGTTCAGGCCCACGAAGCGGCGCACGAAATGCCCCAGCAGCAGGCTGCGCTGCCCCGACACCGGATGCACCCGCACCACCGGATGTTCGGTTTCATAGATCGTGCTGGCAAACACGCTCTTCTGGAACTTCTTGCGCTCGTTCAGCACCTCGCTGTCCTCATCGGTGCGGTGGTTGAGCACGGCGGCATAGTCGTAATCGTTCGAATGCACCGCCCAGAGGTTGTCGACCAGCTGGCGCAATGCTTCGGGCAGGCCATCGTAAGCGGTCTCGCCATTGGCCCAGAGCGTGTCGCCGCCGGCCTCGGGAATGGTCAGCGCCCGCAGGATCGAGGCCTTGGGATAGGCATCGACAAAGGTGACATCGGTGTGCCAGCTGGAGGCGGCATAGCCTTCCTTGCTGTCGAGTTCGAGCAGATACCGGCTGCCTTCCACCACCGGCACCGTCGGGTGCGCCACCGGATCGCCGAAGCGCGCCGTGAAGGCCTCGTGCTCGGCATCGGTCAGGTGGGCCTGATCGCGGAAGAACACCACCTTGTGGCGGATCAGCGCCGCCTCGATCGCGGCGATGGTCGCGTCATCCAGGTCGGCGCCCAGGCGGATGCCGTGGATGACAGCGCCAATGCGGCCGGCAACCGGGCGGATGTCGAGCGGCGAGGCGGGATCCTTGGCGTTGGGATAAGAGGCAACGACAGTGGCCATGGGAAAATCTCCTGTGTCCGTTTGGGTGTGAGAAGCCCGCAAGAGCCGTCTGGGGCAGAGCTGTCTGGCTGCGGGGCGGGGTGTGCAGGAGGGCAAGAACCCCTCGGCCTGGCGAAGTCGCCCCAGCTTGTGCACGCTTTGGCATCTGGCATCGTGGGGCAAGCCGCGCGGTGCATCAGCGGCCGGCGGTGTGGGCCTCCACACCTGTCGACAGGCATATCTCTACTGCTCAAGTAGGGTTAAGCCAAACAAGGCTTGATTGCCCCCGTCGAAGTTAATCTAGCGGTGCTGGCCGGCCCACCCGGCTTGACCCGTTCATTGTCTATTATAAAAGTAGACATATAACGCGCGAAGGCCCCAGCCCTGTGCGCATCGCAACAGGGTCTGTCTTTTCGCATGGCAATTGCTTCCCGCCTCGGCTTGCAGCGCTCGGCCGCCGCGCCCTTTCACCTGATGGCCAAGCCGTCGGGGCCGCAATGCAACCTTGATTGCACCTATTGTTTCTATCTGGAAAAAGAGGCGCTGTTTGCCGAGCGCAAACAGGCGCGCCGCATGTCGGCCGAGGCGCTGGAAGCCTATGTGCGCCAGACCATCGCCGCAACGCCGCGCCAGGCGCCGGTGCAGTTCACCTGGCAGGGCGGCGAGCCGGCGCTGCTGGGGATCGATTTCTACCGGCAGGCCGTGGCGCTGCAAAAGCGCCATGGCGCCGGGCGCGCCATCGAAAACAGCTTCCAGACCAATGGCACGCTGATCGATGCGGAATGGGCGCGGTTTTTCGCCGAACAGGGCTTTCTGGTGGGGCTCAGCCTGGATGGCCCGGCCTCTGTCCACGATCGCTATCGCCGCTATGCCAATGGCAAGCCCAGCCATGCCCAGGTGATGGCCGCGCTGCGCCACCTGCAGGCGGCCGGCGTTGCCTATAATGTGCTGGCCTGTGTCGATGCGCATTCCTCGCAGGCCCCGCTCGAGGTCTATCGCTTCCTGCGTGATGAGGCGCAGGTGGAATTCGTCCAGTTCACCCCCGTGGTCGAGCGGGTGGCCGGCGCGCAGGCCGCAGCCCAGGGGCTGGCGCTGAATGGCCCGGGGGCCGCGGCAGATGCGGCCGTGGCGCCTTTTTCCGTGGCGCCGGCGGCCTGGGGGCAGTTCCTCAATGCCGTGTTTGATGAATGGCGCCAGCACGATGTGGGCCGCGTTTTCGTGATGAATTTCGAATGGACGCTGGCCGCCCACCTCGGTGCGCCGGGGGTTGTGTGCCATCATCAGCCGGTGTGCGGGCGGGCGCTGGTGGCCGAGCACAATGGCGATGTCTATGCCTGCGACCATTTCGTCTATCCCGAATACAAGCTGGGCAATCTGGCCAGCGACAGCCTGGTGGCCATGGTTGATGGCGCGCGGGCGCAGGCTTTCGGCAAGGCGAAATATGAAACGCTGCCCGGCCAGTGCCGCGCCTGCCCGCATCTTGGCGCGTGCTGGGGGGGCTGCCCCAAGCACCGCTTTGCCACCACTGCCGCGGGCGAGCCGGGGCTCAACTATCTGTGCGAGGGCTTCACGCTCTATCTCTCCCACACCGCGCCGGTGATCGCCCGGCTGGGCGCCGCTATCCGCGCGGGCCGCGATCCGGCCAGCGCGGCCGCCGCCGGCTGAGCCCCCGCGGCGGGCCCGCCCCGCAGCTTCCGGCCCCCCAGCTTCCTGCCCGAGGCGACCACGCCAGGGCATCTCCCTTTCCCGCAACGCACCGCTGCCGGTGCCGCCCTGGCGCGGCGCCCCGGCCAGCGCGTCTTCAAGGAACAACCGATGCCTCTTTTGCGCCTTTCGTCCGCCCGCCGCCGCCTTGCCGGTGCGGCCCTGCTCCTGTCTGCCACGGCGCTGGCCGGGCAGGCCATGGCCCAGCATATCCCCGAGGGCGAAGCTTTTGCCGGCAAGATCGCGCAGAGCCGCGCGCAATCCGTGCCCGCCTTCCCCAGGCCGGCCGAGGCGCCCAAGGGTGCGCCCAACGTGCTGCTGGTGCTGATCGACGATGCCGGCTTTGCCGCCACCACCACTTTCGGCGGCGGCGCGCGCACGCCCAACCTCGATCGCTATGCCGCCGAGGGGCTGCGTTACAACCGCTTCCACGTCACCGGCATCTGCTCGCCCACCCGCGCCGCCCTGCTCACGGGGCGCAACCACCATCAGGTGGGCTTTGGCAATCTGGCCGATATCGCCGCGGGCTTTCCGGCCTATAATTCCATCTGGAAGCAGGAGACCGGCTCGATCGCCCGCATCCTGCAGCTGAACGGCTATTCGACCGCCGCCTTTGGCAAGTGGCACAACACTCCGCGCTGGGAAGTGACGCCGGCCGGCCCCTTCAACCACTGGCCCACCGGCCTTGGCTTCGATCATTTCTACGGCTTCATGTCGGGCGATGACAACCAGTGGGAGCCGCATCTCTACAACGACACCACCGCAACCCCGCTGCCGGCCACGCCCGAACAGGGCTATCACTTCACCACCGATATCGTGAACCGGGCGATCGGCTGGGTGGATGATCATAATGCCGCCGCTGCGGCCAAGCCCTATTTCCTCTATTTCGCCACGGGCGCCGTGCACATGCCGCATCATGTGCCGCAGGAATGGATCGCGCGGAACAAGGGCCGCTTCGATGCCGGCTGGGATGCCTATCGCACCGCCGCCTTCGAGCGCCAGAAGCGGCTGGGCATCATCCCCAGGGACACCAAACTGACCCCGCGCCCCGATGGCCTGCCCGCCTGGGACAGCCTGACAGCCGCGCAGAAGCAGCTCTATGCGCATGAGATGGAGGTGTTCTCCGCCTATCTCGAACAGACCGATGCCGAAGTGGGCCGGCTGATCGACACGCTGCGCAGCCGCCCGGGCGGCGACAACCTGCTGGTGCTCTATATCGTGGGCGACAATGGCGGCAGCGCCGAGGGCGATATCGAGGGCGCCATTGCCAATGAACAGGCCAAGGCCGGCGGCGCCCCCGCCGATTTTGCCACCATCGCCGCCCATGCCGACCAACTGGGCGGGCCGGAATATGCCAACCATTATGCGGCCGGCTGGGCCTGGGCCACATCCACCCCGTTCCAGTGGATGAAGCAGGTGGCCAGCCATTTTGGCGCCACCCGCGATCCGCTGATCGTCGACTGGCCGGGCCACACGCGCGACAGCGGCCGGATCCGCGCGCAATTCGCCCATGTCAACGACATCGCCCCGACCATCCTCGAGGCCGCCGGCATCCACGCGCCCGAGACGATCGACGGGGTGCGGCAGCTGCCCTTCGAAGGCCGCTCGCTGCTGGCCAGCTTCACCAATCCCGATGCCCCCGAAACCCACACCGAGCAATATTTCGAGATCTTCGGCAACCGGGCGATCTACAAGGATGGCTGGGTGGCGGCGGCCAAGCGCAGCTACCAGCCGTGGGATCTGCTGAAGGATGTGGGGCGCATCTATAACGACAATACCGCGCAGGACCGCTGGGAACTCTACCATATCACCGAGGACTTCTCCGAGGCGACGGATCTGGCCCGGGCAAACCCGGCCAAGCTGGCCGAACTGCAGGCCGAATTCCTGCGCGAAGGGGGCCGCAATGGCGTCTTCCCGTTGATCCCGCTGCCGTTTGGCGCGCCGCTTGCCGTCAGCCCCAAAAAGGTCAGCTTCAGCTTCCAGCCCGATATTTCCGGCCTGCCGGTTGCCGCCCAGCCGGTGCTGGTGGGCCGCGCCCATCACCTCGAGATCGATCTCAAGGGCGATGCGGCCAAGGGCGAGGGCGTGCTGATCGCCCATGGCGGGCGGCTTGGCGGCTATGTGTTCTACGTCAAGGGCGGCAGGCTGGTGTTTGAAAACAACGCCTACAACCTGCGCCACGAAGTGATTGCCGCCAGCGAACCGCTGCCGGCGGGCGCGGCCACCGTTGGCTACGACTTCGTGCCGGCGCCGGGCGGTGAAGCGGGCGCGCTGCCGCTGCTGTCGAAGGTGGGCGGGGGCACCATCCGCCTGCTGGTCAACGGCAAGGTGGTGGCCGAGGGCGCGGTCAGCCGGTTCCCCACCCATGCCGCCGCTTTCGACGAGACCTTCGATATCGGCCGCGACCGCAATTCCAAGGTCAGCCGCGAGGCAACCGCCCAGCAGCCCTATTCGGGCCTGCTCG
>DASRYE010000170.1:0-9854 GCA_035653915.1 Novosphingobium sp. | reverse complement strand
CAGCGATCGCCGGGGCCAGCCTGCCATGCCGGCCGCTCGAAGGCGGCCAGCGGCACGCCGGTGGCAGCGCAAGCGGCCAGCGCGTTGCGGCTGATGGTGGCGGCAAAGGGGTGCGTTGCATCCACGACATGGGTGATCCCTTCCGCCCGCAGCCAGGCGGCCAGCCCGTCGGCTCCGCCAAAGCCGCCGATGCGCGTGGGCAGCGGCTGGGCCAGGGGCGCGGCCGTGCGCCCGGCATAGGAGAACACCGTATCCACCCCGGCTGCGGCCAGCGCCCGGGCCAGCTGGCTGGCTTCGCTGGTGCCGCCCAGGAGGAGGAGGCGCGGCGTGGCTGAGGCATGGCTGTCGATCATCGGCATGGGCGAGGATAGGCCGATGGCGCTGCCGCCGGCAAGCCTTGCCGCGCTGGCCGCAGCGGCGCATGTGTTTGGCGCGCCCCGCCATCTGGAACTGGCAGGGCTGGCCGATGATCCGCGAGCCAAAGCCTGGCCGGTGCCGTTTTCGGTGGCGCCGGTGCTGGCGCTGCGGGGGGCGCAGGTGGCGGTGCTGGCCTCGGGCGATCCGTTCTGGTTTGGCGCTGGCGGCAGTCTGGCGCGGCATCTGGCGGCCGGGGAATGGGCGGCCTATCCGGCGCCTTCCACCTTTGCGCTGGCGGCGGCAAGGCTGGGCTGGCGGATCGAGGAAGTGGCCTGCATGGGCCTGCATGCCGCCCCCTTCGAGCAGCTGGCGCCGCTGATGGATGCAGGCGCCCGGGCGATCTGCCTGCTGCGCGATGGGACGGCGGCCGGCGCGCTGGCGGCATGGCTGGCCGCGCGCGGCTTTGGCGCCAGCCAGTGCCATGTGCTGGAACGGCTGGGCGGCCCGCAGGAGCGCTGCCGCACCACGCGCGCCGATGCCTTTGCCCTGGCCGATGTGGCAGCCCCGGTGGCGATGGCGGTGGCCTTTGCCGGCGCGCGCGGCATCGCCCGCAGCAGTGGCCTGCCCGATCACCTCTTCAGCCACGATGGCCAGATCACCAAGCGGCCGGTGCGCGCGCTCACCCTTTCGGCGCTGGGGCCGCGGGCGGGCGAGCTGCTGTGGGATCTGGGCGCGGGCTCGGGCTCGGTGGGGATCGAATGGTGCCTGGCGGGCGGCCGCGCCGTGGCGGTGGAGCGGCATGAAGGGCGGCTGGCCCATATCCGCGCCAATGCCCAAAGCTTTGGCCTGGCGCACCGCCTGCAGGTGGTGGCGGGCGATACGGCGGCGGTGCTGGCCGATCTGCCCGCGCCCGATGCGGTGTTCATCGGCGGCGGGGCCAGCGCGGCGCTCATCGATGCGGCATGGGCGCGGTTGGGCGCGGGCGGGCGGCTGGTGGCCAATGGTGTGACGCTGGAGACAGAAGCCGTGCTGGCCGCCGCGCAGGCGCGCCATGGCGGCGAGCTGTTGCGCGTGGAGCTGGCCCATGCGCGCCCGCTGGGCCGCTTTCGCGGCTGGGAAGCGGTGCGCCCGGTGGTGCAGTGGAGCGCCTGGCGATGAGCACGCCCAAACCGATCGCCGGGCTGGGCTGGCGGGGCGCGGCCACCCCGGCGGCGCTTGGCGAAGCCCTGGCCCGGGCCGAGGCGCTGGCCGGCGGCGCGCCGGTGGCGGCGCTGGCGGCGCTGGCTTCCATGGCGGGGGCGCCGGCGCTGCGGGCGCTGGCCGGCGCGCGGGGGCTGCCGGTGCTGCCGATCGCGGCCGAGGCGCTGGCCGGCGTGGCCACGCCCACTTGCAGCGCGCGGATGATCGCCCGCTTTGGCACCGGATCGCTGGCCGAGGCGCTGGCGCTGGTGGCCGCCGGGCCCGGTGCGCGGCTGATCGCGCCGCGCCATATATCCACAGATGGCATGGCCACGGCCGCCATCGCCCAAAGGAGCTTGCCATGACCGTGCATTTCATCGGCGCCGGCCCCGGCGCTGCCGATCTGCTGACCCTGCGCGGCGCGCGGCTGATCGCGGCCAGCCCGGTGTGCCTCTATGCCGGATCGCTGGTGCCCGAAGGGGTGCTGGCGCATTGCCCGCCGGGCGCGCGGCTGGTTAACACGGCGCCCCTCTCGCTCGACGAGATCATCGCCGAGATCGCCCGTGCCCATGCCGCCGGCCAGGATGTGGCGCGGCTGCATTCGGGCGATCTGTCGGTATGGTCGGCGATGGGCGAGCAATTGCGCCGGCTGCGGGCGCTGGGCATTCCGTTTGATGTTACGCCCGGCGTGCCCTCCTTTGCCGCCGCCGCCGCCGCGCTGGAGGCGGAACTGACCCTGCCGGGCGTGGCGCAATCGCTTGTGCTCACTCGCACATCGGGCCGGGCCAGCGCCATGCCGCCGGGCGAAACGCTGGCCGCCTTTGCCGCCACCGGCGCCACGCTGGCGATCCACCTGTCGATCCATGCGCTGGATCGCGTGGTGGCCGAGCTGACCCCCCATTACGGGCCCGATTGCCCGGTGGCGGTGGTGTGGCGCGCCAGCTGGCCGGATGAGCGGATCTGCCGCGCCACGCTGGCCACGCTGGATGCGGCGCTGGGGGCCGAGCTGGAGCGCACCGCGCTGATCCTTGTCGGCCGGGCGATCGGCGCGGGTGATTTTGCCGAAAGCCGGCTCTATGCCGCCGATTACGACCGGCGCTATCGCCCGCAGGGCACCGCCCCGCGCTTCCCCGAGACCGCGCCATGAGCGGCGCCCTGCCGCCGGGGCTGGTGATCTCGGCGCCGGCCTCGGGCGCCGGCAAGACGATGGTGACGCTGGGCCTGCTGGCCGCCTTTCGCGCCGCCGGCGTGCGGGTGCAGCCGTTCAAGAACGGGCCGGATTATATCGACCCGGCCTTCCACACCGCCGCTGCCGGCCGCCCCTCGTTCAACCTCGACAGCTGGGCGATGGACGGGGCGATGCTGGCCGGCATTGCCGGCGTTGCCGCGGGCATGGATCTGGCGCTGGCCGAAGGCTCCATGGGGCTGTTCGATGGCGTGGCGGCGGCGGGCGCTGCCGGCAATGGCGCCAGCGCTGAACTGGCGGCCAGGGCCGGCTGGCCGGTGGTGCTGGTGGTCGATGTGTCGGGCCAGGCGCAATCGGCAGCGGCGGTGGCCATGGGCTTTGCCCGCTTCCGCCCCGATGTGCCGCTGGCCGGGGTGATCCTCAACAAGGTGGCCAGCAGCCGGCACGAGGCGCTGGTGCGCGCCGGCATGGCAGAGGCCGGCATCGCCGTGCTGGGCGCCCTGCCGCGCCGCACGGATCTGGCCCTGCCAGAGCGCCATCTGGGCCTGGTGCAGGCCGAGGAACGCACGGATCTGCCCGCCATTCTGGCAGCGCTGGGCGCCTTTGTCGGCAGCCATGTTGATCTGGCGCAGCTGCGGGCGCTGGCGGCGGGCGGCGGGATGGCATCGGCACCGCCGGCCCGGCTGGTGCCGCCCGGCCAGCGCATTGCCCTGGCGCGCGATGCGGCCTTTTCTTTCGTCTATCCCCATCTGCTGGCCGGCTGGCGGCAGGCGGGGGCCGAGATCCTGCCCTTCTCGCCGCTGGCCGATGAGGCGCCTGATGATGCCGCCGATGTCTGCTGGCTGCCCGGCGGCTATCCGGAACTGCATGCCGGCCGGCTGGCGGCGGCGGCGCATTTTCGCACAGGGCTGCGCGCTTTTGCCCAAAGCCGCCCGGTGCATGGCGAATGCGGCGGCTATATGGCGATGGGCGCGGTGCTGGTGGATGCCGGCGGGGCCGCGCATCCGATGGCCGGGCTGCTGGGGCTGGAAACCTCCTTTGCCCGGCGGCGCATGCATCTGGGCTATCGGCTGGCGCGGCTGGCCGGGCCCATGCCGGGCCAGCCCGCCGGCGCCCTGCTGCGGGGCCATGAATTCCACTATGCCACCATCACTGCCCAGCCCGATGCGCCGCTGGCCGAAGTGGCCGATGCCAATGGCGATGCGGTGGCCGAGACCGGATCGCGCCGGGGGCTGGCCACGGGCTCGTTCTTCCACCTCATCGCGCCGGCCGGCGGGGGGGCGGCATGAACCGGCTGGTGCTTATCGGCATCGGCACCGGCCATGTCGATCATCTGACGCTGGAAGCCGTGCGCGAGATCAACGCCGCCGATCTGGTGCTGATCCCGCGCAAGGGCGAGGCGAAGGCGGATCTGGCCGCATTGCGCCGCGACATCTGCGCCCGCGTGCTGACCAACCCTGCCACGCGCATCGCCGAATTCGACCTGCCCGAGCGCGACCCGGCCACAGCCGATTATCGCCAGCGGGTGGAAGACTGGCACGATGCCATTGCCGCCTGCTGGGCCGGGGCGATCGCCCGGGCGTTGCCCGATGGCGGGCGGGTGGCGCTGCTGATCTGGGGCGATCCGGCGCTGTATGACAGCAGCCTGCGCATTGCCGCCCGGCTGGAGGGCTGGGCGGTGCAGGTGGTGCCGGGGATCATGTCGATCAACATGCTGACGGCGGCCCATGCGATCGCCCTCAACGAGATCAACGGGCCGTTCCTGGTCACCACCGGGCGGCGCCTGCGCGACGAGGGTTGGCCACAGGGCGTGGACACGCTGGTGGTGATGCTGGATGGCGAATGCTCGTTCACGCGGCTGGCGCCTGCGGGCGTGGAGATCTGGTGGGGCGCCTATGTGGGCATGGCCGAGCAGATGCTGATCGCCGGGCCGCTGGCCGAAGTGGCGCCGCGCATCGTGGCCGAGCGGGCGGCAGCGCGCGCCCGCCATGGCTGGATCATGGACATCTACCTGCTGCGGCGCGCCCGCCCCTGAGGGCAGGCGCGCATCATGGTCAGAATGTTTTGCCGATGGTGAAGCGGGCGGAGCGGGGTTCCAGCGGGTGGGTCTGGAAGCCGGCCACGCCGTCGGCCGGTTCGCCCTGCAGGCGGGCGGTGTAGTAATAGTCGGCGGCGGCATCGTGGCTGTTGAACAGGTTGAAGATGCTGACGCCCAGCCTCCAGCCGCGCGGCAGGGCATAGCCGACATCGAGGTTCCATTCCGAATAGCCGCCATCCTGCGGATATTTGTAGCCATCGTTGAGCGAATGGGTGCCCAGCCGCCGCCATTGCAGCGCGCCCGACCAGCGCCCCAGCCCGTTCACCAGCACGCCGGCGGCATAGATGAAATTGGGCGCATCGGCGATATAGGGCTCGGCCAGGCCATAGGCGGCGAGGTCGGCCGTGTGATAGCGCGGGCGCGAGAAGGCGAGGTCGGTGTTCAGCTCCAGCCAGCGGAAGGGGCGGTATTGGGCCGATATTTCCACGCCCTGGCGCCGGCTGGGGGCGCCGGCCTCATCCTGCCCGGTATCGGGGTTATAGACCAGTTCGGAGCCGAAATCCTGCTGGAAGGCAGCCAGCTGCAGGCTGAGCTTGGGCAGCAGATTGCTGCGCAGCCCCACTTCCATGCCGGTGGTGGACGACAGCAGCGGCGTGCGCGCCCCGCCCGATACCGACAGCCCCTGCGTTGGCACCGTGCCAAACACGCCGCGCACATCGTTGGAATGGAAGCCCCGGCCCCAGCTGACATACAGCTCCGTTTTGGCCCAGGGGCCCAGCACCAGGCTGCCCTTGGGCTGGGCCAGCCATTGCCCGCCGCTGCCGCCGGTGCCGGTCACCAGGCTGTGATCGCGCGCGTAGGTATAATCGGCGCGAAGGCCCCCCACCACGCGCAGCCAGCGGGCCAGATGCAGCGTTTCTTCCACATAGGGAGACAGGGTGAGCAGGCGCACCTTGTCTGCCGTGCAATTGCCGCCCACCGCGGCATAGGCGAAAGTGCCGCTGTCGCTTTGCTGGTAGCAGGTGGCGAGGATGGTGTTGCGCTGCCAGGTGTGCTTGCGATCGACAAAGGCGGCATCATAGCGCAGCTGGAAGCCGGCCACCGTCTGGCTGTCGAGCCCGGCGATGCGGGTGGCGATGGTGTAGGCGGCGGCCGCGCCCAGGGTGGTGCGGCTTTCGTCCTGCTCCTCCTGATCGCCATAGACGGGGTCGTCGAGATAGTGGGTGAAATTGTTCCACAGCGTCATGGTGGAGCGGATGGCATAGAGGCTGACGGCCAGCTGGCCGGGGCCCACCGGCCTGTCGAGATGGGCCGAGAGGCTGTAGCGCTGCGACTTGCTGGAATCGGTGGGATCGAGCGTGCCATAGCGGCCGATCAGCCCTTCCTCGATGGCGCGCTCGGGCTGGTCGGTGGTGAGGCGGCCGGCGCTGGCATAGGCCATGGCGGTGAGGGTGAAGCCATCGCGCGCGCTGCCCTGGCTGTAGCGCAGGAGGGCGTTCACCTTGCGGAAGTTCTGCCCGGGCTGCCAGGGGCCGTCGTAATGGCCCAGTTCCACAGCGGCCAGCAGGCGCTTGTCGGCGCCCAGGTGAAAGGTGCCGCCGGCAAAGACATTCTGATAGCCATCGGTGCCAACGGTGGCCGCCACTTGCGCGGGCAGCTCGTTCACCAGCCGGGTGTGCGCCGAGGCAACCGAGCCGAAATCGCCGATGGCGGCCGCATAGGGGCCCTTGGTATAGTCTATGCCGGCCACCAGCTGGGGCATCAGGAAGTTGAGATCGGAATAGCCCTGGCCATGGGCGTTGGTCGGCCGGTTCACCGGCATGTCGTCGACAAAGCTGGCAAAATCGGTGCCATGATCGAGGTTGTAGCCGCGGATGAGATATTGCTGCGCCTTGCCCTCGCCCGAATGGATGGTGACGACAAGGCCCGGGATCGCCTCGAACAGCTCGCCGGGCCGATAGATGGGCCGCAGCGCCACTTCGGCCTGGCTCACCGTGCCCTGGCTGGCCGTGACGGCGCTGCCCAGAAGATCCGCACGTGAGGCGGTGACGGTGATGGTCTGGCCTTCGCCCTCCTCGGCCATGGCCGGGGCTGGGCACAGGGCGGGGGCAAACAGGCATAAGGAGAAAAGAACGCGTTGCATCGGCAGGTTCCGTTAGCAAGACACACAGGACCGCAGGGCCGGCGCGAGCCAGCCTGCGGGTTGACGGTTTTGCCGCTCGGACGGAAAGGACCGTGCCTTGATCATCCCCTGGATCAGGGCAAGAGCGACCACGCGCGGGCAGGTCTCCTGGCTTGCGGGTCATCACGCGATGCAAAGCCTTCCCGGACCCCGCATGCTTCTGCGTCTGGTCCAGTGGCCGCGCCCCGGCGCCTTGGCGGGGCATCACATGCAGCGCGCTCGTCGCTTACAGTTGCAGGGACAGCCCGGGATTTGGCCTGCCTTCCGGCGGGGCCGCACCCGTGTTCCCTTTCAAGCCCTTGCGGGCACCAGCGCGTGTTATTGGTAACGGCCGGGGGCCGCACCGATGAAAAGGCTAGACGAATTGCTGCAGGCTGCCAAGCCGGCTTATCGCAGAGGCCGGTTTCAGCCCTGCAGGAAGAAGCCGATCAGCCGGCCCGCCACCAGCACCGCCCCCCACAGCCCCAGCGACAGCCCCGCCTGCACCCTGGCGCCGGCGGGCACGCTGGCGCTGTGCTGCCAGCTGGCCTGCTGGCGGCCATAGCGCCCCTCGAACAGCGCCAGGTTCAGGCCGGCCAGCGCCAGCAGCGCCAGCTTGGCGCGGAAGGGCAGGTTCTGGGCATAGCTTTCCGGCTGCGAGAGGAAGAGCAGGGCGCCGCTGGCCAGCGCGCCGGCAAAGCCGGCCAGCGCCACCTTGCGCAGGCCGGTGAGCAGCGGGCCGGCGGGCCAGCCCTGCCAGCCCAGCCCCAGCAGGCGGATATCGAAGATGGTGGCCGTGCCCAGCACCAGCGAGATGGCCAGCACATGCACCGTTTCCAGCAGCGGGAAGGCCAGCGGGTTGTGTGCCAGCCATTGCGCGGGCGCGGTTTGCGCCAGCCATGCAAGCAGCCCCGTCATGCGTAGGCGATCCAGCGGCCAAGGCCCACCACCACCACCCACAGCGCCAGCGACACCGCCGTGGCGATGCGCGGCGCGGCCGCCGGTTCTGCCCGGGCCAGGCGGCGGCGCTGCCACAGCGCATAGGCGATAACCGGCACCAGCAGGGCGATCTTGAGGCGCAAGGCGGCATTGGGCAGCTCACGCGTGGGCTCTGCTGCCACCAGCAGCGTGCCGGTGGCCAGCAGCGCGCCCAGCGCCCAGCCCAGCCGGCGGCCGGTGGCGCCGATCCAGCGGGCCAGCGGCCAGTCGGCGCCGGCCAGCCCCAGCGCCACCAGCAGCGCCAGCGCCGCATCCGAGACGATGATCGCCACGCTGAGGATATGCACCGACTGGGCGGCGGGAATGATCAGCGCGCTGTTCTTCAGCGCCTCGCTGAGCGGTGTCTGGTCGAGCCAGCTGGCGAATGTGTCGATCGACATGGGCGGCTATTCCGGCTTGGCCAGCGCGAAGGAGAGGCGAAAGCGCGCCAGATCGAGCGGATCGACGGGGCTTTCGGCCTTGTGGCGCACCTCGATCAGATAGAGCCGGTGCTGCGAGCTGGGGAAGAACAGCTCCACCTCGCGCCGGGTGCCGTCTGGCGTGCGCAGGGCAATGGCGCGGCCGCACTGGCCATAGGGGATCGCCGCCGGCCCTTCCTCCAGCACCGTGCCGCTGTGCTGGAAGCGGGCGATCTCGCTGTCGAGCGCGCCGGGGCCATCGCCCGCTGTCTGCCACAGGTGGATGGCGGTGAGCCGGTAGAGCGCGGCGCCGGCCCGCGCCTCATAGACGGTGGCGGGCACAGCCGCGCCGGTGGCGGTGCGATAGGCCTCCTGCCTGATCCGCGGGGCGGCGGGAAAGCGGATGGTGAAGGCCTTGTCGGGCGCGGCCACATCCTGCCAGCTGGCGGGCGAGGGGGGCGGTGTTTCGGCCTTGGCGCCAGGATCTGCCAGCAGGGCGAAGCTTTGCTGGAAATGCACGACATCGGCGCCATGATCGGCCTGGGCGGCGGCGCTGACCTCGGAGCGGATATCGTAGAGCCGCTCGGTGCGCGGGTTGTAGAACAGCGTGCGGTAGAGCAGCGCGCCATCCTTGCCGGCAAAGCCGAACTGGCGCCCGCAGGCCTGCGCGCCCGATGTGCCATAGCTGTGGCTGGTCGAGGCGTCGAGGGCGAGGCCGGGCTGGCGGCGGGCGGCGGCAATGCTGCGGTCGATCACATGCGGATCGGCCGCGGCCGAGCCATGCAGCCGGGCGACGATCACCTGATAGGCAGCGCCTTCCTGCGTGGCGCTGTAGGTGGCGGCGGGCACCGGCACGCGGGCGCCATCGGGGCCGATGGCGGCATAGCTGCCACTGGCGGTGGCCGGCGGGCTGGTGAAATCGGCCTCGAACCAGTCCGGATTGTCGTGCCAGAGGAGCGGCGCTTCCTCGGCGCCCAAGGCGGCGGTGGCGGTGCCAAGCAGGGCCCAGAGGCCGGCGGCGAGCGGGCGCCGGCTCATTTGCCGTTGGCCCCGGCCGGCTTGGGATAGCCGCGATCAGGCTCGGCGGTGCCCTGCAGCACCTTGCCCGCCGGCAGCCGCACCGCCACCAGCTGCCCGCCATAGGAGCCGAAGCGCAAGGGGAAGAAGGTGACGTCCACTTTGTCGCCCACCCTGATGCTGGCGGGCGACCAGCCCAGCGGTTGCAGCTGCGTGGCGCTGGAGAGTTCGAAGGTCCAGCTGGCGGTGCGGCCATCGGGCTCGGCCACCACCAGCTTCAGCCAGCCATGCGGGTTGATCAGCGCGAAATCGCGCACCGTGCCGGCGATGTGGCGCTTGGCCGCTTCCGATCGGTCGAAGGCGGAATAGGAATGGTGGGCCAGCGCGGGCGCGGCGGGCAGGGCCGCAGCAAGGATGGCGGCAACAGACAGGCGCAAGAGAGTCATCAGAGGCAGCTTTCGGCTGTTTGCGGGGGCGGGCGGGCGCGGTCAGGCCGCGGCCACGGGCTCTGGCTGGTGG
>DASRYE010000169.1:0-19808 GCA_035653915.1 Novosphingobium sp. | reverse complement strand
CGTGTTGAGGAACACCGTGGGCGCGCCCTGCCTGCGGGCAAATTCCGGATCGTGGTGGCCGGGCATGTAATCCCAGCCGCCCGCCACATGCAGGATCGCCATCTTGTAGGTCACATCCAGCACCAGCACCGGCAGCGGCGTTGCCTCGTCCACATCCTGCCAGCAGATCTGCCTTGCCGCAGCGCTCATGCCGCCTCTCCCGAGAGATAGCGGAACAGCACATTGGTGCTGCGCGCCAGCAGCACGCCCGCCTGGTTGCGATATTCCGTGACCGAGGTGATGAAATGGCCGGTGCCCACCTTGGTGGTCTTTTCCGGCGAGATCGCCTCCAGCCGGTCGGTCATGGTCAGGCGATCGCCGACGCGCACCGGCTCGAAGAATTCAAAATCGGTGGAGACGTTGATCGGCTTGTCGCCCGGCAGCGGCACCTTGGCGCACATGACAGACACCGTGCGCGCCCCTTCCGGGCGCCATTGCATGGGGATCGTCCAGGTTTGCAGCATGCCCGGCGGGGCCACCATGGAGCCCCAGTGTTCCTGCGCAAAAGCCTCGTCCCAATAGGTGGGGTTGGCATCCTGCACGGCCGAGCAATAGAGCTGGATCATCGGCGTGTTGACCGCCACCTCGCCGGTGGCCGGCTCTGTTGCGCGGCCAATCCAGCCCAGCGCTTCCTCATAGGTGCCAAAGGCAAGGCCAAGGCCGCTTTCATCTTTGGGCGTGCCTGGCGCAGGCGCGCCGCTGCCTGTTGTGCTGTGTGCCATGATGGTCCTCGGCCTGTCCTGTCCCGGTTGGCGCAGGTGGGGCGTTGTGGTTGCCCGCTTGCCTGCCCGCCTTGTGCAAGGGATCGTCGCGCAGCTAAATATGACTGTCAAGTCATCCAAAGGCAGTTCATAACCTGTGAGAAATGGCAGGTTATCATCCACCATAAAAATGATTAGCCATTCATATTAAGGCACCGACACAGGTGCAGCGCCGGTCGGAAAGGCAGGCAATATCCGGGGGATGGTCATGGTCTGGCGAGTCTGTCGTAGGGTCGTGGTAGGCGGCATCGGCCATGGCCGGCAGGCGGCCGGCGGCATGGCGGCGCATCCCCTGCCTCTTGCCATGGCGGCCATGGGCGCGGCATGGCGGCAACAGGGCGCCCCCTGCGCCCGCTTGATGGACAGATCCCGACCGATGCCCACACGCAGCAAGCCCGCCCCGCCCGCGCCGGCCACCACGCCTGCCCGCCGCAGCCGCCGCCCCTCGCCCGGGCAGCTGGAACGGCGCGAGGCCACCCGGCGCAAGCTGCTGGAAGCAGCCGGGCAGATGATCGGCAAATACGGCTTTGCCGGCTGCACCATCGCCCGCGTCACGGCCAGGGCCCGCATCGCCCACGGCACCTTCTACCTCCACTTCCAGTCGCAGCAGGAAATGTTCGAGGAACTGCTGCGCGAGATGAGCCTGCGCATGCTGGAACATGTGCGCGATGCCGTGCACGAATGCGGCAGCCTGGTGGAACTGGAACGCCGCGGCCTGGAAGCCAACCACGATTTCTTCTGCCGCTATCCCTTCATGGCCCGGCTGACGCAGGAGGCCGAGCTCTATTCTCCCGTCAGCTACACCGCCCATATCGATGCGATGGCCAACGGCTATGTGCGCGCGCTGGCCCGCAAACGCGCCGGCACCGTGCTGGAAGGCTGGAGCCACGCGCAGCTGGAACAGCTGGCGGTGATGCTGATCGGCGCGCGCTCGCAGATCATGCGCCGCTATGGCGTGGCCGGGCACAAGGTGGTGCCGCTCAGCCCCGATGTGATCGACACCTACATCCGCTTCATCAGCAATGGCATTCTGGCCGGCCTGGACAAGCCCGCCGCCGACAGGACCGAAGGGGCCCAGGCCCCCACGGGAGAGAGAGACTGATCCTCGGCCGCGCCGGCTGAAACCGGCGGACCGAGCCTTTCACGAAAGCGATCGGGGCCCCTTGCGGGCGGGCGCCGGGCCTGTGCCCGCGCGCGCCGCCAGCGGCTGCCCTGTGCCTGCCTGACACAGAACATAACCCAAAACACAAAGGAGAGGATCACGTGACACAGGATCAATGCGCCCAGAGGAGGCGAGCCACAGGCTCTGCCCTGGCCCTTGCCATCGGCCTTTGCGCCGCGGCGCTGGCCGGCAACGCCCAGGCTGAGGAAGGCGCGCCCACCACCCCCATCGCCAAGGGCACCGACACCAGCATCGCCGATATCGTGGTGACCGCCCGCAAGCGCGCCGAGCCGCTGCAGCGCACGCCGCTGGCCGTCTCGGCGCTGACCTCGGAGCAGATCGAGGCCAAGGCGCCGCAGAACATCACCGATCTGGGCGGCTCCATGCCCAATGTGCGCATCGATTCGCTGGGCTCGCAGGGGCGCGCGGGCATGCTGGCGATCCGCGGCGTCAACTATGCCCGCTCCGACCAGGCCGGCGATCCTTCCACCGCCTTCTATATCGACGGGCTCTACCAGCCGCGCTCCACCCTCAACGTGCTCGACATGTTCGATATTGAATCGGTGGAAGTGCTGCGCGGCCCCCAGGGCACATTGTTTGGCCGCAACGCCTTTGCCGGCGCGGTCAACATCCAGTCGAAGCGGCCCACGCAGGAATTTGGCGGCCAGGTGGAAGGGCGCATCGGCAATTACGGGCGCTGGGAAACGCGCGCGGCGGTGAATGTGCCGATCGTGCAGGATGTGCTGGCGATGCGCGCCTCGCTGCTCGTCACCAAATCGGATGGCTATTACCATTCGATCCAGGAAAACGGCAAACCGCTGGGCGGCGACGACAATATCACCGGGCGCATCTCGCTGCTCTACACCCCCTCGCCCGACTGGAACATCTTCTTCAAATACGAGCACGTGCGCGACCGCAGCCAGCCCACGCCCGCGCAAAACGCCTCCACCACGCCGGCCATGGCCTCCTCGGCGCTGCCCGCCCAGCTGTTCGGCTCGATCGCCGGCGATCCGCCCAACCTCTACAATTATCCACGCTACTGGACGAATGTGAACATCCGCCCCGGCCAGGACAGTTTCGTCAACCAGGACAATGTCGCGCTCAACATCACCCGCAACATCGAGGGCGGCTCGATCAACCTGATCACCGGCTATCAATATTCCAGCGATGCGCTGTTCACCGATCCGGTGGGCGGCAAGATCGCCTATCTCACCAACTACTACCGCACGCAGCTGAAGAATTTCAGCCAGGAAGTGCGCGGCATCAAGGAGCTGAACAAGACCTTCCAGCTGCTGGTGGGCGCCTATTACGCGCATGACGACCTCACCTATGGCAACATCACCTATTCCGAATACGCGCCCCTCACCGCGGCCAATTCGCAAACCAACGTGATGCAGAAGCGCGACAGCTGGGCAGTGTTCGGCGAGCTGGAAGTGCGCCCGATGCGCAATGTGCGCCTGAACTTTGGCGGGCGCGAAATGGGCGAGACCAAGGACTTCTACTTCGCCTATCAATCGCGCGATCCCACCACGGTGGCGGCCGCTGTCGGCCTGTCGCCGGGGGTGTTCCTGCAGGTGGGGCCCTATGGCGAGGCGAAGAAGAGCTGGACCAACTTCTCGCCCAAGATCTCGGTGGACTGGCGCCCGACCAGCGAGATGATGCTCTATGCCTCGTGGACCAAGGGCTTCAAGAGCGGCGGCTTCTCGGCCATTTCCACCAGCCTTGCCGGCGCCGGCCCCTATGATCCGGAACGCATCGAGACCTGGGAAGCGGGCCTCAAGAGCTTCTGGTTCCACCACCGGCTCAAGGCCAACATCACCCTGTTCTGGAACAACCTGTCGGATCTCCAGCGCTCGGTGAACTTCATCAACAGCCAGGGGCAAAGCAGCAACAACGTGTTCAACGCCGCCTCTGCCGTCACCAAGGGCGTGGAGCTGGAGCTGGAGGCGCGCCTCACCCGCGGGCTCAACATCACCGGTTCCGCCGGCTTCCTCGATGCCCATTACAAGAGCTTCTGCGCCGCCGGCTTCTCGGCCACGCAGATCCTCGGCCAGCCGACGGCGCAGGTGTGCAACACCACCACCGGCGCGCTCGACTGGTCCGGCATCCCGCTCTACAACGCGCCCAAGTTCCAGGGCTCGATCGGGGTGGACTACAAGCTGGATCTCCACCACGGCGAGGCCGTACGCTTCAATTCGGAGCTGAACTACACCTCCTCGCTGTTCACCAACGACACCCCCTGGCCGATCAGCATGCGCCGGCCGATGGTGGTGGTGGATGCCGGCCTCCGGTGGAACTCCAAGGGCGATCGCTATTACGCCGCCTTCAACGTGAAGAACCTGTTCAACCGCATCGACACCCAGCAGGCGATCCGCGCCAGCTCTATCCTCACGGTGTTCAACTACACCGCGCCGCGCACCTATGTGGCAACGCTGGGCGTCAAGTTCTGACGCCGGCGGGCGGCGGCCGCGCTCCTCCCATCACGTTGGCGGCCGCCGCTTTCTTCGCGGGCGAGTGGGCAAAGGGGCAAAACCCCGGCGCCCCCTCGCCCGTTTTTTGTGTGAAGCGTTTTTGGTGCCGCGCTGGCGCGGCAGGGCGGCACCGGCCCTCTCCCTCACCCGGCCACCCCTAGGGTACTATCGTTGGGTGGCCGGGTGGGGGAGAGGCCCGGTGCCGCTGCCCATCAATGCCCGCCCAGCAAGCGCGCCTTCATCCGGTGCAGCCCCAGCCACACGCAGGCCACCACCACCGGCACCAGCGCCCCTTCTGCCGCCACCGCCGGGAAATGCGGCGCCACTTCCTCCACGCCCTTCAGCACATAGCCCACCAGCGCCAGCGCATAATAGCTGAGCGCCACCACCGAGAGCCCTTCCACCAGCTGTTGCAGCCGCAATTGCAGCGAGGCGCTCTGCTCCATGGAGCGCAGCAGCTGGCCGTTCTGGTTCTCGATGCGGGTTTCCACGCGGGTGCGCAGCAGGGCGGTGAACTGGGCGCCGCGCGCGGTCAGCTCGCCCAGCCGCCGGTCGAAGGCCGAACAGGTGCGCACCGCCGGCAAAAAGCGGCGATGGGTGAAATCCTCCAGCGAGGGATAGCCGGCGATGGGGCGCACCGCCAGTTGGCCCAGCCGCTCTTCCACCAGCCGGGCATAGGCGCGCGTGGCGCTCAGCCGATAGCGCGTTTCCGCGCCGATCGACATCAGCTCCAGGCTGATCGCGCAGACCTTCTCCAGCAGCGCATCATCGGTCAGATCCGCCCGGCCGACATCGCCCGCCAGCTGCCGCAGCGCCTCTTCCACCCCATCCAGCCGCGGCCAGTGCGCCCGCGCCAGCGGCAGGCCCAAGAGCGCCAGATTGCGATAATTGCCCAGATCCTGCAGCGTTTGCAGCAGCCGGGCCACATCATGCCCCTGCCGTGCCGCCGCTTGCGCGGGGGCTTCGGGCACATCCACCACCAGCTGGCCAAAGCCATCGGCGCCAATGCGGAAATCCGACCACAGCCGGCACCCTTCCGGCCCGATCCCGCAGCTGACGAGATCGGAGGCCAGAAAGCCCGCCCCTGCCAGCGCCGCTGCCACCTGCGCTTCGCCAGAGACCACCCGGATGCGCGTAGCGCGCACCACGGCGCCTGGAAAACCGGCCAGCCATGCCAGCCCCGCCGCCGGATCGGCCCCTTCTTGCGCAAACAGCGTGATGCCCGAAGCCTCGGCGTGGCGTTCCCACACATAGGCAAGGCCGGGCGCCAGTTGGCCCATGGCATGTCGCGCGCCCTCAGGCAGAGCAGCGGCCACCTGCGCCAGATGCGCCGCCTCGGCCGCGCGCTGTTCGGGCGCCACCTGCCGCAGCATCTGAACGATAGTGGCAGGCGCGGCCACCGCCGGCCAGCGCCGCAAATGCATTTCGCCCACAATCTGCCGGCGCAGCGGATGTTCGTGCAAGCAGGCCTCCCTTTCTCCTGTCCCCGCCCGGTGCTGCCACAAGCGGCCGGCGCTGGCCATTGCCCAAGCGGCCGATCGGGGCCCGGCCACGGGAAACGCCAAACCGCTCATTTGGGCAGGGGGCACCCGCGCGCATTGGCGTCTATCATCGCCCCGCCGCTGGAGGAGACGACCCATGACCCACACCATCGCCCTGCCCCGCCTGATGCGCATCGGCGCCGGCGCCTCGGGCGAGCTGGCGGCCGTGCTGGCCAGCCTTGGCCTGGCGCACCCGCTGATCGTCACCGACCGCTACCTGGCCGATCATGGCCTGGCCGACAGGCTGGTGGCGGGGCTCGCCGCCGCCGGCATCCCCTCGCGCGTGTTTGCCGATACCGTGCCCGAGCCGACCACCGCCTCGATCGCCGCCGGCCTTGTCTGCCTGGCCGCAGCCCCGCATGATTGCGTGGTGGGCTTTGGCGGCGGCAGCCCGATCGACAGCGCCAAGGCGATTGCCGTGCTGGGCCCGCTGGGCGGCACCGCGCAGGACTACAAGGCCCCCCACCTGCAGGATGCCCCGGGCCTGCCAATCATCGCCATTCCCACCACCGCCGGCACCGGATCGGAAGCCACCCGCTTCACCATCATCACCGACGAAACGCGCGACGAGAAGATGCTGTGCGCCGGCCTTGCCTATCTGCCGGTGGCCGCGCTGGTGGATTACGAGCTGACCCTCAGCATGCCCCCGCGCCTCACCGCCGATACCGGCATCGACGCGCTGACCCATGCGATCGAGGCCTATGTCTCGCGCCGGGCCCATCCGTTCAGCGATCAGGCAGCGCTGGCGGCGATGGCGGCCATTGCCCCCAACCTGCGCCGCGTGTGGGCAGATCCGGCCAACCGCCCCGCGCGTGAGGCGATGATGTTTGGCGCCACCATGGCCGGCATTGCCTTTTCCAATGCCTCTGTCGCGCTGGTGCATGGCATGAGCCGGCCGATCGGCGCCCATTTCCACGTGCCGCATGGCCTGTCGAACGCGATGCTGCTGCCGGCGATCACGGCTTTTTCCGCGCCTGCCGCGCTGGAACGCTATGCCGCCTGCGCTGTGGCCATGGGTCTGGATGTGGCAGGGCTGGGCCAGCAGGCGGCCGTGGGCGTGCTGGTGGAGGAACTGCGCCAGCTGAATGCCGATCTGGCCGTGCCCTCGCCCGCCCGCCACGGGATCGACAAGGCCCGCTGGCACGCGCTCACCCCGCTGATGGCCGAACAGGCGCTGGCCTCGGGCTCGCCGGCCAACAATCCGCGCCTGGCCAGCGCCGCCGAGATCGAGGCGCTTTATGCCGCCGTTTGGGATGGCTGAACGGCAGCTGGCGCGCTAGGATCGCGCCCATGTATATCCCCCCGCCCTATCAGGAACATCGCCAGGAGGTGCTGGTCGGCGCCATCCGCCAGCGCGGCTTCGGCACGCTCGCCAGCTTCAACGCGGGGCAGCTGCATGTCTCGCACCTGCCTTTCGTGCTGGCGGGCGCGGGGGAAGAGCTCACCCTCATCGCCCATCTGGCGCGGGCCAATCCGCAATGGCGGGGGCTGGCCGGCACAGAGGCCGCCGCCACCTTCCTGATCGACGATGCCTATATCTCGCCCGGCTGGTATCCCAGCAAGCAGGACGCCGGCCGCGTGGTGCCCACCTGGAACTATATCGCGGTGGAAGCGCGCGGGCAGATGGAAGTGGTGGAGGATGCAGAGGGCCTGCTGGCCCTGCTGGAGCCGCTGACCGCCGCCCATGAAAACCACCGCCCCCGCCCCTGGACCGTGGCCGAGGCGCCGGCGGATTATCTGGCCGCGCTGCTGAAGGGGATCGTTGGCATCCGCATGGTGGCGCCGGTGCTGACAGGCGCCTGGAAGCTGGACCAGAAGAAGGCAGCGGCAGACCGGCTGGGCGCGGCTGCCGGCCTCAGGCGCGATGAAGGCGCCGAGGGCATCGCCGGGTGGATGGAGCAGGTTTGAAAAGCGAAGGGGGAGGCGCAAGGCTTCCCCCGCGCATCCCCCTTTCGCCGCATATGGCAGCCTGGCCTCAGCCCCTGGAAACGGCCTGGCACACCAGCTTCAGGCTCAGATAATCATCCATGCCGTGGTGCGAGCCTTCGCGGCCCATGCCCGATTCCTTGACCCCGCCAAACGGCGCCACTTCGGTGCTGATAAGGCCGGTGTTCAGCCCCACCATGCCGTATTGCAGCGCCTCGGGCACGCGCCAGGCGCGGTCGATGTCGCGCGTGAAGACATAAGCGGCAAGGCCCGCATCGGTGTCGTTGGCAAGGCGCACCGCCTCCTCCTCCGTCTCGAAGCGAACGAGGCCGGCCACCGGCCCAAAGGTTTCCTCGCGGCACAGCAGCGCATCGCCCGGCACTTCGGCAATCACCGTCGGCTCGAAGAAGCTGCCGCGGCCGGGCTTGGCGCGCCCGCCCACCAGCAGCCTGCCGCCACGGGCCAGCGCGTCGGTCACATGGGCCTCGGCCTTGGCCACCGCGCGCCCGTCGATCAGCGGGCCCTGGTCGCTGGGGCCGGCCAGGCCCGGGCCCACCACCAGCGCGCGCACCTTGGCGGACAGCTTGCTGGCAAAGGCATCATAGATGCCCGACTGCACCAGCAGCCGGTTGGCGCACACGCAGGTCTGCCCGGCATTGCGGAACTTGCTGGCCATCGCCCCTTCCACCGCCGCATCAAGATCGGCGTCGTCGAAGACGATGAAGGGCGCATTGCCGCCCAGCTCCAGGCTCACCCGCTTCACCGTATCCATGCAGCGCGCCGCCAGCAGCTTGCCCACCCGGGTGGAACCGGTGAAGGTGAACTTGCGGATGCGCTTGTCGCCGGTCAGCACATCGCCGATGGGCGCGGCATCGCCGGTGACGACATTGAACACGCCGGCCGGCACGCCCGCCTGCTCGGCCAGCCGGGCCAGCGCCAGCGCCGACAGCGGCGTCAGCTCCGACGGCTTGAGCACCACCGCGCAGCCCGCCGCCAGCGCCGGGCCCGCCTTGCGGGTGATCATCGCCAGCGGGAAGTTCCACGGGGTGACCGCCGCCACCACGCCCACCGGCTCCTTGCGCACCAGCAGGCGCCGGTCAGCCGCGTGGGGGGTGAGGATCTCGCCGTTAACGCGGCGCGCCTCGCCGGCAAACCATTCGAGGAAGCTGGCCGCATAGGCCACTTCGCCCTTGGCCTCGGCCAGCGGCTTGCCCTGTTCGGCGGTCATCAGCCGGGCCAGGTCGTCGGCATGGGTGGCCATCAGCTCGGCCCAGCGGGCCAGCACCTGGCCGCGGGCCTTGCCGGTTTCCTTTGCCCACAGCGCCTGGGCGCGGGCGGCGGCATCCACCGCCAGCGTGGTTTCGGCCGCGCCCAGATTGGGCACCGTGCCCACCAGGCTGCCATCGGCCGGGTTGGTGACAGCGATGGTCTCCTCGCCCGCCAGCCAGGTGCCGCCGACAAAGGCGGCATCGCGCAGCAGATCGGGCTCGGACAGCACCAGCGAAGAGGGGGCGAGGGTTGCCATCAGGCCGCCACCTCCTCGTTCACCAGCGCCTCGGTCAGGATCGCCAGGCCCTCGTCGATCAGCGCGTCGCTGGCAGTCAGCGGCACGAGGATGCGGATGCCGGCGCCATGGGTGCCGCAAGTGAGCACCACCAGCCCCTTGTCGAGCGCGCGGGTGACGACCTGCTTGGCAGCGGCGGCATCGGGCTTGCCGGCGCCATCCACCACGTCGAAGCCGATCATCGCGCCCGGCCCGCGCAGATTGGCGATGCCCAGCGTGTCATTGCGGGCAGCAGCAGCCTGCACCGCGGCGCGGATGCGCGCGCCCACCGCATTGGCACGATCGAGCAGCTTTTCCTCCTCGATCACTTCCAGCACGGCCAGCGCCGCCGCACAGGCCACCGGCGAGCCGGCATAGGTGCCGCCCAGCCCGCCCGGGGCAATCACATCCATCAGATCGGCCCGGCCGATCAGGCCCGACAGCGGGAACCCGCCCGCCAGCGACTTGGCCACCGAGATGAGATCCGGCTTCACGCTCTGGTGCTCGATGCCGAACATCTTGCCGGTGCGCGCAAAGCCCGACTGCACCTCATCGGCGATGATGAGGATGCCATATTCCTCACGCAGCTTCTCCAGCGCCTCGAACAGGGCCGGATCGGGCGTGTGGAAGCCCCCCTCGCCCTGCACCGGCTCGACGATGAAAGCGGCGATCTGCTCGGGCTCGATATCGGCGGCGAAGAGGAAATCCAGCGCGCGCAGGCTTTCCGCCACGGTGATGCCGTTCGTCGCCGAGGGCAGCGGCACGTGGTAGATATGCGAGGGGAAGGGCCCGAGGCCGCGCTTGTAGGGGTTGACCTTGCCGGTCATCGCGCCCGACAGCGCCGTGCGGCCATGGAAACCGCCGGCAAAGGCAATGATGCCCGGCCGGCCGGTGGCGGCGCGCGCCACCTTCACGGCGTTTTCGGTGGCCTCGGCGCCGGTAGTGAAGAAGATCGTCTTGGCCGCGCCCTCGATCGGCGCCAGCGCGTTCAGCTTCTCGGCCAGCTCGATATAAGGCTCATAGGCCATCACCTGGAAGGCGGTGTGGGTGTAGGCGGCCAGCTGCTTTTCCACCGCGGCCATCACCTTGGGGTGGCGGTGGCCCACGTTGAGCACGGCAATGCCGCCGGCAAAATCGACATAGCGCTTGCCTTCCACATCCCAGATCTCGGCGTTTTCGGCGCGAGCGGCATAGACGTTGGTGGCATTGCCCACACCGCGCGGCACAGCGGCAATACGGCGATCGAGCAGGGACTGGTTAGACATCTCGCGCAGGTTCCTTGTTTGGGCTTTGTGTTGACCATAGGGCACCGCACATCCCCGAAACAGGCGACTTGCGCGCCGCCTGTGGTGACTGTAGGTTACCACTCATGAGTGCATCCGATCGCCTGCCGCCCTTTGCCGCCCTGCGTGCCTTTGCCGCCGTGGGCGAGGTGGGCGGCATCCGCAAGGCGGCCGATGCGCTGTCGATCAGCCATGCCATCGTCAGCCGGCATATCTCGGCGCTGGAGGCAGAGCTGGGCATGCTGCTGCTCGATCGCCGCTCGGGCCAGTTGACCGAGGCGGGCCAAGCCTATCACGCCCGCATCAGCGCGGCGATCGGCGAGATGGAGGAAGCGACCAGGGCCCTGCGCGCCAGCCGCGGCGGGGTGCTCACCATCTGGTGCTCGCCGGGCTTGTCGCTGCTGTGGCTGGCGCGGCGGCTGCCCGATTTTGCCGCCCGCGCGCAAGGGGCGCTGGGCCGCCCGGTGATCGACCTGCGATCGACCGACAGCGAGCCGCATTTCGAGCGCAACGAGGCCGATGGCGACATCCGCTACCTGTTCGACAACGACCCCGCCACATCCCTGCGCGGCGTGCGGACAGACGAGCTGGCCCGCCCGCCGGTGTTCCCCGTGGCCGCGCCGGAATTGCTGGCCCGCCTGCCCCGCCCGGTGGCCACTGTCGACGAGCTGGTGAACCTGCCGCTGATCCAGGAAAATTCCGCTTCGGAATGGGCCGGCTGGCTGGCCGCGCAAGGGCGCGATGCCACCCGCCTGCCGCCGCCGGTGGCCCGCTATGGCCAGGCGCATCTCACGCTGGCGGCCGCGCGCGCGGGCCAGGGGCTGGCCCTTTCCAACCATTTTCTGGTGGCAGAAGACCTCGCCAGCGGCCGGCTGGTGCAAGTGGAACCCACCGCAGAGCCGGCCCGCGCCGTCACGCTGGGCGCCTATGCCTTCCGCTGTGCGCGGGCGCGCTGGTCCGATCCGCTGCTGGTGCGCTTTCGCCAGTGGCTGCATCGCAAGATCGCCGAGGAAGGGATCTAGGCGCCTCGCGGGCTCAATGCTCTTCCATGTGCAGCGCCGGCGGCGGGCGGCGAAAGCCCCGCGTCAGCCAGGCCAGCACCACCAGCCCCACCGCCAGCCACGCCAGCCCCAGATGGATCGCCGCCGGCTCGAGCCTGGTCAACAGCCACATGTCCACACCCATGCCGGCGGCGGGCGCCAGATACCACCCCAGGATCCCCCGCCGGCCCTGACGGATGGCCGTGGCGATCACCGAGAGGTTCACGGCGGAAAAGGCCGTGAAGGCGCCAAAATTGATGAAGGAGGTGGAGCTTTCCACCGTGAGGCCAAGGGCCAAAAGGCCAATCACCCCGGTCAGCAGCACGGCCGCCGCCGGCGTGCCAAAGCGCGGGTGCAGCCGGCCCAGCAGGCGGCGCGGCAGCACGCCATCGCGCGCCATGGCGTGGATCAGGCGGGCGCCGGCGGCCTGGGCGGCAATGCCGCTGGCAAATTGCGCCACCACCAGCCCGGCCAGGAACAGCCCTTCAAACCAGCGCCCGCCGATCGCCCGGGCGATCTCGTTGGCGGCCGCTGCCGGATCGTGGAAGGCAAAGCCGGGGTGGGCCAGCTGGGCGATATAGGAGACGATCACGAAGATCGCCCCGCCCACCAGCGCTGTCAGCCAGATGGCGCCGGGCAGCAGGCGGCGCGGCTCGTGGCATTCCTCGGCCAGCGTCGTCACCGCATCGAAGCCGAGGAAGGAATAAGCGGCAATGGCAGCGCCGGCGGCAATGGCGCCGATGCCGCTAGCCGGGTTCATGAACGGCTGGCTCTGCAGCAGCGGCCCGCCATGGCCGACAAACGCCGCCGCCAGCGCCACGAACAGCACGATCACCACCGCCTGCACCGCCATCAGCAGGCCATTCACGCCCTTGGCCAGGCGGAAGCCCAGAATGTTGAGGAAAGTGGTGATGCAGATGAAGCCCAGCACCAGCGCCGGCATCGGCAGGGCGGGGAAACTGTCGTGCAGATAGGCAGCGCCGATCAGCCAGATCACCATCGGCAGGAAGAGATAGTCCAGCGTCACCGCCCAGCCGACCATGAAGCCCACGCGCCGGTCGATCGCATGGCACACATAGGCATAGGCAGAGCCCGCCACCGGATGCAGCGCGGCCATCCGCCCATAGGAAGCGGCGGTGAACAGCATCGCGGCCAGCGCCAGCACATAGCTGCCGGCCGTGGCCCCGTGCGAGGCCTGCGCCACCACGCCGAACGTGCCCAGCACGATCAGCGGGGCAAGATAGGCCAGGCCAAACAGCACCAGCGCCGGCAGGCCGAGATGGGGGCGGGGCTGGCTCATGCTTGGGGATCCTTAAGGCGGGTTTGGGGGTTCCAGTCGGCCGGGTCCATGCGGCCGGCATAGGCGGGCAGGGCAATCGGCGCCTCGCCGGGGCGCAGCTGTGCCCACAGGCGGTTCTCGCCGCAAGTGCCATGCTGGCGCACATGCTGCGCCCGGTCGAGATCGAGGGTAACGGCGATCGCCTGCGGGGCAACGCCTGCCTCGGCGATCACCTCGCCCTCCGGCCCGACGACGAGGCTTTGCCCCATGCCCACCGGCCCCGCGCAATTGAGCGAGACGAGGAAGCACTGGTTGACGATGGCATTGGCGCGGGCCAGCACCAGTTCCTGCGCGCGGTCGGGCGTGGTGGTCTTGACGAGGTTGAGCACCAGTTCCGCGCCCAGCCAGGCCACCTGGCGCGTGGCCTCGGGGAACCAGGCGTCATAGCAGATGGTGAGGCCCAGCCGGCCCTTGCCGGGCAGGTCGAACACCACCCATTCGGCGCCCGGATCATAGGGCTCGCTGGGGCGCCAGGGGAAGATCTTGCGATAGGTGGCCAGCACGCGGCCATCGGCGCCATAGACGCGGGCGGTGTTGAACAGCTGGCCCTCGGGGCCCGCCTCGGCCAGCGTGCCGGGCAGCAGCGCCACGCCCAGCTCGGCGGCAAGGGCGGCAAGGGCCCGGTCCAACGAGCCATCCAGCGGGCCATCCAGCGGTTGGGCGGCGGCGCGCAGGGCCCTGTTGGCAGCGGCCAGATCAGCGGCGGCCGGATGAAACAGGTGCAGCTCGGGAAACAGCAGCAGATCGGTATCGGGATGGGCGGCAAGCGCCGCGCGTGCCTCTGCGGCGAAACGCGCGAAGGACACGCCTTCGGCATCGCGCCCGGCCAGTGCATGGGGGCTGGCCTGCATGGCCAGAATCTTCACACAACGCGCCAAGGGCTGGGCATCCCGTTGCAGGGCCGCACAAAGGGCTGGCAGCGGCGACAGGGCCCTGCAAGGCAGGATGCCCCCCGCTGCCACCAGCCAGGCGGCAGGATAGGAAAAGGACGGGCGCCGGGGGCGGGCCTTTTCGCCCGGCCCTCCGGCGCCTTGCCAAGGCTTAGAGGTGCCAGCTCAGATCCACGCCGAAGGTGCGCGGCTGGTTGGTCACCACCCGGTTGTACGAGGCATTGGGCAGGCCCAGCTGCGCCGCATTTTCCAGATAAGCGTGCTTGTTGGTGAGGTTGGTGATGAAGAAGGCCACGCTCCAGCCCGCCTTCGAGGCAACGCCGGTGCGCAGGTTCACCAGATTATACGCCGGCAGCGGCGTGTTCGGGTTGTTCACCGAGCCCTGATAGGTGGCCAGGCCCACGCGGTCGCCCACATAGGTGTCGTCCACGCGGAAGGTGAAGTCATGCACGGTGTCCAGCGCGCGGCTGTAGCTGATGTTGCCGCCGCCCGACCACTTGGGCACATCCGGCAGGCGCTGGCCATCGACGAGGCCATGGGCGGCCTGATCGAGGGTGGCATGGGTGTAGCCGATCTGGCCGCCCACCGACAGGTGGCTGGTCAGCACCGCCTGCGCTTCCACTTCGCCGCCATAGATCTTGGCGCTGGCGGCGTTGTCGAACAGCGGATAGCCCTCGGGCAGCAGCTCCATCTGGATGGCCTGCCAGTTCTCGTAGTAGATGCTGGCGTTGAGGCGCAGGTGCCTGTCGAACAGCTTGGCCTTCTCGCCCAGCTCATAGCTCCACAGATGATCCGGCCCATAGGCCACCGGCGCCTTGCCGCTGGCATAGCCCATGTTCACCAGCGCATCATACATGCCGCGGTTGAAGGTGCCTTCCGGCTGGGTGCCATCCGAAGGCAGCGGCTGGTTGCCACCGCCCGGGCGGAAGCCGCGCGCCACCGTCACATAGACGAGGGTGTTGGGCGTGGCCTGATAGGAGATGTCGAACTTGGGGTTCACGCCGGTGCTCTTCTGCACCACATGCTGGGTGATGTAGGTGCCATCGCCGGTGGGCGAGCCATAGCCGCCGGTCACCATGTCGAGCGTGGTGTCATAGTGATAGCCGCGCAGGCCCACCGTGACATGCAGGTTCTTCGTCACCTCGTAGTTCGCCTCGCCGAACAGCGCATACTGCTTGATGCGGGTCGGCTCGTTCAGGCTGAAGATCTTGGGCGTGGGCGAACCGAAGACCTCCGGGTTGGCCACGTCGGTTTCCAGCTGCCAGCTCGACTTGAAGCTGGCGAAATAGGCACCCACCAGCCACTTCAGGCGGCCCTTGCCGGTGGAGGTGAGGCGCAGTTCCTCGGCGAACTGCTGCGAGGGGTCGGTCTCGTAGGCGGCGATGGCGCCGGTGCCGCCGCTGCCATAATAGGTGTAGTCACCGCTGTTCACGCAGAAGCCGCCGCCGCCGCAGGACGGCAGGTTTTCCGAATTGTCCTGCACCATGGTGGACTTGCGCGACCAGTAGGACGTGGCCGAGGTCACATCGAAGGTGGGGAAGTGATAGTTGATGGTGGCCGCACCGATCTTGATCTCGTCGGTATAGGGCTCGGCGATGTCGAAGGGCTGGTAATGCGCCATCGTGCCCGGATCGCTGTCGTAGGTGCTGGGGCCGTTGGCGTGGGTGCGCTGGTAGAAGAAGGTGGGGGTGATGGTCAGCTCGTCCACCGGCTTCCACAGCAGGCTGACGCGGGTGCCGATCACGTTCTGGGCATTGGAGCCGTGATAGACCTTCTCCACCGGCGCGCTGGCGACATTGCCGCGCGTCACGCCGCCGTTGGTCGATTGCGGGAAGTCGCCATTGGCCACCACCACACGGTCGATAAAGCCCGAGGTGTTCGACTGGCTGACCACCGCGCGCAGCGCCAGCGTGGGCGTGATGGGGATGTTCAGCATGGCGTTTTCGGCATGGTTGAAGCCGCCGCCCTGGGTGCCCGAACCGGTCAGCTCGGCGCTGGCTTCCCACTTGCCCAGCTTGGGCTTGTTGGTCACCAGCTTCACCGTGCCGCCCATCGAGGACGAGCCATACAGCGTGCCCTGCGGGCCGCGCAGCACTTCCACCTGCGAAAGGTCATACAAGGTGGGATCGATCACCACCTTGCCGTTCTGCGCCGAGGCAGGCGAGGTGAGCGGGATATCATCCAGATAGAAGCCGACCGTGGGGCTGTTGCCGCCAGACGAGGTCATGCCGCGCATTTCGAATTCGGTCTGGCCAGGGCCCATCGACTTGATGGAAACGCCCGGCGTGCCGGCCGCCAGATCGGCAAAGCTGGTCACGCCGCGGGCGGCAAGGTCTGCGCCCGAAACGGCGGTGATGCTGATCGGGGTCTTGTCGGCGCTGGTCTGGCGCTTTTGCGCGGTCACCACGATCTCGCCGATGGCATCGGCCTTGGCCGGGGCGGCGGGCGCTGCGTCCTGCGCATGGGCCACGCCGGCAATGCCCGCGCCCAGCACAGCGGCCAGGGCCAGGCGCCCGGCGCTGGCAAACAGAATACGGCTAGAGTTCATGTCCCTTTGATCCCTCATGAATGGTGGAAATTCCTGCCTGCGGTTTGGTTCTGTTTGCCCGCTTGGCCTTCCGGCAATGGCAGTGGCTTTTCGCCACGCCCCCTGCTTGCCGGCTGACACACGAAACATGCCGCAGCGACAAAAACCGGTCAAGCGCTCAACTTTGTACATTAGACCAAAGTTGAACTTATGCTCAATTTGTGTGACAAAGCGGCAACAGGGGGGATGACAGCCCGCCCAAAGCCTGCCTAGAACAGGGCGCAAGCAACCATCATCCGGCCCTGTGGCCCCGATCGGAATCAATATGTTCGATGTGCCCACCCTGAAGATCAAGGCGCGCAGCGGGATCTACGCGACCGGGCAGGAACGCGTGCTGCAAATTCTCGAAACCGCCGTAGATATCCTTATCCATGATGGCTTTCCCGCCGTCACCCTGCGAGAGATCGCCCGCCGCATGGGCATCCGCGTCAGCGCCATCAGCCATTATTATTCCAGCCGCGAGGATCTGATTCTCGATGTGCTCTCGGGCGTGCTGTCCTCCTATGAGGAGTTTTTCGAAACCTTCCGCACGCCCTCCGACGAGCCGCCCGAGGCCCGCCTGCGCTCCTTCATCGCCGCCGTGCTCGACGATATCCTGACGCTGAAGACCACCCGCCTGTTCCCCGAACTGTGGGCGCTGGCCAGCCGCGACGACAATGTGGCGCGCATGGTGGATGCGATCTACATCCGCTCGCGGGTGATCCAGAAGCGCTTCATCGCCGCGCTGAACCCGGGGCTGGATGCGCGCACGCTGGAAAATCTGGCGCTCTACATCACCGCCAGCCTCGAAGGGCTGACGGTGTTTGCCGGCCATGGCAAGCCCTGGGCCGGCGAGATGGAGCACCTGAAGCGGATCGCCTGCGATACGCTGATCGCCGCGGTGAAAGCCGCCCGGCCAGACCCTGCCGCCGATCCCCACTGGCAGGCCCCCACCCTGCTTGATACCGAAAGCTATGGCCGGCTGATCGCGCTGGACGACTGAGCCGGCCCGCGACCGGGCTTACAGCTTGCCCAGGGGTGATGGAAAACGTTTGCCAAAGCTGTGCAGGCGCGGCACATTGCGCGCCATCATGTCCATCGCCCCCCTCCCCCACCCCGCCGCAAAGCCCGCCGCATGAGCGATCTTGTCATCCGCTCCGCCCTTGGCCTGTTCACCGCGCTGGATGGCCCCGCCGCCCGCGCGCAAGGCGATATCCGCATCCGCGATGGCCGTATCCTGGCCATTGGCGAGATCCCGCCGCTGCCGGGGGACCGCATCATTGATGCCAGCGGCTGCATCGTCACGCCCGGCCTCGTCAACACCCACCACCACCTGTTCCAGAGCGTGCTGAAAGGCATTGCCGCGGGCATCAACGTGCCGCTGGAACCCTGGCTGCGCATGGTGCCCTATGCCCATTGGCACCGGCTGGATGGCGAGGCGCTGGCGGTGGCCGCCGAACTGGGCATGGTGGAACTGCTGCTGCAGGGCTGCACCACCCTGGCCGACCACCACTACCTCTTCGATGCCGCGCAGAATTACGATGCCGCCCAGATCCTGTTCGAAACGGCAGAACGGCTGGGCCTGCGCTTTGTGCTGGCGCGCGGCGGCAGCGCCATTTCCCGCAGCTTCGACAATGACGACATCGTGCCCATGCCGGTGGAAAGCGTGGAACAGATGCTGAGCGCCACCGAAGCGCTGGCCCACCGCTATCACGATCCGGCGGCCGATGGCATGGCGCGCGTGGCGCTGGCGCCCACCACGCCCTTCTGGTCGCTGCCGGCAGGATCGCTGCCCGAAGTGATTGCCGCCACCCGCGCGATGGGCCTCAGGCTCCACAGCCACCTCTCCGAAACCGGCACCTATGTGGATTATGCGCTGGCCAGCTTCGGGCAAAGGCCGATCCCCTATGTGGCCTCCCAGGGCTGGGTGGGCGAGGATGTGTGGTATGCCCATCTGGTCCACCTCGATGCCGATGAAGTGGCGATCCTGGCCGAAACCGGCACCGGCATGGCCCATTGCCCGCAAAGCAACGGCCGGCTGGGCTCTGGCATTGCGCCGGCCTCGGCGCTAGCGGCGCGCGGCGGGCGGGTGTCGCTGGGGGTGGATGGCGCCGCTTCCAACGAGGCGGCCGATCTCGTCTCGGAAATGCATGTCGGCTGGATGTTCCAGCGCGCCGCCCATGGCGCGGGCGCGGCCACTTGCGAGGAGGTGCTGCGCTGGGCCACGGCGGGCGGCGCCGATGTGCTGGGCCTTGCCGCCATCGGCACGCTGGCGCCGGGCCAGGCGGCCGATATCGCCATCTTCGATCTGGCGCACCCGCGCTATGCCGGGCTGCATGATCCGCTGATCGCGCCGGTGGCCAGCGGCGGCGCGGCGCATCTGCGCCATGTGCTTGTGGGCGGGCGGCAGGTGGTGCAGGATGGCGCCATTCCTGGCCTGGATCTGCCTCGGCTGATGGCGCGGGCGGCCGCCACGGTGCAGCGCATGGCCGGCTGAGTTTTCACGCGGAGTAGAAGCGGTCTGGCGCCAAGCCTGGACATTGCTCCCCCATCCAAGGAGCATGACTGTGACCAAAACCCCCTACGATATGGCCGAATTGCGCCGCGAAGCCCTGCTGGGCGGCGCCGGCGAGACGGTGGAGCGGCCGCTGCCGCAGATCGACATGCGCGATTTTGCCGCCCGCAAGGCCGACATCGCCGAGGAGATCTGGGCGGCCTCGGCCGATATCGGCTTCTTCCAGCTGGTCAACCACGGCATCCCCGAAGACGCCATCGCCCAGGCCTTTGCCCTGGCCGAGCGCTTCTTCGCCCTGCCGCAGGACGTGAAGGCGCACCGCACCATGGTGCCCGGCACCAATGCCGGCTGGGAATTCAAGACCCAGGTGCGCCCCTCTGCCGGCACGCCCGACAATAAGGAAAGCTATCAGATCACCCTGCCGCGCATGGCCGGCCTGTGGCCCGAGGAAGCCGAGCTGGCCGGTTTCCGCACCCGCATGCTGGCCTTTGAACGGATGAACTGGGAGCTGGGGATGCGCGTGCTTTCCTGCTTTGCGCTGAAGCTGGGCTTTGCCGAGGATTTCTTCACCCGCGCCCACGATCCCGCCTCGGCAGACTATCAGAGCACGCTGCGCCTGGTGCATTACATGAGCATGGAAGGCGCCGATCCGGCCGATTTCGACCTGTGGCGCGCCGCCGCCCACAGCGATTTCGATTGCCTCACCCTGCTGCACCAGAAGCCGGGCCAGGG
>DASRYE010000168.1:0-2319 GCA_035653915.1 Novosphingobium sp. | reverse complement strand
AAGCCCAGCGCAGCCGCGCGCCGATCCAGCGCCTGGCCGATGCGGTGGCCGGCTGGTTCGTGCCGGCAGTGCTGGCGGTGGCGCTGCTGGCCTTTGCCGGCTGGGCGCTGTGGGGGCCGGCGCCGCGCCTCGCGCATGGCGTGGTAGCGGCGGTGTCGGTGCTGATCATCGCCTGCCCCTGCGCGCTGGGGCTGGCCACGCCCATGTCGATCATGGTGGGCATTGGCCGGGGCGCCGGGCTGGGCGTGCTGATCCGCAATGCCGAGGCGCTGGAACGCTTCGAGAAGGTGGACACGCTGGTGATGGACAAGACCGGCACGCTGACCGAGGGCCACCCGGCCCTTGCCGCGCTGATCCCCGCTGCAGGCTTCGATGAGGCCGCCCTGCTGGCCCATGCGGCGGCGGTGGAGGCGCTGTCGGAACATCCGCTGGCGCGCGCCATCCTGGCTGCGGCGCGGGAGCGCGGGCTGGCCCTGCCGCCTGCCGAGGGCTTTTCCGCGCCCACCGGCAAGGGCGTGCTGGGGGTGGTCGAGGGGCGGCAGGTGGTGATCGGCCATGCCGCCTTCCTGGCCGAGCAGGGCATCGATGCCGCCCCGCTCGCCGCCCCTGCCGACAGCCTGCGCCGCGAAGGGGCGACAGCGCTGTTCGTGGGCATTGGCGGCGCGCTGGCCGGCCTTGTCGCCCTGGCCGATCCGCTGAAGGCCAATGCCGCCGCCACTATCGCCGCGCTGGCCGCCGAGGGCATCCGCGTGGTGATGCTGACCGGCGACAACCGCGCCACGGCCGAAGCGGTGGCCGCCCGGCTGGGCATTGCCGAGGTGGAAGCCGGCATTCTGCCCGCGGGCAAGGCCGCCGTGGTGCAGCGCCTGCGCACGCAAGGCCATGTGGTGGCCATGGCCGGCGACGGGGTGAACGATGCCCCGGCGCTGGCCGCCGCCGATATCGGCATTGCCATGGGCACGGGCAGCGATGTGGCCCTGCAAAGCGCCGGCGTCACGCTGCTGAAGGGCGATCTGGGCGGCATTCTGCGCGCCCGCCGCCTCTCGCGCGCCACCATGCGCAACATCCGCCAGAACCTGTTCTTCGCCTTTGTCTACAATGCCGCCGGGGTGCCGGTGGCCGCCGGCCTGCTCTATCCTCTGACCGGGCTGCGGCTGTCGCCGGAAATCGCCGCGGCGGCAATGGCGCTGTCCTCCTTCAGCGTGGTCAGCAATGCCCTGCGGCTGAACCGTGCGCGCCTGTAAACGCCAATCGCACTTGACCTTTGCCGCAGGAGCGATAATCGCAAGGGCTTCCGGCCTTGCCCGGCGGGCCCGCCCGCCAACCCCAGCCCGGAACGCGGACAGGTGGCCGAGTGGTTTAAGGCAGCGGTCTTGAAAACCGCCGTGGGTGTGAGCCCACCGTGGGTTCGAATCCCACCCTGTCCGCCACAGCGCTGCCGCCCCTCAGCCAGGCTGCGGTTTACGTGCCGGTGTTTTGCGCCGTGGCCAGCAATTTGGCCAGCAAGCGGCTGAGCTGCTCTTGCTCTTGCGCGTCGAGGCCGCTGACGATGCTGTGCTGGTTGGCGACATGCAGGGCGATCATCGCGTCGATCAGGCGCAGCCCGCCGGCTGTCAACGCCACCAGCGTTCCGCGTCTGTCGGCAGGATTGGGGCGGCGTTCGACCAGCCCTTCTTTCTCCAGCCGGTCGATCCGGTTGGTCATGCTGCCCGAGGAAATCATCGCCGCCTCGTAGAGATCGGTCGGGCTCAGCGCATGGGGGGCGCCGCTGCGCCGCAAGGTGGCCAGCACATCGAATTCGCCCGGCTGCAGCCCATGCTCGGCAAACAGCGGGTTGAGGCGGGCCCGCGCCGTCGTCAGCGCCGCCTCGGCCAGGCGGCCCAGCAAAACCATCGGCCCGGTATCGAGATCCGGCCGCTCCTGCGCCCATTGGCTTGCTGCCTGCTCTGCCCTGTCCATCACCATCCATCTATCTTGACGTAGAGATATTTATCTCTACGTAGAGCCATACAACAGGGGCAAGCCCGGCTGCAAGGGCGCTTGCCCCGACGGAGTACCGCCATGTCCAGACCACCCGGCCGGCTGCTGTTTGCGGCCCTGATCCTGCTTGTCGGCGCCAACCTGCGCCCCTTGCTTGCCTCCATCGGGCCGCTGCTCGACCAGATCCAGCGCGACACCGGGCTCAACGACACCCGCGCCAGCCTGCTGACCAGCCTGCCGGTTTTGCTGATGGGCCTGTGCCTGCTGGGCACGGGGCGGGTGCAGGCGGCGGTGGGCCGTCGGCGCGGTATCGCGGCGGGGCTGGCAGCGCTCGTTTTT
>DASRYE010000167.1:0-13447 GCA_035653915.1 Novosphingobium sp. | reverse complement strand
CATGGCCCCCGGCCAGCACCGCGCCGGCCGCTGCCAGCTGGGCGAGCGGGTGGTGGAGATCCGCTCCACGCCGATCCAGCCCGATGGCATGGCCTTCAGCTTCGATGATGTGACAGAGCGCATCGCCTATGAGGAGCGCCTGCGCGATGTGGCCGAAACGCTGGAGCGGCGCGTGGCCGAGCGCACCACCGCGCTGGAAGCAGAAGTCGCCGAGCGGCGGGCGATGGAGGCCGAGCTGCTGGCCGCCAAGACGGCGGCGGAACTGGCTAGCCGATCGAAGACCAGCTTTCTGGCGGCGGCCAGCCATGATCTGCTGCAACCGCTGAATGCCGCGCGATTGTTCGTCTCGGCGCTGGCGGAGCGGCGGTTGGCGGTGCCTTCGCGCGCGCTGGTGCGCCAGGCGGGGGTGGCGCTCGATTCGGTGGAAGAGCTGCTGGAGGCCTTGTTCGAGATTTCGCGGCTGGATGCCGGCGCCGTGCAGCCCGAGATTGCCGCGATCGAGCTGGATCGCATGCTGGGCGCGCTGCGGATCGAGTTCATGGCCCAGGCCAAGCAGGCGGGGCTGGCGCTCGACATTCCCGATACGGGCCTGTGGGTGAAATCCGATTTCCGCATGCTGCGCCGCATTCTGCAGAATTTCCTGTCGAACGCGCTGCGGTATACGGGGCAGGGCTCGGTGGCGGTGCGGGTGGAAAGCGATGGCGCGATAGTGCGCATTGCCGTGAAGGACACCGGGCGCGGCATCGATCCGGCCCATTTCGACGTGATTTTCGAGGAATTCCGCCGCCTGTCTGCCCAGCGCGGGCCCAGTGGCAAGGGGCTGGGGCTGGCCATCGTCAAGCGTGCCAGCCAGATGCTGGGGCACCGGCTGGAAGTGGCCTCGCAGCCGGGCGAGGGATCGGAATTTGCCGTGCTGGTGCCGCTGAGCGCGCGGCTGGCCGAAGAGGCGCCGCTGCCCCGCCCGCGTGAGCGGGGGCTGGCGGCGGCCACCGGCACGGTGCTGATCATCGACAATGAGCCGGCCATTCTGGAAGGGATGCAGGCGCTGCTGGGCAAATGGGGCTATGGCGTGGCCACGGCGGGCACGCTGGAGGAGGCCCGCGCGCAAGTGCTGGGCGAGGCGCCGCCGGCGCTCATCATCGCCGATTACCACCTGGATGACGACCAGCTGGGCGATGAGATGGTGGCCGCGCTGCGGGCGGAATGCGGGGTGGAGATCCCGGCGCTGGTGATTTCGGCCGACCGCACCGCCGAAGTGAAGGCCCGGTTGACGGCGGCCGGCCTGCCCTTGCTGAACAAGCCGGTGAAGCCGGCGCAACTGCGCGCCCTGCTGCGGATGATGATGGCCTGAAGGGGCGCTTTGCGGGAAAACGCCCCGGGCGCAGCAAACGCCCCGGGCGCGGAAAACGCTTAGTGGAAGCCCACCCGGTTGGCCAGGATCACTGCCTGGGTGCGCGAAAAGGCGTTCATCTTCTGCAGGATGGCCGAGACATGGGCCTTCACCGTGGTCATCGAGACATCCAGCTCATAGGCGATCTGCTTGTTGAGCTTGCCGTTGACGAGGTGGCGCAGCACGACCTTCTGCTGGGGCGTGAGCGTTTCGATGCGGGTGAGGATGGCGGCGTGTTCGCGGCTGGTCTCGTCATCCTCGTCGAACATGTCGGGGATGTAGATCTCGCCTTCCAGCACCTGGCGCAGGGCTTCGACGATCTCGCCGCGCTTCAGCGATTTGGGCACGAAACCGGCAGCGCCAGCGGCCAGCGCCTCGCGCACGGTGATGCGATCGAGCGTGCCCGAGACCATTACCACCGGAATGCTGGGAAAGGTTTCACGCAGGGCGCTGAGGCCGGAAAAGCGCGTGACATCGGGAATGTTGAGATCGAGCAGCACCATGTCGACATCGCCCTGGTCTTCCAGCGTGGCGACCGCTTCGGCAAGGGCGCCCGCTTCCAGGATCTCGCAATGGGGGAAGCTGATTTCCAGCAGGCTGCGCATGCCATCACGGACCAGTGAATGGTCATCGACAATCAGTACCCGCTCCATGGTCGTCGTCATGTTCCTGTTGCTGCTCCCGTTCAGCCTATCATGGAGGGGCGCAAGTGCAATCATGCGGTTGCGCCAAGGGCGGGTGGAGGCCCCCGCCTCCACCCGTGCCCCATCCTCAGTGCTTGGGCAGCTTGAACACCCAGAGCATGCCGCCCTGGCTGATTTCCTTGAAGGTCTTGGCGACCTCGCCGCCCCACAGCGGCACCGCGCCGCCCCAACCCGACATCACGGCGACATATTGTTCGCCATCCTGTTCCCAGGTGATCGGCGAGCCGACCACGCCCGAGCCGGTCTGGAACTTCCACAGCTCCTCGCCGGTCTTGGCGTCGAAGGCCTTCAGATAGCCTTCGGGCGTGCCGGTGAACACCAGCCCGCCGCCGGTGGTGAGAACGCCGCCCCACAGCGGGGCCTTGTTCTTGTATTCCCACACGATCTTGCCGGTCTTGGGGTCCATTGCGCGCAGCGCGCCGATGTGGTCCTCGGCGATCGGCTTGATGGTGAAGCCCGCGCCCAGATAGGCCGCGCCCTTCTTGTAGGCGATCGGTTCGTTCCAGATATCCATGCCCCAGTCGTTGCTGGGGATGTAGAACAGGCCGGTGTCCTGGCTGTAGGCCATCGGCATCCAGTTCTTGCCGCCCAGGAACGAGGGGCTGGCAAACACCACCTTGCCCTTGTCGGCGCCATTGGGCGCACCGGGGCGGTTCTCGTCGATGAAGTTGGGGCGGCCGGTCTTGGCGTTGATGCCATTGGCCCAGCTGGTCTGCATCACGAATTTGCTGGCGCTGATGAACTTGCCGTTGGTGCGATCCAGCACGTAGAAATAGCCGTTGCGATCGGCCTTGGCGCCCAGCTTCATCGCCTTGCCGTTGATGGTGGCATCAAACGGGATGAACTCGTTCACGCCGTCGAAGTCCCAGCCGTCGTGCGGGGTGGTCTGGTAGTGCCACTTGATGACGCCGGTGTCGGCATCGATGGCAAGGGTGGAGGCGGTGTAGAGGTTGTCGCCGGGGCGATCGTGGCTGTTCCACGGGCCGGGGTTGCCGGTGCCCATGTAGATGAGGTTGGTCTCCGGGTCGTAGGTGCCGCCCAGCCAGGTGGCGCCGCCGCCGGTCTTCCACTGGTCGCCCTGCCAGGTGGCGTTGAGCTTGCCGGTCATGCCGTTGGGCTGGCCATGCAGGGTGCCGATGTTGCCTTCCACGGTGGGCCGGCTCCAGATCAGCGCGCCGGTGTTCACATCGCGCGCCTGCACTTCGCCGACAATGCCGAACTCGCCGCCCGAATTGCCGTAGATCACCATGTCTTTCACGATCAGCGGCGCGGCGGTGGCCGAATAGCCGGCGGAATAGTCGGCCATCTTCTGGTTCCAGATGACCTTGCCGGTGTGGCGGTTCAGCGCGATGAGATGGGCATCGAGCGTGGCGAAGATGATCTTGTCGCCATGGATGGCAGCGCCGCGGTTCACCACATCGCAGCAGGGCATGATGCCATCGGGCAGGCGGGCGTCATATTCCCACTTCTTCTCGCCGGTGTGCGAATCAAAGGCGAACACGCGCGAATAGGACGCGGTGACATAGATCGTGCCATCATAGACCAGCGGCTGGGCTTCCTGCCCGCGCTGCTTTTCGCCGCCCAGCGAGGCCGCGAAAGCCGGCGCCAGGTTCTTCACCGTGCTGGTGTTGACAGCGTTCAGCGGGCTGAAGCGCTGGGCCTTGGGGCCCATGCCATAGCTCAGCACATCGCCGGGCGTGTTGGCATCGTTGAGGATGTCCTGGCTGGTGGGGCCATTTTCGGCCCAGGCCGGCATCGCCGCTGCCAGAGCCAGCGTGGCAAAGCCCGCCATGCTGCGCTTGAAACTCCCCTTCATGCATACCCTCCTATTGTGGTTTGGCCTGTTGTGGTTTGGCCTGCTGTGCCGTCCGGCCCCTTGCGGGCCTGAAAGGCGGGAAAAGGCGGCCACTGCGGCACTTTGTCGGCGCTTGCCGCCAGGTGCTTTTGTTGCTCTCCGCCAGCGGAACCTATCGGGCGGCGGGCAGGCAGCAATTGGACCTTAGGCCAAGCCCGGCCGCATCCGCAAAAGCCCGTGATGCATGGAAAAAGGCGCGGGCCGGCAGGCTTGCGCAAGGGTGGCCCCGGTGGGGCGATCAGCCGGCCAGGGCGGCCTTCCAGCTGACCCCATGGGCGGCGAACAGCGCGGCCATCTGGCCATTGGCGACCATCTTGCCGATGATGTTTTCCAGCGCATCGCCCAGCGTGCGGCTGTTCTCCTTCACCGCCATCGCCACATCCCAGCCGGGCGAGGACATGGCCGGCAGGGGGCCGCGGCGCCGGTGAAGGCTGGCGGTGGCATCGTGGCTGGCGGCTTCCACCTGGGCGGCGGTGGCCATGGCCATATCGGCCTGGCCGCTGCCCACGGCCGCGGCCGCATCATAGCCATTGCGGAAATGGTGCACATCGCCGCGCAGCACGCCGCCAAAGGCGCCCAGCAGATAGGCATCGGAAGCGCTGGCGGTTTCGGCCGCCAGGCGCAGGCCACGAAAATGCGGCGGCGGCGCCTCGCAATCGACATCGCTGCCGCACAGCATGGCAAAACCCTCGCGGCAGTAGGGCGCCAGGATCGCCACCTGGTCGTTGGCGAGCTGCAATTCATGGTCGAAGGGCACATGCAGCATCACGTCGCAGGGCTGGAAGCCCAGCAGCCCGCCGCGCCACACCGTGTTGCGCAGATCGGCGGCCAGATCATCGCCCGGCATGAAATCGACCACTTCGGCCGCCACGCCCAGCTGGGCTGCCAGCGCCTTGCCCAGATCGACATCGATGCCATGCAGGCCCGCGCCATCGGCCCAAGACCACGGGCGGTTATCCTGGTAGACGGCGATCCGGAGGCGGCCCTGTTCCTTCACCTTGGCCAGCGGGGCGGCCTGCAGGGCGCAAGGCGCCAGCAGGCTGCCGGCGCTGGCGGCCAAAGCGCCGAGCAGGGCGCGCCGGGCGATCATCTCAATTGTCCGTGTGCTTGGTTTCCAGCCAGGCGCGGATCGCCCAGCCGGCCTTCTGGCCGAGGATCTCGCCCATCGGGGGCATATAGACCTTGCCATCGTGGCTGGAGCCATGGTGATAGCGCTGGACGAACCATTCATCGCCGCTGTCGCCCAGTTCCAGATAGCGCAGATCCGGCGCGATGCCGCCCGAGATCGCATCCAGCCCGTGGCAGCGCGCGCAGTTCTGGCCATAGGCCGATTCGCCGATGGCAATCGCCTTGGCATTGCCGCGATAGGGGTTGTGCTGCACCCAATTGTCGTTGCCGCCCTCGATATCGGGCAGGGCGCTGGTATCCACCGGCTGGGGCACCACATTGCCATGCGCCCAGATGCGCGAGCCCATGCTGGCGGTGGCCAGCAACATGGCGCCAATCAGAACCGCGCGACCCAGCTTGCCGCTCATCACCCGTATCTCCCTTCATGTGCCGCGGGGCCGACTCGATGTGGCCTTGCCGGGCAGGTTCTGCCAGAACCCTTCTTGCCGCCGGGATACTGTCCGCATGCGGGCGCAAACATAGTACCTTGGTCCAGTATGCCGCTGGCATGGCGCGGATAATTTGCCGGCATGGGAGAACGTATGGCGATTTTGGCAAGGCGTGTGCGGCAGCGGTGGCTGTGGAGTGTGCTGGCGGCGGGGCTGGCGGGGCCGGCCCTGGCCGGGCCCACGGCCTATGTCTCGAACGAGCGTGGCAACAGCGTGACGGTGATCGACATCGACGCGCGCCAGGTGCTGGCCAACTGGCCGGTGGGCCAGCGCCCGCGCGGCATTGCCCTTTCGCGCGATGGCGCGCGCCTGTTCATCGCGGCGGGCACCGACAATACGGTGGAAGTGCGCGACAGGATCACCGGCAAGCTGCTGGCGCATCTGCCATCGGGCCAGGATCCGGAGCAGTTCTTCCCCTCGCGCGATGGCAAGAGCCTGTTTGTGGCCAATGAGGATGATGCGGCAACCACCGCGATCGATCTGGCCAGCGGGCAGGTGGCCTGGCAGGTGCCGGTGGGCCGCGAGCCGGAGGGGATTACCCAGAGCCCGGATGGCAAGTGGCTGGTGGTGACCAGCGAGGACCAGCACAATATCGCCTGGATCGATCTGGCCGCTCACACCAACACCGGCATCACCGCCACCGAACACCGCCCGCGCCATGTGGAATTTACGCCCGATGGCCATGAGCTGTGGGTGGCGGCAGAGGCGGGGCAGGTGGTGCAGGTGGTGGATCCGGCCAGCCGCAAGATCGTGGCCACCATCCCCTTCGCGCCGCCGGGTGTTTCGGCCTACAAGGTGCTGCCCTGCGGCATCCGTTTCACGCATGATGGCACGAAGGCCTGGGTGGCGCTGGGGCGGGCCAACCACATTGCCCTGGTGGATGTGGCCACGCGCAAGGTGCTGGCCTATGTGCCGGTGGGCGGGCGGCCCTGGCATCTGGCGCTCAGCCCTGACGAGCGGCAGGTGCTGGTGGCCAATGGCATGAGCGATGATGTGAGCGTGGTGGATGTGGCCAGCCTGAAGGTGGTGGCCAGCGTGCCGGCCGGCAGCGGGCCGTGGGGCGTGGCCATCGCCCCCTGATGCGGGGGGGCGGGCTCGCATTCCGCCGCATAAACCATTAAGTATAAATTCCTTATCCCAAAGTATTACGGCCAAAGTCCAATTTTAGCCGCCCGCCTGGCGCCGCATGTTCCCCTCAGCCGCATGAGACGGCATTCCTTATGGGGGACGATGATGCGAAAGACGAAACTGCTTGGCGGCGCGGCCATTGCTCTGGCTTTGTGCCTGGGGGCCACCAGCGCCGAGGCCAGCACCGCCTCGGACCTGCTGAAGCGCCTGCATGACAAGGGCATTCTGACCGACGACGAATATGCCGCCCTGCAGGCGGAGGAAAAGGCCGATCAGGCCAAGGCCGCAGAGGCGGTGGCAGCAGCGGCCCCCGGTGGCCAGCCGGCCGCCCCGGCCCAGATCGATGATCGCCGTTTCGTGAAGATGACCGACAGCGGCGTGGGCCTGGTGGTGGGCCCGGCAACGATCAAGTTCTCCGGCTCGGTCAACGGGTTCTACGTGCATGACAGCCCGCAGAAGGCCGGCGCCAACACTGCCGTGACCGGCGGCCTGGCCACCGTGGGCAGCGGCAACAGCAGCGCGGTGCGCAACGGCCTGCTGCCCGGCTTCTTCAAGATCGACGTGACGACCACCCAGGGCGGCTGGAATGTGGGCGCGCATTTCGGCATGTATCCGGGCATCAACAGCAATTCGTGGAGCGGGCTGAGCGCCAACAGCGCCGGCCAGCCCACCGCCTTTGCCACCAGCGGCATCGACTTTCGCCAGACCTACCTGACCTTCGGCCGGGCCGGCTTTGGCGAGGTGAAGATCGGCCGCGATATCGGCCTGTTCGGCTCCGATGCCATCCTCAACGACATCACCCTGCTCACCCCCGGCTCGCCCGGCAGCAACACCGCGCCCGGCAACACCACGCTGGGCCGCATCGGCGTGGGCTATATCTACACCGATTTCCAGCCGCAGATCACCTATACCTCGCCGGCCTACAAGGGCTTCCAGGCTGCGGTGGGCATCTTCCAGCCGCTCGATTCGCTGAGCGGTTCGGCCCAGAACAACAGCGAGCCCGGCTTCCAGGCCAAGCTGACCTATGATGGCAAGATCCAGGGCGCCGGCCTGCACCTGTGGATGTCGGGCCTGACGCAGAAGCATGATGTGATCTCGGGCGGTTCCTACACCGGCCGCGGCCTCGATGCCGGCGCCAAGGTGACGGTGGGCCCGGTGGCGGTGACCGGCTATTACTACACCGCCAAGGGCCTGGGCACCGAAGCGCTGAACCTGTTTGACACCGACGTGTTCGGCAACACCCGGGGCAGCGAGGGCTTCTATGTGCAGGCCATGGCCACCTTCGGCAAGTGGAGCGCGGGCGGCAGCTATGGCGCCAGCTATCTGCACTATGCCAATGCCGCCGATGCGCTGGCCAACCCCACGCTTGTCAGCAGCAATGCCAGCGGCGTGGGCCAGATCCGCTATGGCCTCAACAGCTGGGTGACGCTGATCAGCGAATATACCCACACCACCGCCAAGGCGCATAATGGCAATAAGGATGACAGCGATACCATGGCCTTTGGTGGTATCCTCTTCTTCTGAGGCTGATATTCGTCTATTGTTGAAACGGGTTAGATAAAAAAGGCCGCGATCGCTGGTTGGGCAGCGGTCGCGGCCAATTGTTTCGGGGAGAGGACATGAAGGGCAAAATGCGCGCTTGGCATTTGGGGGCGGGGCTGGCCGCGTTGATGGCGCCCGGGAGCGCGCTGGCGGCCGACGCGGATATGGGCGCAGAGGCGCCCGGCGGCGCCATTGTGGTGACCGGCCACGGGCTGGCCGATACGCCCGCAGTGCCCGCCTATGACGTGCAGACGCTGGGGCGCGAGGCGCTGCTCAATGCCCCTTCCGGCCGTATCGAGGATGTGCTGGGCAATGTCGCGGGCTTTCAGGAATATCGCCGCTCGGACAGCCGGGCGGCCAATCCTTCGGCGCAAGGGGTAACGCTGCGCGCGCTGGGCGGCAATGCCGCCAGCCGCACGCTGGTGCTGCTGGATGGCGTGCCGATGGCCGATCCGTTCTTTGGCTCGGTGGCGCTGTCGGCGCTGGCGCCCGAGCGGCTGTCCTCGGCGCGGGTGACGCGGGGCGGGGGCAGCGGGGCGTTTGGCGCGGGCGCGGTTTCCGGCACGATTGAGCTGAACAGCGCCAATGCCCAGGAAATGGGCCTGCTGAATGCCGAGGCGGCGGTGGACAATCGCGCCGAAAGCGCCGTTTCGGCCACGCTGTCGCCGCAGTTGGGCAATGGCTTTGTGCAGGTTTCCGGCCGCTGGGACAGGGGCGAGGGCTTCTGGACGACGCCTGTGGCGCAGCGCGTGCCGGCCAGCGTGCGGGCGGCCTATGAGGGCTGGTCGGGCCAGGTGCGGCTGGTGCAGCAGGTGGGCGCCAGCAGCGAATTGCAGGCCCGGCTGATGAGCTTTGGCGACAACCGCACGCTGCGCTTTGCCGGCGCCAACAGCATGGACAGGGGCAGCGATGCCAGCATCCGCCTGGTGGGCCACGGGCGCTGGGCCTATGATGTGCTGGCCTATGGGCAATTGCGGGATTTTGCCAATGTGGTGATTTCTTCCACCACCTACAAGCCAACGCTGAACCAGTTCAAGACGCCGACCACCGGCTATGGCGGCAAGGCCGAGCTGCGGCCGCCGGTGGGCCATGGGCAGGTGCTGCGGCTGGGGGCGGATGTGCGCGTGGCCCAGGGCAACGAGCAGGAGCGGGCGCTGAATGCCAGCACCGGCGCGCTGACGGCCACCCGCAAGGAAGGCGGGCGCAACAGCGATGTGGGCCTCTATCTGGAAGATGACTGGACGCTGGGCCGGCTGGTGCTGACCGGCGGCGCGCGGGCCGACCGCTGGGATATCGACAATGGCGCCTTCACCCAGCTGAGCCCGGCCGGCGTGGTGACGACGACCACCACCTATCCCGATCGTGGCGGCTGGGCGGGCAGTTTCCGGGGCGGCGCGCGCTTCCAGCTGACGCCGGATGTTGCGGTGCGCGCGGCCGGCTATTCCAGCCTGCGCAGCCCGACGCTGAACGAGCTTTATCGCAGCTACAACATCGGCTCGGTGACCAACAAGGCCAATGCGGCGCTTACCAACGAGCGGCTGGTGGGCTATGAGGCGGGCGTGGAAATGGCGCTGGGCAAGGTGGGGCGGCTGGAAGTGACCGCTTTCGACAACCAGCTGCGCCATGCCATTGCCAATGTGACGATCGCGGCCAACACCCAGCAGCGCCAGAATGTGGATGCCATCCGCGCGCGCGGCGTGGAGGCGACGCTGGGGCTGAAGGCAGGGGCGTTCTCGCTGGATGGATCGCTGGCCTATACCGAGGCGCGGGTGGAAAGCCATGGCAGCCAGAAGGCGCTGAATGGGCTGGCTCCGCCGCAAACGCCCAGCATTGCCATCAGCACCACGCTGGGCTGGCGGCCGCGGGCGGGATGGCTGGCGCAGCTGGGCCTGCGCCATGTGGGCGACCAGTATGAGGACGATCTGCATACCGGCCTGCTGCCGCGCGCGACGACCATCAACGCGCTGGTGCAGGCGCCGCTGGGCCATGGTTTCAGCTTTAGCGTGCGGGGGGAGAACCTGGCCGATGTGAGCGTGATTACCCGCAACCAGGCTGGTTCGCTGGATGTGGGCGCGCCGCGCACGATCTGGTTTGGCCTGCGCTATGGCGGGCATGGTGGCTGAATAGGGGCATGGGAAAGGCGGGGTTCCGGGAGGGAACCCCGCCTTCTGGTGCCGCTTGTGCGGCTGTGTCCTGAAGCGGTTAGCGGGCCGGCTTCAGATCAGTGCGCCTGCTTCAGGAAGGCGATGATTTCGGCGCGCTTGGCCGCATCCTTGATGCCGGGGAAGGACATCATCGTGCCGGGCACCATCGTCATCGGGCCGGAGATCCACTTGTCGAGCGTGGCCTCGTCCCAGCGCAGCTTGGCGCCCTTGAGGGCTGCCGAATAATTGTATTTCGTGGAGGCTGCCTTGCGGCCGTAGACGCCCCACAGGTTGGGGCCGACCTTGTCGGGCGCGCCGGGGGCGGCGTTGTGGCACACCGCGCAGCGGGCAAAAACGGCCGGCGGTTCACCCGCGAGGGCAGGGGCGGCAAAGCCCGCGGCCGCCAGGGCCAGTGCCAGCCCGGGCAGGCGCAGGCCGCGCGTGAAGCGGTGCACTGCGGTGAGCGATTGGGCCGGCTGTGAAACGTGAGGCATGCAGGATCTCCCAGTATGATTTGTGCCTGCCGTGCCATGGCTGGCGGCGCGGCGAAATTGCACTTTGGTTGAGGTGGACGCCGGCTGGTGGCGGCGATGGCTGGTGATATGTTCTCTTTTTGTTTTCCTACCTGAACCGGTTTGGTTAATTAACGGTTCATCTGATTCGTTAAGGAGCCGATATGTCCGGGCCATCGATTCTTCATCCTGCACCCTATGTGCCCAGCCAGGCGCTTGCCTTTGCCGATGTGGATGGCACGGCGCTGCTGGTGAGCAAGAGCCTGGCGCTGCCGGTGTGCGTGCAGAACAGCGCGCCGATCACGGTGAGCGGGAATGTGGCGATTGCCAATCAGGCGGGGGGGGTGATTGCCATCAGCGCGGCCAGCCTGCCACTGCCGGCAAGCGCGGCGACGGCCGCCAACCAGGCCGCGATCCTTTCCGCGCTGCAGGGGGCAACGCCGGCCGGCGGCAATCTGATCGGCAAGGTGTCGACCACCTTCACCGCCTCGGGGCTGAGCCCGGTGACTGGCAGTGTCAGCGCCGGGGCGCAGTCTGGCAGTTTTGGGCCGATGCCGGGGCGCAGTTTCAACCTGACCCTGGTGCCCACCGGCAGCGGCACCAATGCCGCCCAGGTGGAGCGCCAGTTTACCGGCGATGCCACTTGGTATCAGGCAGTGGCGCCGGCCACCGTGGCCAGCCTGCCCAACAGCTTTGCCTGGCAGGAGGATGAAGCGGGGGTAACCTATCGGGTGAATGTGCTGTCGGGCGCCTTTGTGGTGCGCATCAGCCAGTAAGGGGGGCGGGAAATGGCTTTCGATCCTGTTGCACGGGCGCTGGTGGGGGCGCTCAAGCAGAATCTGTCCTCCACGGTTTCGGGTTCGGATGGCGACAGCTATGTCGGCTCGAACGACGGGGCGGCCGGCTCCATGTGGACGAGCGTGGCCGGCTTCATCAACTATCTGCGCGGCAATTCGGGCTCGGGCGTGCTGGGCTTTCTGCCCGCCGGCACGGGGGCGGTGGCGCGCACGGTGCAGGCCAAGCTGGCCGAAAACGTGTCGGTGAAGGATTTTGGCGCCAAGGGCGATGGCAGCACCGACGATACTGCCGCCATCCAGGCCGCGATCACCGCGGTGGGGGCCGCAGGCGGCGGGCGCCTGCTGGTGCCGCCGGGCACCTACAAGATTTCCGCGCAGATCACGGCGGCGGCCAACGTGAACCTTTATGCCAATTATTCCGCCCGCAACACGCCGGCGACCATGCAGGCGGCATCCGGTTTTACCGGGCGGATGATCTATGTGCCGCAGGCGGCGGCCTCGTTCTCGGTTTCGGGGATCAGCTTTCTCTCGACGGTCACGGCCGACAGCTCGATCTATATTGATGCCTCCTCGGTGGGGGTGTCGTATTGCGGCTTCAATTTTTCCGGGCGCGCAGGGGTGGAGCTTTCGGCCAATTCGATTGCCTGCGAGGTGGCCCATTGCACGGGGACCAACCTTGTCTATCAGCGCAGCGCCCTGACGGCGGCGGTGGGCGGGCTGCATGTGCTGGGCACCGATCATTACATCACCGACAATGAGTTCAACTGCTGGTCGGGCAATAATACGGTGGTGTCTTCAGGGGCTTATGCCTGTTCGATCTATATTGGTGGGGCCAACCACTTTCTCGTCGGCAATATTGGCGAGTTTGGCGAGACGGGCGTGTGGGTGGATGCCAACAAGTCGCGCTTTACCGGCAACCGGGCCGATCGCTGCATGGGGCATGGCTGGGTGATCCCGGGGGCATCCAACTGCTTTACCGCCTGCCAGGCGGTGCAATGCGGCACCGGCGCCACCAACAGCTATGATGGCTGGCAGATCAGCGGGGTGCTCAACCGTTTCGTGGGGTGCATGGTGCCCTATCTGGGCCAGTCGACGCTGCGCTATGGCTGGAACGACAAGGTGGACAGCTATACGCAGAAGAACGAGATGGTGGGCTGTTCATGCGACGAGGCCTATGGGACATCGGCCTATCACAACAATTTCGATGGCGGCGGCTTTCTGTTCGGCACCGGCTTTTACACCCAGACCAGCGGCAGCGTGATCGATGTGAGCGGCAAGACCAATATCGTGCTCTATTACACCACCGCCCAGACCGTGACCCAGATGACCGGCGGGGTGAACGGGCAGACGGTGCGGCTGATGGCGGTGAACGGCAATGTGACGGTGCATAACAACCAGTTCAAGACGCTGACCGGGGCGGATATCGTCTTGCAGCAATTTGCCGTCTATGAATTCACCTGGTGGAATTATGGCTGGATGCAGCACGCCTGAGCGGGGCGGGCCTAGTTCCTGAGGTTCTGGCTGGCGTCTTTCTGCCAGACGACGACATGGCGCACGGAGATGGGGTTGTCTGGCGCGCCGCCCAGGATCAGCACCAGGTGGTGGCGATCGAGCCAGGCGAAGGGCTGGATAGCATCGGGCTGGGCGGGCGGGGGCACCTCGACATAGGGATCGTAGCTGACGCGCGGGCCGACCTGCTGCCCGTCGAGCCAGAAGGTGATCTCGCCCTTGCGGGTGGCGCTGGCGGGCACCCAGCGGG
>DASRYE010000166.1:0-3747 GCA_035653915.1 Novosphingobium sp. | reverse complement strand
CCCGGTCCATCTGCCATGTGCCGGCGGAGGCAGGAACGGGCGCGGGGGTTTTGGCCCCCACGCCCGCGCTCACGCCGCCCAGCACCATGGCCAGCACCATGGCGCTGGGCTTGCGGAACAAGCCCTGCCTCACAGATGCGCTTCCAGGTTGAAGAAGAAGCTGCGGCCCGGCGTGCGCCAGAACAGCGCCGCATTGGTGGCCGACTGGGTGCCGGCATAATCGGAGATGGCGTGGCTGTTGAACAGGTTGCCGATCTTCACCGACGGGGTGACATTGCGCAGCATGCCGAAGAAGCGGCTGAAATGCCAGCCGGCGGCCAGGTCTGCGGTGAAGGTGGTGCCGACATAGCTGGACGGATCGTCGTAGGTGCCGGTGGTGTCGTTGCCCCAGCGCGGGCCCACCGCCTTGCCGATCAGCGAGGCATAGGGGCCGTGCTTGTCCTCATAGAGGATGCCGGCCGCCGCGGTCCATTCCGGCGCTTCCTCCAGCGTTACGTTCACGCCCTTGTATTTGGCCGAATTGAGCGTGGCATTGCCATAAAGCGACAGGCCCTTGGCCACCACCACCTGGCCTTCCAGTTCCAGCCCCTTGTAGATGGCGCCCGAGGTGTTGCCATAATAGGTCTGGCCGCCGGTCGTCAGCGAGGAGAGGTAGTTCGAGAAATTGATGTAATAGCCATCGAACGAGACCGACCAGTGGTGGCCATGGGCAACCGTGCCCAGCTGATAGTTCCACGTCGTCTCGGGCTTGAGCGAGCCGACCTGATTGACCTGGAACACCGCCACCGGCGGCGCGAGGAAGCCGCGCGCGGCCTGGGCATAGGCGGTCCAGCCGGGCAGGATGGTGTAGTTGGCCGCGATCGAGGGTTGCACGGCGTGGTAGGTCACATTGTCGGCCGCGGCGGCATTGGTGCCCTTGTTCACCGTTGCATACATGGTGCGGTTATAGCTGGTGTAGCGCACGCCCGGGTTCAGCACGAGGCCATCGATCGGGCGCACCACCAGTTCCAGATAGGGCTGCACGGTGGTGCCCAGATCGCTGAACTGATAGGAATAGGCCGTGCCATACTTGCCGGTGACGGGGATCAGGTTCTGGCTCCAGTCCACCGTTTCGGAATAGCGGTCGTCGTGCTGGAAATCGAGCCACAGGCCGGTCTTGATGTCGACGATCTTGCCCGGCACGGTCACGCGCAGCGTGTCGCCCCAGGTGCTCACCTTGGCGTGGGCCAGCTTGCCCTTGATGTCGCTGGAATAGGTGGCCACCTTCTTGCCGATGGTGGTGGCGCTGTAGAAGGTCACGCCATTGTCGGCGGTGTTGTCGTCGGAAGCGTCGGAGCTTTCGATATAGCTGTGGACGAAGCCGTTGTGGTAGAGGTTGTTGTCCACCAGCACGTTGCCGATGCTGGTGTTCAGCCGGACATATTCGAAATCCGAATAATAATGGCTGGGCTGATAGCCATAATAGCACATGGCGGCGGCATTGCCGCACAGGCCATAATTATTGCCATATTTGGCATATTCGGCCAGCGTTGCGCCCTGCGTGGTATATTGGAACTCGCGGTTCCAGTTGGCCATGGCGGTGATCTTCGTCTTGGCGGAAACGTCGATGATCGCCTTGCCCATGAAATTGTCGCGGTTCTCGTTGGAATGGGTGAGATAACCGTCGGTCTGTTCGTGCTGGGCTTCGGCGAACAGGCGCACAGGGCCCATCTGCCCGCTGTCGATGCGCCCGCCGCCGGCCAGCGTGTTGAAGCTGCCGGCCGTGCCATAGGCGTCGATGTCGAAGGTCTTGAGCGGATCCTTCGAGAGGAAGCCCACCGAGCCGCCGAAAGTGGCCTTGCCGATGGTGCTGGCGGTGCCGGGGCCGCGGTCGATCTGGGCTTCCTTCAGCGCATGGGCGATGAACAGCGAGGAAGTGGTGTGGTGCAGGTCCGAACTGTCGCCAAACGGGATGCCGTCGAAGGTCATGTTATACTGGCCATCGGCAAAGCCGCGGATGACCATTTCCTCGGCCTTGCCGATGCCCGGGCCGTTGGGGTTCTGTGTCCACACGCTGGGCTGGAACTTGATCACATCGTCGATCGAGGCCAGCGGCACGATGTTGTTGGCGATGAAGTTTTCCTGGATCACCGAGGTCGGCTGGGTCACATCGCCGGGCATCGAGGAAGGGGCCAGCGTTTGCGCATGGCCGATCACGGTGATGGACTGGGCGGCGGCAACGGGTGTTTCATCCTCGGCGTTGTCGGCCTCGCCCAGCACCACGGTCTTGCCGTCGTCCTGGCGCACGGTCAGCCGGCTGCCGGCGATGAGGCGGCGCAGGGCGGCCTGACGGCTCATCCGCCCGTCGATCGCCGGGGCCATCAGGCCCTTGATGCTGGCGGCGGGAAAGAAGATCTGCACATCGGCCTGGCGGGCAAAGCTGGTGAGCGCGCCGGCCAGCGGCTGGGCGGGAATGTGGAAATCGGCCTGCGGGGCGGCGGCATGGGCAGCAGCGGCAGCCGGCAGGGCGCCCGCGGCGGAAACCATCAATGCGGCCACCAGCGGCGCGGCAAACGAACGGGAAAACATGGCAATACCCCTTGGGAACAATGCGCCATTGCCGGCGCCTCGCGGGGGAAGACGAAGCCTTGCGGCAAAACCGCCAAGCCGGGCGCAGATTTTTTTCAGGTGGCGCTTGTGCCGCCCGCCCGTTCAGCGGGTGACGAGATAGCCATTGGCCGAGGGCACCACCTTCACCCCGATGCCCAGTTGCAGCGCCGAGAGGAAAGCGGCCGGATCGGTGGTGGTGAAGCGCCCGCCCACGGCAATGCCGGCCAGATCCGGATCGACGATGGTGATCTTCCTGGTGAGATAGCGGTTGTATTCGTCCACCGCCGCGCTCAGCGCCAGCCCCTCGAACAGGATCTCGCCCTTGGGCCAGGCTTCCACCTGCGCCACTTCCAGCGCCGAGGCCGCGCGTGCGGCCGGGTGGCCGCCGGCGATCAGCAGGTTCTGCTGGGGGCCCGCGGCAATCCCTTCGGCCGTGCGGGCAGATCCCCCATGGCCCAGCACCAGGATGTTGCAGGCGCCCGCCCGGATGCGCGCGTTATACTGGCCGCTGGCCAGCCACACCTGCTCGCCCCCGCAATCCAGCAGGGTGGGCGTGGCGATATCCAGCGCCATTTCGCCCGCTTCCAGCCAGACATGCCGCTCTGCCCCGGAAAAGCGCCAGCTGATGCGGCTGTTGGTGTTGAGCTGGGCATGGGCGGCCGGCGCCAGCGCCACAGACAGGCTTTGCCCCACCACGGATTGCGCGCTTTGCCAGGCAAAGGCCCGCGCGCCAAAGCCGCCGGCGGCCAGCAGCAGCCCTGCCCCCACCAGCGCGGCAAGGCCGGCCACGCGCCGGGCCGGGGCGGGCGCGGGCGCGGTTTCTGGCGCTGGGGCAGGCGCGGCGCCGGCCTGCTGCCAGATCGCCAGCGCCCGGGCAAAGGCCACGGCATGGGCGGGATCTGCCCCGCGCCAGGCCTCGAAAGCGGCCTCGTCCAGCGTGCCGGCCTGCCATTTCGCCAGCCAGCCGGCCGCCTCACGCGCGATGCGCTCGCGGGGGGAGGCGGAAGGGAGGGGCATGGCGGAACCTGCTGCGGGAGGTGGGGTGCGATAAGGGGAAGGGCGGCGCAAAGGCCCGCGCTAGCCCAGCTGGGGTGGCTTGTCTATCGGGCGATGGCCGCGGGCGCGGGGGGAGAGGCGGGCGCTGGCGCCGGCAGTTCT
>DASRYE010000165.1:0-4137 GCA_035653915.1 Novosphingobium sp. | reverse complement strand
GCTCGTCCAGGCGGAAGACAGCTGCCAGCCGCCGGCCTCCAGCGCCTCGATGCGCGCGGCAAGGCGAGCGGCATCGAAGGGGTGGGCCGCGCCGGGCGCGCGGCGGGCCAGATCGGTCAGCTCCCAATGGAAGGTGATGAGGCTGCCGGTGGCCGCCTGCACCAGCCACAGCAGGCCCAGCGCCAGCCCCAGCCATTTGTGCCAGCGCCCCATGCGCCGGGCCAGCGGCTGCGCGCGGCCGGAAAGGGAAGCGGCGGGGCGGCGGGTGGTGGCGGTGGTCGTCGTCATGCGGCCCCTATCGGGCCCCGCCTGCCGCCCGCCAACCGCCAAGAACGCCGGGCGGGGCGGGCCACGGGCACCGCTCAGCCCAGAATGCGCTTCAGCGTGCGCAGCGCGGTGGCCCTTTCGGCATCGTTGAGGCTGGCAAAACCCAGCCGCAACCCGCGCGGCGCCTCTGGCGTGAGGGCAAAGGAATCAGCGCTGGCAAAGCTGAGCCCATGGGCGCCCCCTTGCGCCTCTATCCGCGCCAGATCGGCCGGATCACGAAAGCGTAGCCAGAAGGCCAGCCCGCCATCGGGCAGGGCAAATTCCACCCGCTCGCCCAGCGTGGCCCGCAGCGCCTCGGCATAGGCATCGCGGCGCTGCAGATAGGTCTGGCGCACCTTGCGGGCGTGGCGCTTGATCTCGCCGCTGGTGATCAGCTCGGCAGCGGCATCCTCGGTGATGGTGTTGCCCATGCCATCGGTGACCGAGACGAAATGGGCGATCGCATTGATCACCTTTTCCGGCGCGGCGATATAGCCGATGCGCAACGATGGCAGCATCAGCTTCGACAGCGAGCCGACATAGATCACATGCGAGGGCGCATAGGCGGCCATCGGCATCAGCGGCTGGCTCTCGAAGTGGAACTCGTGGTCGTAGTCATCCTCCACGATGGCAAAGCCGAACTGGCCGGCCAGGTTCAGCAATTGCAGCCGCCGCTCGGCGCGCAGGGCCACCGTGGTGGGAAACTGGTGGTGCGGCGTGAGGAAGATGGCGCGCACCGCATGGCGGCGGCAGGCCTGCTCCACATCTTCCACGCGGATGCCGTTCTCATCCAGCCCGGCAGTAACGATCTGCGCCCCGCAGGCGCGGAAGGCGGCAACCGCCGGCTCGTAGGTCAGTTCCTCGAACAGGGCGGCATGGCCCGGCTGCATCAGCACCTGGGCGGCCAGGAAGATGCCGTTCTGGCTGCCGCGGGTGATGCAGATGTTGGCCGCCGAGACCGACAGGCCGCGTTCCGAGCGCAGCATCGCGGCCACCGCCTCGCGCAGGGCCGGATGGCCGCGCGGATCGCGATACTGGAAGCCATTGCCGCGCGCTGCCCGCTGGATCGCGGCGCGATGGGCGCGGGCCAGCGGCTCTGCGGGAAACAGGCGGCCATCAGGGGCACCCTCGTCCAGCTTGATGGTGCCGGCAGGCAGCGCCAGCGGCCGCGCCGGCGGCGGGGTGAAACGATAATCGGCCCGGGCCGGGGCATCTTCCGGCGGCGCGCGGCGGTGGCTGGGATCGGGCAGGTCGTTCGAGACGAAAGTGCCGCGGGTGCCTTGCGCGCTCAGCCAGCCCTGGGCGATGAGATCCTCATAGGCCAGCACCACCGTCTTGCGGTTCACCCCCAGCGCATAGGCCAGCTCGCGGCTGCTGGGCAGATACGTGCCCTTGGGCAGGCGGCCGCGCTCGATATCGCGCACCACCGCCTGGATGATCTGGATGTAGATCGGCGTCTTGCGGGCAGGATCGATCTTGTCGGTGAGGGTGAGCTTGAGAGGACGCAGCATTGGACCGCCATTTTCGTTGAATAATGCGATTCGCAAGGGCCAAGGTATCCTGCCCCCTGCCCCGCTGCCAGCGCCCTGTTGGCCCCTTGCAATTATTTGCCTTGGAACTTGCCGGGGCCAAGCCCCAGCCGGATAGCTGAGGCTGACACAAGGCACAGGGCGGCCGGCCGCACAGCCGTGCCGGGATAAGGCCGGGGTAAGGGAACAACCACGCATGCAGGATAATCTGCGCCATCCGGATGGCATGGCATATATGAATGCCAGCCCTTTCGGCCAATATGGCCCGCGTGATGTGGCCGATATTGTCGCTGCCTATCCGCTGGCCTGGGCCTGGGCGCAGGGCGGCGATCCGGGCGCGGGCGCGCTGCTGCCGATGCTGGGCGAATATGACGAGGCGGGCCGGCTGACCCATCTTCTGGGCCATATGAGCCGGGCCAATCCGCTGATCGCGGCGCTGGCCGGCGGCGATGCGGTTGGCTTCCTGTTCACTGGCCCGCAGGCCTATGTCTCGCCCGAGGATGCCGGCCGGCGCGACTGGGGCCCCACCTGGATCTATGCCCGCGTGGCGATCAGCGGGCGCATCACCTTCCTGCCGGCGGAAACCCGCGACGCGGTGGAGCAGCTGGCCCGCCACATGGAGGCCGGCCGCCCCCAGCCCTGGACCATCGCCGAGATCGACCACCGCGCCGGCCCCATGCTGGAGCGCATCATCGCCTTTCGCGTGGCGGTTGACGCGGTGCACGGCTGGTTCAAACTGGGCCAGGACGAAAGCCCCGAGGTGCTGCGCGCCATTCTGGCCGCCACCGCCGATCCGGGGATGAAAGGCTGGATCATGCGTTTCAACCGCGACAGGCTGGAGAACGGCGCATGAGCCGGCGCATGGCCCTGCCTGCACTGGCGCTGGGCGTGGCGGCCCTGCTGCCGGCGGCCGGGCTGGATGCCGCCCCCGCCAAACCCCGCGCCGCGCCCACTGCCCCCTGGCTGGAAGAGCCCTTCCCCAGCACCTATGCCCCGCGCGCGCGCCACGATGTGCTGATCGCCCATGCCACCGTGCTGGATGGCGCGGGCGGGCGCCTCGATGATGGCGATGTGCTGCTGCAAAATGGCCGTGTGGTGGCGCTGGGCCATGGGCTTAAGGCCCCGCCGGGCGCCGAGACGGTGGACGCCCATGGCCGCTGGGTAACCCCCGGCCTCATCGATGTGCACAGCCACGATGGCACCTATGTGCTGCCGCTGACCGATATCGACGAGGATTCCTCCGACGTGTCGGAGCTGGAAACGCCCAATTCGGCCAATATCCGCATCGAAAACGCCATCAACCCGCAGGATGCCGCCTTCCAGCGCGCGCTGGAAAATGGCGTGACGACGCTGCAGGTGCTGCCCGGCTCCACGCCGATCTTTTCAGGCCAGGCGGTGGTGCTCAAGCCGCTGATCGCCCCCAGCGTGGCGGCCATGAAGTTTCCGGCAGCGCCATCCGGCTTCAAGATGGCCTGCGGCGAAAACCCCAAAAGCTTCGATGCCGAACAGAAGCGCGGCCCCACCAGCCGCGCCGGCGAAATCGCCTATATCCGCCAGGCCTTCCTCGATGCGCAGCGCTATCGCGAAGAATGGCGCGCCTGGGCTGCGGGCCGCACGGCAGAGCCGCCCCGGCGCGACCTCAAAATGGAAGCGCTGGTGAATATCCTCGAAGGCCGGCTGCGCATCAACATGCATTGCTACCGCTCCGACGAGATGGCCAACATGCTGGCCGTGGCGCAGGAATTCGGCTTTCACCTCACCGCCTTCCACCATGCAACGGAGGCCTACAAGATCCCCGGCCTGCTGCGCGCGGCGGGCACCTGCGCGGCGGTGTGGGGCGATTGGTGGGGCTTCAAGATGGAAGCGCTGGATGGCATCCGCGCCAATGCGCCCCTGCTCGACAAGGCGGGCGTGTGCGTGACGATGCATTCCGATTCCCCCGTCAGCGGCCAGCGGCTGGCGATCGATGCGGCAACGGCAGCGGCGGCCGGCCGGGCGGTCGGCATTGCCCTGCCGCCGGAACGGCTGATCCGCTGGGTCACCGGCAATTCGGCCCACATGCTGGGGCTGGAGGATCGCATCGGCCGGCTGGCGCCGGGCTATAACGCCGATGTGGTGGTGTGGTCGGGCAATCCGTTCAGCATCTACACCAAGGCCGATCTGGTGCTGATCGATGGCGCCCTGGTGTTCGATCGCGCCCATCCGCCCGCCCATGCCCCATCCGATTTCGAACTGGGCCGAGAGGGAGTGCCCCTGCCATGAGCCGCCCTGCCCTTCTCATGCTGGCCGCCCTGCTGGCGGG
>DASRYE010000164.1:0-8563 GCA_035653915.1 Novosphingobium sp. | reverse complement strand
TGGCCATGATGCTGGGCCTTATTCCACAGGGCCTGGCCGAGGCGGCCATCACCGCCTCATTGCCCGACATGGCCCATGATCTGGGGCGCCATGGCGAACTGGCCGCCCAGATGATGCTGGGCATGAGCGCGCTGGGGCTGGTGATGGGCGCGCTGGCCAGCGGGCGCATTCTGGAATGGGCCGGCACGCGCCGGGCCTTTCTGGGCGCGCTGCTGGCCTTTGCGCTGGGCGGCGGCGTGGGGGTGGCCACGGGGGATCTGGCGCTGCTCTATGCCGGGCGCGTGGTGGTGGGCTTTGCCGCCTCCTGCATTGCCACCACCTGCCTGTGGCGGATCAACGCGCGCTATACAGGCGATGGGCGCGCCAAATTCTTCGGCGGCGCAGGCGCCACCGGCGGCATCGCCACCATCCTCAGCGTGCTGGCCGGCGGAGCGCTGACGCAGCATTTCGGCTGGCGGATGTGCCTGCTGATCTACCCCGGCTTTGCCGCGCTGGCGCTGCCCATCGTGCTGGCCGGCATGGACCAGCAGCGCCCGCTGCCCCGCCGCCCCCGCGCCGATGGGGCCTCAACCGGATATCTGGCGGCGTTGCTGCCGCTCTATGGGCTGGTGCTGCTGTTTTACGGGCTGATCGGCATGGCCAGCATGCAGCTGCCCTTCCTGCTCGAGCTGAACGGCGCCCATGGGGCGGGCGATCGCGCGCTGATCCAGGGGCTGCCGGGCCTCACCTCGATCGCCGGGGCGTCGTTTTTCGGGCTGGTGCAGCATCGCTTTGGCGCCACCCGCAGCTTCACCGCCTCGCTGGGGCTGTTTGTGGCCGGCCTGCTGCTGTTTGCCACGGCGCGCACGGGCCTTGTGCTGCCGGCGATCGGCGCGGGCGCCATTGGCCTGTGCATGGGGCTTTCGGGGCCCTATTTCTATCACATTATCGCCCAGCGCACCGAAGTGGCGCTGGCGGGGCGGTATCTGGGCTATCTCAATGCCTTCACCTTCCTGGGCGTGTTTGCCAGCCCCATGGTCACCGCTGCCATCAAGCCGCACACCGGCCTTGCCGGCCTGTTTGTGGGCGGCGCGGCGATGGTGGCGGGCATGGCGCTGGTGATCGGGCGCGCCAGTGCCGGGCCTGCGCCGCGCGCCCTTTCCACCCCCCTTGCCTGAAGAGACACCATGACCAACCTTGCCTATCTTGCCGACCGGCTGGCCATCGAGGATGTCGTCCTGCGCTATGCCTGGGCCAGCGACACGCTCGATGCCGACCTTTACCTTTCGGTGTTTGCCGCAGATGCCCGGATCACCCTGCCCAATGGCACGATCCTGGCCGCCGGCCATGACCAGATCGGCGCAACCGCGCGCACGAACCAGATCCGCTTTCTGGCGCCTGCCGGGGGGCTGAGCGTGATGCGCCATCTGGTGGCCAATCTGGCGGTGGATATCACCGGCGATGCGGCGGTGGCGCGGTATTGCGTCACCACGCTGGGCTTCGATACCCAGGCCGCCAAGCCCGAGATCGTCTCGCTGGCGCGCTATGTGGACCGGCTGGCGCGCCACGGCGCCGGCTGGCTGATCGCCGAGCGCACCATGCATTACGACTGGGGCAATGACGCCATGGCCCGCCAGCTGGCCATCGGCCCCCACACGCCCCCGCAATACCGCCCCGCGCCCCGCCCCAGCCCGGAGCAGGGCCAGTGAAGCCGGCGATCATCGGCGCCTTGGCCGTGATGCTGGCCGCCCCCGCCATGGCGGCAGACGACCTGCCGCTGCCGGTGGCCCGCACTTTGGGCAACAGCCTGCACTATCAGGCGCCCGACACCCATTTTGCCATGGTCATCCGCGACAGCGCCGATCATCGCTACGAGGCGGTGGTGGATCTGCGCGATCCGGCAGGCCGGCCGGTCCATCTGCGCATGTCCGGGCGATGGACGATCGAGGGCGACAGGATCTGCCGCCAGCAGACAAGCCCGCCACCGCCGCCGGGCCACGACAGGATCTGCGAGGCCTATGGGGCTTATCCGGCGCCCGGCGAAAGCCGCACCGATCCGGCCACCGGCCTGATCCTGACGCTGGTCCTGACGCCGGCGCCCGGCAGCGCCCCCTAGCCGCCCGCGGTGTAGCGCGGCCGGCGGGCGCTGGAGCGGACCACCAGATCGCCGGGAATGACCACCTGTTGCGGCGGCGCCTCGCCGCTGCGCAGGTCCTCGATGAGGTCAAGCGCGGCCGAGACCATCGGCGCGATCGGCTGCGAAAAAGTGGTCAGCGAAATACCCGGCCAGCTGGCCTGCGGCACATCGTCGAAGCCGACGATCGAAATGTCGCGCCCCACTTCCAGCCCGAATTCGGCCTGTGCCACCTGCAAGGCCATGATCGCCAGATGATCATTGGCGCAGAACACCGCATCGGGCCGTTCGGGCTGCAGCAGCAGCTTGCGCATAGCCGCGGCCGCGCCGGCGCTGGTGAAATCGGCCGCGGCGCGGGAATGGAGCCGATGGCCCTGCGCGGCCAGATAAGCGGTGAAAGCGGCCTCGCGCTCGACACTGGCGGTCGATTCATTCTCCTGACCCAGCGCCATATAGGCGATGCGGCGGTGATCGCCGGCCAGCAGATAGGCCGCGATGGTGGCCGCCCCTTGCGCATTGTCGCCCACTACCGAGGAGATGTCGGGCTCAAGGCTGGAACGGTTGAACATCACCACCGGCACACGCCCCACCTGGCATTCGCTTTTAAGCCGCGGCGACAGCGGCGCCGACAGCATCAGCAACGCCTCGATCTGATATTGCATGATTTCTTCGACCGGCATGTCGGGCCGCGCCGAGAACACCAGCAGCCGCAGCCCCGCCCGGGCGAATTGATGGGTGATCTCTTCAAGCGCGGCGGCGAAAAAGGGGTTCTGCAGATTGCCCATTGCCACCCCGATGATGTCGGAACGCCGCGTGGTCAGCGAACGGGCGAAGGCGTTGGGGCGATAGCCCAGCTCCGCGGCGGCCTTCAGCACCTTTTGCCGCGTGACCGGCGAGACGCTGGCATCGGGCGTGAAGGCCCGCGATACCGCCGATTGCGAAACCCCGGCCTTGCGCGCCACATCCTGCGCCGTAACCTTGCTGTGCCTGCTTTCCGTCATGACTGCCTTGTTTCCTGGCGCGCGGGCGTCGGTGGCGCATGGCGGCATGGCTATAGCATGCGTGCAATTTATGCAATGTTATGCAAATTTTTCATTCAAGCCCAGGAGGGCGCGCCCGCCGGCATCGCGGCGGGCGCCCAACGATCTGGATATGTGCAGCGGAAAAGGGCCGCCGCTTGTATCCCTCACTCCCACTCGATCGTGCCGGGCGGCTTGCTGGTGTAGTCATAGACCACGCGGTTGATGCCCTTCACCTCGTTGATGATGCGGGTGGCCACGCGGCTGAGGAAGGCGGCATCGAAGGGGTAGATGTCGGCGGTCATGCCGTCGGTGCTGGTCACGGCGCGCAGGGCGCACACGCTGTCGTAAGTGCGACCGTCGCCCATCACGCCCACCGTCTTCACCGGCAGCAGCACGGCAAAGGCCTGCCAGATGGCATCATAAAGGCCGGCATTGCGGATCTCTTCGAGATAGATCGCATCGGCCTTGCGCAGGATATCGCAGCGCTCGCGCGTCACCTCGCCGGGGATGCGGATGGCCAGGCCCGGCCCCGGGAAGGGGTGGCGGCCCACGAAGATCTCCGGCAGGCCCAGCTCGCGGCCCAGCGCGCGCACTTCATCCTTGAACAGCTCGCGCAAGGGCTCCACCAGCTGCATGTTCATGCGCTCGGGCAGGCCGCCCACGTTGTGGTGGCTCTTGATCGTCACCGACGGGCCGCCGGTGAAGGAGACGCTCTCGATCACATCGGGATAGAGCGTGCCCTGCGCCAGGAAATCGGCGCCGCCGATCTTCTTCGCCTCATCCTCGAACACGTCGATGAAGGTCTTGCCGATGAACTTGCGCTTGGCTTCCGGGTCGGTCACGCCGGCAAGGCCATTGAGGAACAGCGTGCTGGCATCCACATGCACCAGCGGAATGTTGAAATGGCCGCGGAACAGGCTGACAACCTGCTCGGCCTCGCCCATGCGCAGGATGCCGCCATCGACGAAGACGCAGGTCAGCTGGTCGCCGATCGCCTCGTGGATGAGCAGCGCCGCCACCGCCGAATCAACCCCGCCCGACAGGCCGCAGATCACCCGCCTGTCGCCCACCTGGGCGCGGATCTCGGCGATCTTGGTCTTGCGGAATTCGGCCATCGTCCAGTCGCCGGCCAGGCCGCAGACATGGCGCACGAAATTCTTCAGCAGCTTGCCGCCATCGGGCGTGTGCACCACCTCGGGGTGGAACTGCATGGCATAGATGCGCTTGTCGTCGTTGGCGATAACGGCATAGGGCGCGCCGGGGCTGGCGGCCACGGGCCGGAAGCCGGGGGCAAGGGCGGTCACCTTGTCGCCATGGCTCATCCACACCTGATGCGTCTCGCCCTCGGCCCACAGGCCGTCGAACAGGGCGCATTTGTCGGCGATCTCGATGAAGGCGCGGCCAAATTCGCCGGCATCGCCCCGGCTCACCTCGCCGCCCAGCTGGTGCATCAGCGCCTGCTGGCCATAGCAGATGCCCAGCATCGGCAGGCCCGATTCCAGGATCGCGGCCGGGATGCGCGGGCCGTTCTCATCCAGCACGGAAGCCGGGCTGCCCGACAGGATGATGCCCTTGGGCGCCATGCGGTGGAAGGCGGCTTCGGCCAGGGTGAAGGGAGCGATTTCGGAATAGACGCCCGCCTCGCGCACGCGGCGCGCGATCAGCTGGGTCACCTGGCTGCCGAAATCGACGATGAGGATCGATTCGGCATGGTGGACGGACGATTCGGCGGGCGTATTGCGCTCTTGTGCGGTCATGCCGGTGCGTTAGGCTGGCAAGTCGCAGGTGTCCAGCCCGCGCGCGAAGGGGCGGCGCGCGCAAGGGTCCGGGGCGGCCCCGGCACCCTGCTTATACCGCAGTGCAGCAACGCCCCGATATATGTACCAACTTGCGCAAAACGCAATCGTCATTGCCCCTTTCGCACGAGCATTTCCGCAAAAAATCGCTATATGGCCGCTCGGACAGACACCTTCGCGACTGCAGTATTGCAGCGACAATCTGAAGGGCTGTTTTCGCAGGAGCTAACATCATGAACGACTTCGCACGTAACCTCGTGGCGGTCGCTGTCGCGCTGGGCACCAGCGGGCTGTTTTTCGCCGTCACCCTGGCCTGATTTTTCCAGACCAGCCTTAATACCAAGCCTATCAGGGCCCAAGCCGCCCTCACTCCCTGCCGCTTTCCGGTTCAATCAGCCCGGCAAGCGCAACCCCCGAGCCCCGGACAGACAGGCCGGCCTCTTGCCCCTCCCGACGTGGACGACTGGTCCTCAGCCGCGCCAAGGAAGCCAGGCAAGCGCCGATCTGCCCGCCCCCGGCCCGAAAAAACCGCCCTCACCCGCCTTTTCGCGCCCCTCATGCACCCCGGCGCGGCAGGCAGCAGCGCGCCCGCCAAGGGCCGTGACTGCAAGGTGCAGGCGGCCCCAAGGCCGCCTTGCCCGGCATGGATCCTGATCCGGGCAGGCAGCACAACGACTGGTCTTTTTCCGGGCCCTGCGTCTTCAGCCGGCGCTGGGCCCGGGACCAGCTCGCCCCTCCCCGCATTCCCCGCCGCAAACCCCCGCGATTTCCCTGTGGACGGAAAACGCCGAAACGGGTTTCATCGCCGGCCGCCAATGCGTATAGGCTTGGCATGAGCAGCGATACCGAAAACACCCCCTCGCACAGCGCCACCAGCAGCCACTACGGTGCCGATTCGATCAAGGTGCTGAAAGGGCTGGATGCCGTGCGCAAGCGGCCCGGCATGTATATCGGCGATACCGACGATGGCTCGGGCCTGCATCACATGGTGTTCGAGGTGTCGGACAATGCCATCGACGAGGCGCTGGCCGGCCATTGCGATCTGGTGCTGATCGAGCTCAACCCCGATGGTTCTGTTTCCGTGGAGGATAACGGCCGCGGCATCCCCACCGACATTCACCCGGAAGAAGGCGTTTCGGCCGCCGAGGTGATCATGACCCAGCTGCATGCCGGCGGCAAGTTCGAGAACACCTCGGACGACAATGCCTACAAGGTGTCGGGCGGCCTGCATGGCGTGGGCGTTTCGGTGGTGAACGCCCTGTCGGAATGGCTGGAGCTGACGATCTGGCGCGAGGGCCAGGAACACTGGATGAAATTTGCCCATGGCGATGCCGTGGCGCCGCTGGTGCCCCGCGGCCCTGCCCCCCTGGTGGAGCGCGGCAGCCGCAAGGGCGATCCCAAGAAGGGCACGCGCGTCACCTTCTTTGCCAGCCACGACACGTTCAAGAACGTCACCGAATTCGATTTCGAGAAGCTGGAGCACCGCTACCGCGAGCTTGCCTTCCTCAATTCGGGCGTGCGCATCCTGCTGCGCGACCGCCGCCACGAGCAGGTGAAGGAGCACGACCTCTACTACGAAGGCGGCATCGCGGCCTTCGTGAAGTGGCTGGATCGCAACAAGATCGCCCTGATCCCCGAGCCCATCGCCATTTCGGCCGACCGGGATGGCATCGGCATCGATGTCGCGCTGGAATGGAACGACAGCTATTACGAAAACGTGCTGTGTTTCACCAACAACATCCCCCAGCGCGATGGCGGCACCCATCTTGCCGCCTTCCGCGCCGCGCTCACCCGCACGCTGAACGGCTATGCCGAGCGTTCGGGCCTGCTGAAGAAGGAAAAGGTCTCGCTGTCGGGCGAGGACATGCGCGAGGGCCTCACCGCGATCGTCTCGGTGAAGCTGCCCGATCCCAAATTCTCCAGCCAGACTAAGGACAAGCTGGTCTCCTCCGAAGTGCGCCAGCCGCTGGAAAGCCTGATGGCCGACAAGATGAGCGAATGGCTGGAGGAAAACCCCGCCCACGCCAAGGCCATCATCCAGAAGGTGATCGATGCTGCCGCCGCCCGCGAGGCCGCCCGCCGCGCCCGCGAGCTGACCCGCCGCAAGGGGGTGATGGATATCGCCAGCCTGCCCGGCAAGCTGGCCGATTGCCAGGAGCGCGATCCCAGCAAATGCGAACTGTTCCTGGTCGAGGGTGATTCGGCCGGCGGCAGCGCCAAGCAGGGCCGCGATCGCACCGTCCAGGCGATCCTGCCGCTGAAGGGCAAGATCCTCAATGTGGAGCGCGCCCGCTTCGACCGGATCATCTCGTCGAAGGAAGTGGGCACCCTCATCCAGGCGATGGGCACCGGCATCCGCGACGAGTTCAACCTTGAGAAGCTGCGCTACCACAAGATCGTCATCATGACCGACGCCGACGTCGACGGCGCCCATATCCGCACCCTGCTGCTGACCTTCTTCCACCGCCAGATGCCGGATATCATCCGCGCCGGGCACCTGTTCATCGCCCAGCCGCCGCTCTACAAGGTGGCCAAGGGCCGCTCTGAGGTCTACCTCAAGGACAATGCCGCGCTTGATCGCTATCTGGTGGAAGCCGGCCTTGCCGGGCGCCTGCTGGAAACGGCGGGCGGCGCGCGTTCCGGCCCGGATCTGGAAAGCCTGGTGGATCATGCGCTGCGCCTGCGCAACCTCATGGCCTTCGTGCCGCGCAAGTATAACGAGGCGGTGGTGGAAGCCATGGCGCTGGCCGGCGCGCTGGAGCATGGGCTGACACCGGCCGAACGCGGCGAGGCGCTGGACAAGGCCGCCCAATGGCTGGGCCGGGCCGACCGCGAAGCGAAATGGTCGGCCGGCCTTGCCGAGGAAGGCCATGCCGAATTCTTCCGCGTGTGGCGCGGCGTGACCGATTACCACAAGATCGACGCCGCCTTCCTGATCAGCGCCGAGGCCAGGAAGCTGGCCCGCATCGCCGCCGAGCAGGCCGAGGTCTATGCCACGCCCGCGCGCCTCGTGCGCTCCACCGCGCAGGCCGCAGAGCCCGAGCCTGAAGCCCCCGAGGCCGAGAGCGAGGAAGCCGCCCCCGTTGCCGCCCGCCCGGTCGATACCGAGGGCGCCATCAGCCGGCCCAGCCAGCTGCTGGATGCGGTGCTGGCCACCGGCCGCAAGGGCCTTTCCATCCAGCGCTACAAGGGCCTTGGCGAGATGAACGCCGAGCAGCTGTGGGAAACCACGCTCGACCCCAACAACCGCGCCCTGCTGCAGGTGAAGGTGGAGGATGCCGACGTGACCGACGAGATCTTCACTCGCCTGATGGGCGATATCGTGGAACCGCGCCGCGAATTCATCCAGGAAAACGCGCTCAACGTGGCCAATCTCGATGTCTGACAAGCCCGAACCGCCCCGACCGGACTATACTTCGATCGGCGCCTATGTGAGCGGCGGGCTGGCCCGCGCGGGCAGCGCCGCCCGGGCCACCCTTGCCAATATCCCCTGGGATCAGCCGGCCACGATGATCGACCTCGATGGTCGCACGCCGATCATCGGCACGATCCGCGAATGCGCGCAGCATTTCGGCCTCTACAAGCCCGAGGCGCGGGCCCAGGCGCGCATCGTCCTCACCAAGCCCGTCCAC
>DASRYE010000163.1:0-3041 GCA_035653915.1 Novosphingobium sp. | reverse complement strand
ATGGCCGCCGCCCCGCCGGTGCTGCGGTTCACATCGCGCGCGGCCTGTGCGGCGTTGAAGGGATCACCGCCTGCCTCGCGCTGCTCGAACACGGGGTCGTGGCGGCCGGCGGGCAGATGGCCCACCGCCACCGCGCAGCCCGGCGCCAGCCCTGCGGCCAGCGCCTCGCCGGTGGCGATGGTGCGGGCGGGCGTGTTGGTCCAGATGGCAAGGTCTGCCGCGGTGGGGCAGCCGGTGGCCGGCAGCAGCCCCGCCGCCCGCCACAGCCCGCCCTGATAGCGCGCCAGCAGCCGGATCGCCGCCGCGCCATGGGGGGTGAGCAGGCTTTCCGGCGTGACCCAGCCGGGCATCGCCGCGCTGGCCAGAGGCGCCATGCCCGCCTCGCCCGCCAGCGGCGCACGCACACCATGGCGATAGAGCAGCACCAGCCGTTCCACCCGCGTGCCGGCGTGCAGCGGGCCGGGTACGGGGGAAGGCTGGCGGCGGGCATCGGCAAGGCCCGGCGCCAACGCCAGCAGGCCGGACAGAAACAGGCAGAACAGGCGCATCGGCGCTCCCCGGATAGCACAGGCTGCAACAGAAGGGGGCGCCGCCACCGGCCGCGCCCCCTTTGCGCGATCAGCCGGTCAGCGGCTCCACTTCAGCGTCAGCAGCAGGGTGCGGCCCGAATCGACCACATCCGACAGTGCCAGCGTGTCGTGGCCGATATGCGACCAGTAGCTGTAGGCGCCGAACACATTGGCCACCGAGAAATCCGCCCGCAGATCCTGGCGCAGCTTGTAGCCGACATGGGCGTCCACCGTCTTGAGCGGGCGCACCCACAGATCATCCCACGTGCCGATGCCCAGCGCGCTGTAGCCCGAGACATATTCGCCGGTGTATTTGAAGGTGAGATCCACGCTCGCCGGGCCCTTTTCCCAGAACAGCTGGGCATTGGCCAGCCAGTTGGGCGCGTTCTGGATCTTCTTCATCACGCCCCCGCCGATGTCGACCTTCGTCCACTGGTGGGTGGCGTTGAGGTTCACCCCCAGCTTGCCGAACCAGGCCGGCAGGCCGGTGAAGCGGGTGCGCATCTGCGCTTCCAGCCCATAGACATTGCCCGAGCCACCGTTCTGCGGCACATTGTAGATGGTGGTGTTCTCGGCCAGCGTGCCGCTGTTGATATAGCCGCTGCCATTGTCATACATGTAGTGGCGCAGGTGCTTGTAGTAGCCGCCGGCCGACAGCAGCGTCTCGGGGCCGAACTTCCACTGGCCCGACACATCCAGGTTCATCGCCTGGATCGGCTTGAGGTTGGGGTTGCCCTGGGTGATCGTCGTCACCCCGTCGCCCACGCTCACCGTGGAGCCGCCGCCCAGTTGCACAAAGGCCGGCCGCGTGTAGGACCACCACAGATCCGCCCGGTAGACGGCATTGGCATTGGGCCGGTAGTTGGCGAAAAGGCTGGGCAGCCATTCGTTGTAATGGGTGCGGTTGCTGGCCCAGCCGCTGGCCACCGTGTCGCCATCGCCGATCTGCCAGTAGGTGTTGTGGATGGCGGTGTGCTCATAGCGCAGGCCCGGGATCACCTCGAGGTTGCCGGCCTTGATGGTGCCGGCGAGGTAGAAGGCGCTCACCGCCTCGCTGCCGCGCATGGTGTCGCAGTTCCAGTTGTCGGTTGCGGTGCCGCCGCAGGTGTCGAGGCTGCTGGCGCTCTGGTATTTGTAGAAATAGTTGAGCAGCGCGGCCTGGTTCACCTTGGGCAGCTGGAAGGTGTATACGCCGGGGAAGGCCTGGTTGTAGTAGCTGGTGGAAATGCCCAGCGATTGCCAGGTGGCGCCGCCCGTGCCCAGCAGGTTGGCAAACTGGTTGTTGGTCCAGTCGCGCTCGGTGAACAGGCGGTGGCTCATCGCATATTTGGCCCCGAAGCGGATCTGCTGCAGGATCGAGCCATCGATATCGCGGGCCACATCGAAGCGGGCGCCATATTTGTTCTGGCCGCTGAACTCCTCGGTCAGCTGGCCGGCGCGGCGGGCCAGGGTCTGGGTGTTGGCGTTGTTCAGCGAATTGTAGATGGCGCTGGTCATCACCGGCTGCGGCAGGCCGTTCACATAGACGATCGACTGGCCGCCCAGCGCCAGGCTCTGGCCGCTGTTGTAATTGTCCTTCTGGTTGACGCGCTCGGAAGCCTCGATGTGGTTGGGCCGGTCGTTATGGCCTTCGGAATAGAAGATCTGCGGGGTGATCGTCCACTTGCCCAGCTTCTTCTTCAGCCCCAGCTCGGCGGTGGCCAGATTGGCCAGTTCCGGGTTGGTTTCATACCACACGCGGGTGGAAATGGTGTTGACGGCCAGGGCGTAATTGCTGCTGGTGCCCACCTGGTTCCAGGATTTGCTGTCGGAGACATATTCGCCCAGCGTCGAATTCTGCTGGGTCTTGGCAGAGGCATAGGTGCCGCGCAGATAGACCTGCGTATCGGCATCCGGGTGCCAGTCGAACGAGGCATTGGTGCCCCAGCGCGCGGTATAGCCGCTGGAGGAGCCGACATCGATGCCGGTCTGGGTGATATCCTTTTGCGGATCAAGGCCGGCAGCCGGCGCGCTGCCGCTGGCATTGGCGGCCATGATATAGCCCCAGCCGCCATCGTTCTGCGCGGCCATCACCCCGCCCAGCTCGCTGTTGGTGAAATAGCGCACGTCGTAATAGCCCGAGACATAGACGCCGAATTCGTCGTTGCCGCCAAAGCGCTTGGAAATCTCGCCGGAAAAGCCGCCGCCAAGGCCGGCATTGCCATAATCCTGATCGCGCGTTTCCATCCGGCCCGACATCGAGAAGGCGGCATGGAAGGGCTTGGCGAAATCATAGGCGGTGGGGGTGCGAAAATCGACCGTGCCGCCGATCGCATCGCCATCCATCTCGGCGGTGGAGGCCTTTTCCACCACGATGGTGTTGAGGCCCGAAGGGGGCAGCAGGCTCAATTGCACCTGGCGGCTGTAGGGCATGCCCTGCGCCACGTTCACCCCGTTGATGAGGTTGACGTTATATTCCGAATTGAGCCCGCG
>DASRYE010000162.1:0-22150 GCA_035653915.1 Novosphingobium sp. | reverse complement strand
CGATGCGCTGCCGGAAGGCGCCATCGCCACGCCGCATGAGGGTGAGCTGGCGGCCATGGAGCGGGCCTTTGGCCTTTCCGGCGCTGGCGCCAAGTGGCAGCGGGCACAGGCGTTGGCGCAGGCTAGCGGGCTGGTCATCCTTGCCAAGGGGCCGGATTCGCTGATCGCGGCGCCCGATGGCCGGCTGCTGTGTGCGGCGCGGGCGCCCAGCTGGCTGTCGGTGGCGGGCAGCGGCGATGTGCTGGCCGGCTGCGTGGCGGCCCGGCTGGCCGCCGGCGAAGACGCTTTTGCCGCCGCCGCCACCGCCCTGTGGCTGCATGGCGAGGCCGCGCGCCTGGCTGGCGGGCCTTTCACCGCCGGGCAGCTTGCCGGAATGGTGCGGGCAGCCTATCGCACCGCGCTCTAGCTTTCGGAGTTTGCATGGAAGAGATGATCATCCGCATCGCCGCGCGCGGCGACGGCGCCACTGCCAGCGGCCGCCATGTGGCCGGCGCGGCGCCCGGCGATGTGGTGCTGGCCGATGGGGCCTTGCGCAAGGGGCCCCATCATGCCGAGCCGGCCTGCCGCCACTATGGCCAATGCGGCGGCTGCCAGCTGCAGCATGTGGACGATGCCGCCCTGGCCACCTTCGTGGGCGAGCGGGTGGCGGGCGCGGCGGCTGGCCAGAGGCTGGTGCCCGATGTGCTGGCGCCGGTGCATCTGTCGCCGCGGGGCAGCCGGCGGCGGGCGGCGCTGCATGCCGCCCGCGTGGGCGGCGCGGTGGCGCTGGGCTTCCGCGAGGGGCAATCGCACCGGCTGGTGGATATTGGCGAATGCCCGGTGCTGGCGCCCGAGCTGGTGGCGCTGATCGCCCCCTTGCGGCGCATGCTGGCCCGGCAGGATGGCCGCCTGTCTGTAGAGATCGACATGACGCTGGCCGATCAGGGCGTGGATCTGGCCCTTAAAGGCCTGACGGTGGAAGGGCTGGCGCGGACCGAGGCGTGGCTGGCCTTTGCGCGCGAACAGCAGCTGGCGCGCCTGTCGCTCGATCAGGGCTATGGGCCGGAAAGCCTGTGGGAGCCCGATGGCGTGACGATCACGCTGGGCGAGATTGCCGTGCCGCTGCCGCCGGGCGCCTTCCTGCAGGCGACGGCCGATGGCGAGGCGGCGCTGGTGGGCGCGGCGGTGGCCTGGCTGGAGGGCAGCGGCGTGGTGGCCGATCTGTTCTCGGGGCTGGGCACGTTTGCGCTGGCGCTGGCGAAAGCCGGCCACAAGGTGCTGGCGGCAGAGGCCGACCGGGCCGCGCATCTGGCCTGCAAGGGGGCGGCGGCGCGCGCGCTGCTGCCGGTGGCCGCGCTTCACCGCGATCTGTTCCGCAACCCGCTGCTGCCGGAAGAGCTGAACCGCTTTGGCGCGGTGGTGCTCGATCCGCCGCGGGCCGGCGCGCGCGAACAGGTGGGGCGCATCGTGGCCAGCACGGTGGCCAGGGTGGTCTATGTCAGCTGCAACCCGGCCAGCTGGGCGCGCGATGCCGCGCAACTGCAGGCGGCGGGCTATCGGCTGGTGGAACTGCGCCCGGTCGGCCAGTTCCGCTGGAGCACCCATGTGGAACTGGCCAGCCTGTTCGTGCGCGGCTAGCTGCGCCGGGTCAGCACGATCAGCTGGTAATAGCCGAAAGGCCCGCGCCGGGTGCGCACCTTGAAGCGGCCGGTGGCGGCCAGCGCCGTGGCGCGATCGGCCAGGGTGAGGCGGGGGCTGACATGGAAACGCGCCAGCCAGCCATTGAGCAGCGCCCGCAAAGGCGCCGGCAGGCCCGCCGCATCGCCGAAATCGACGATGTGGAGGCTGCCGCCCGGCGCCAGCAGGCGCAGCCCTTCGGCCAGCGCCGCTTCCCAGGCGGGGATCATCGAGAGGGCAAAGGAGATCATCACCCGGTCGAAGCGGGCGCGGCCAAACAGCGCGTCTGCTTCCACCGCGCAGGCATCGCCTTCGGCCAGCTGCGCGCGGGCGCCCAGCTTGGCTTCGGCCGATTTCAGCATCTCGGCCGAAATGTCGAGCCCGTGGAGGCTGGCGGCCGGCCAGTGCCGGGCCGCCAGATCGAGGTTGCGGCCGGTGCCGCAGCCCAGTTCCAGCAGCGTGCCGCCCTCGGCCAGATCCAGCCCGGCAATCAGCCGATCGCGCCCGAAGAGGAAATATTTGCGCGTGGCATCATAGATGTGGCGCTGCCAGCGATAGACATTGTCCATCAGCTGGCCATGCCCGCCGGTGGCAGGCGCGATGCTGGCCATGGCGTTCAGCCCTTGAAGCGATAGAGGTGCAGGCCGCCATAGATCGACGAGCGATCGGCGCGGATGAGGCGCTGGGCCTCGGCCTCCGAATAATCCCAGCGGTCGAGGATTTCGGCGGGCACGCGGCCGGGCAGCAGGGTTTCCTCGGCTGCGGTGCGGAACAGCACGCGCGCGCCCGGGCGGGCGGTGCGGGTGATCTCGCGCCACAGGAAGGTCAGCTGCAGGTCGCTCATCCAGTCCTGCGCGTCGAGCAGGATGTAGCGGTCGAGGCTGGCATCGCGCTGGCTGGCAAGATATTCGGTGAAATTGCAGTGCAGCACCTCGATGCGGTCGATCCGCTCGCGCAGTGCGTCGTAGTTCTGCGCCTGCAGATAGGGCGGCAGCGGCGCGCTTTCCGCCTTGCCATAGCCGCGGCCAAAGGCCTGCCAGGCGAAGTAATTGTCGTGGATGGAAAAGTCGCAGGCCAGCTTTTCCAGCCGGGCGCGCAGCACATGGGCCATGCGCTGGTCGCCCGCCAGCGCGTCATACTGGGCCGGCGGAATGCCCAGGCCAAACAGCGAGGCCGGCTGGCTGGTGAGCCAGCGGATGAAGCGCTTGTCGAACACGGGGGCGAATTTCTCGTCGAACACGCGGCGCTGTTCTTCCAGCGTGCGCGCCTCCAGGATCACGCGCGGATCAACGCGATAGGCTTTGGCGACAAGATGCGCCATGCCGATGAAGCTGCCCAGCAGGCCGCGCTTGTAGATGCCCTTGGCAAAGCCCAGGATGCGGCGGCGGCCAAACAGGTCGCGCCCTTCCCAATAGCGGCGGGTGGCTTCATCAAGGTGCGGGCGCAGATACTTGCGATAGGCGCCGACATTGGCCTTGTTGTCCGCCTCTACAAAGAAGCGGCGCAGCGCGGTATAATCGGGCAGCTGGCGCACGGCGGCGAACTTCAGCTTGTTGAGCGCGACATGGGCGGTGTTGAGATCGACCGCGGTGATCTTCGCCGGGTTCGCCGTGAGATAGGACAGCGCATTGCAGCCGCCGCTGGCGATCGTCACGATGCGGTTGTCGGGCTGGATGTCCAGCGCCTCCATGTCGATCACCGGATCTTCCCAGATCTGGGCATAGACCAGGCCTCGGAAGGCGAGCGCGAAGGCCTTGTCGAGCAGGCGTTCCTTGGCCTGCACATGCCGGCGGACCACCGCCTGTTCGATCACGCGGGCGGCCTTGGGATGGCCCGCGCGAAGCTGGCCGGAGGAAAGGTCGGGGCTGGCGGGGATGGCAGACATCGAGGCTCGCTGCGGATCTGGTGCGGCGGGCCGGTGGGGCCGGCTGCGCGCGAATGGAACGGGCCGGCCGGGGCCGGAGGTGTTCCCATCGGCGCTACGCCTGCGCTGTTGCGCCTGCATGACGGAACGGTGACGGTTTTGCGTCACAGGAGCGGTTTATTTGCCGGCGGGCGGTGCGGGCCGGGCAAAAGGGGCGGTTTGCAGGTGGTTTGGCGCTGTGCTGTTGCCCTGTCACAATCCTGCCCTATATGGCGCGCTTGACGAGCGGCGAGGCCCGGCAGGGCCAGCGCCGCCAGGAACAGGAGTTTGAGCGCGGTGAGCAAGGTTCTGGTGATTGGCGCGGGCGGCGTCAGCAGCGTTGCGGTGCACAAGATGGCGATGAACGCGGCCATCTTCCCCGAGATCCATCTGGCCAGCCGCACGAAGGCCAAGTGCGATGCCATTGCCGAAAGCGTGAAGCAGCGCACCGGCGAGACGGTGGCCACCTATGCCATCGATGCCGAGGACGTGCCGGCGCTGAGCGCGCTGATCCGCCAGATCGGCCCCAAGCTGGTGGTGAACCTGGCGCTGCCCTACCAGGATCTGACGATCATGGATGCCTGCCTTGCCGCCGGCGCCCATTATCTCGACACGGCGAACTACGAGCCCAAGGATGTGGCCAGGTTCGAATATCACTGGCAGTGGGCCTATCAGGAGCGCTTCAAGGCGGCCGGGCTGATGGCGCTGCTGGGCTCGGGCTTTGATCCGGGCGTTACCTCGGTGTTTGCCATGTGGCTGAAGAAGCACAAGCTGAAGACCATCCGCCAGCTCGACATTCTGGATTGCAATGGCGGCGACCATGGCCAGGCCTTTGCCACCAACTTCAACCCGGAAATCAACATCCGCGAAGTGACCGCGCCGGCCCGCCACTGGGAAGGCGGCGCATTCGTGGAAACCCCGCCGATGGCGAAGAAGGTGAGCTTCGACTTCGAGGGCGTGGGCCCCAAGAACATGTACATGATGTATCACGAGGAGCTGGAAAGCCTCGCCAAGTTCCTGCCGGAGCTGGAGCGCGGCCGCTTCTGGATGACCTTCGGCGATGAATACATCAAGCACCTCACCGTGCTGCAGAACGTGGGCATGACGCGGATCGACCCGGTGCTCTACAATGGCGTGGAGATCGTGCCGCTGCAGTTCCTGAAGGCGGTGCTGCCCGAGCCCAGCACGCTGGGCGCCACTACCAAGGGCAAGACCAACATTGGCGATATCGCCACCGGCGAGGCGCTTGATGGCAGCGGCGAGAAGACCTTTTACATCAAGAACATCTGCGACCATGAAGCCTGTTTCGAGGAAACCGGCAACCAGGCCGTCAGCTATACCACGGGCGTGCCGGCGATGATCGGCGCGGCGCTGATCATGCAGGGCGTGTGGGATGGCGAGGGCGTGTTCAACATGGAGCAGATGGATCCCGATCCGTTCATGGCGCTGCTCAACACCCAGGGCCTGCCCTGGACGGTGGAAGAGCTGGAAGGCCCGGTGGCCTTCTGATGAACGGGGCCTTTTGATGAACTGGGGGTTGATCCTGCCGCCGCTGATGCTGGCCGGATCGAACCTGTTCATGAATGTGGCATGGTATGGCCACCTCAGGGCGCCCCACAAGGCGATCTGGGTGGCCGTGCTGGCCAGCTGGGGCCTGGCCTTTTGCGAATATTGCCTGGCGGTGCCGGCCAATCGCATTGGCGCCAGGGCCTATTCGCTGCCCCAGCTGAAAACCATGCAGGAAGTCTTTTCGCTGGCCGGTTTCGTGGTGGTGGCCTGGGCTTTGTTCGGGCAGAAGCCGGGCTGGCCGCAACTGGCCGGTTTTGCGCTGATCATTGCCGGCGCGGGCCTGATTTTCAAAGGGAACTGACAGCTTATGGAAACGCGCGCGGGCGATCCCGGGGCCTTTGCCCATTTCGACCTTGGCCGGGTGGACAGCCCCGCTTTCGTGGTGGATGCCGCCCGGCTGCGCGCCAACCTTGCCGTGCTCGCCGATATCAAGGCGCGGGCGGGCGTGAAGGTGTTGTCGGCGATGAAGGCCTTTTCCATGTGGAAGGTGGCGCCGCTGATCGGGGATTATCTCGATGGCGTGTGCACCAGCGGCCTGTGGGAAGCGCGGCTGGCGCGCGACTATTACCGCGGCGAGATTGCCACTTATTGCGCCGGCTACAAGGCGGCGGACATGGCCGAGATCTGCGCCATTTCCGACCATGTGATCTTCAATTCGCCGATGCAGGCGGCCCGCTTCGCGCCCGAACTGGCGCGCGCGCGCGCGGAAGGCGCCAGCTTCGATGTCGGCCTCAGGCTGAACCCGCTGCACCGCGAGGGCGAGGTGGAGAAATACGACCCCTGCGCGCTTGGCTCGCGGCTGGGCTTTCCGGTCAGCCAGCTGCGCGCGGAACATCTGGAGGGCGTCTCGGGCCTTCACTTTCACACGCTGTGCGAGCAGGATTTCGAACCGCTGAAGCGCACATGGGAAGCGCTGGCGCCGCGCATCGCTCCCTGGCTGGCGGCCAATGGCGGGCCGATCCGCTGGCTGAACTTTGGCGGCGGCCACCATATCACCCGCGCCGATTATCAGCGCGACGAGCTGGTGGACTTCCTCATCCGCGTGCGCGCCGAGACGGGCTGCACCCTCTATCTGGAGCCGGGCGAGGCGGTGGCGCTGGATGCCGGCATCCTCGTCGGCAGCATTCTGGATGCGCATGAGAATGGCATGCCGGTGGCGATCGTCGATATTTCGGCCACCTGCCACATGCCCGATGTGATCGAGGCGCCCTATCGCCCGGCCATGCTGGGCGAGCTTTCGGAAGGCCCCGAGGTGCGGCTGGGCGGCCCCTCTTGCCTTGCTGGCGACATCATCGGCGATTACCGCCTGCCGGTGCCGGCAGAGCCCGGCCAGCGCTTTGCCTTTCTCGACCAGGCGCATTATTCCATGGTGAAGACGACGACCTTCAATGGTGTCCCTTTGCCTTCGATCTGGCTCTGGGATTCAGCGGATGATTCGCTGGAATGCGTCAAGAAATTCGATTGGACGACCTTCCGCGACCGGCTGGGATAGGCGCTGCGGGCCTGTCACAAGCGGCGTTTTTCCGTCATTAAACTGTCACTCAAATGCCATAAGGGCCAGTTTGCCGCCATGCGCGGCCATGGCTGCGCCAGCACCGGGCGAGGGGGGTATTTTTTATCTTGCACCCCCCCGAAATCGCCCTATATGCACCCCCCTCGCCGCCCCATGGGGACTTCCAAACCGCAAGGCGGCTTCGTCCATTGGTTTATCTGGCCGCAAGGCCTATTGGGGGTCCCTTGAGTTGTCCATTCACCTCGACGCACCGGCTGTAGTTCGCGATTTCGCGCCTAACGAACCCGTTATCCTGAACCGTCCGCACGCCGCGGAGCGGGCTGCCCGTTTCTTCGCCGAGACGTTTCCGGGCAAGAGCCTCTATGCGGTCAAGGCCAATCCCTCGCCCGAGCTTCTGCGCGTGCTGTGGGCCGGCGGCATCACGCATTACGACACCGCCTCGATCACCGAGGTGCGTCTGGTGCGCGAGACGCTGGGCGATGCGCCCGTGCTGTGCTTCATGCACCCGGTGAAGCCCTTTGCGGCGATTGCTGCGGCCTATCACACCTATGGCGTGCGCACCTTCAGCCTCGATACCCATGAGGAACTGGAGAAGATCGTCGAGGCGACCCGCGATGCCGAGGGCAATGCGGCCACCGACCTGTCGCTGTGCGTGCGGCTGCGGGTGTCCTCCGAATATTCGGAGCTGAGCCTGGCCTCGAAGTTCGGTGTCGATCTGGTGGATGCAGCGCCCCTGCTGCAGGCCACCCGCCAGGTGGCGGATTGCCTGGGCATCTGCTTCCACGTGGGCAGCCAGGCGATGACGCCCTTTGCCTATGTGCAGGCGCTGGAGCGTGCCCGCGCGGCGATCGTCGATGCCTCGGTCACGGTGGACATCATCGATGTGGGTGGCGGCTTCCCGTCGATCTACCCGGGCATGACCCCGCCGCCGCTGGAGGATTATTTCGGCGCCATCCACCGCGCGTTTGAATCGCTGCCGGTGTCCTATTCGTCGGAACTGTGGTGCGAGCCGGGCCGGGCCCTCTCGGCCGAGTTCTCCTCGATGATCGTCAAGGTGGAAAAGCGCCGCGGCAACGAGCTGTTCATCAACGAGGGGGCCTATGGCGCGCTCTATGATGCCGCCCATGTCGACTGGCGCTTCCCCGTCCGCGCGATCGGTGCCGATGGCGTGGAAAAGGACGGCCCGGCGGGCGAGTTCGCCTTCTATGGCCCCACTTGCGACGATGCCGACTATATGGAAGGGCCCTTTGCCCTGCCGGCCGGCATCGAGGCGGGCGATTATATCGAGGTGGGCATGCTGGGCGCCTATGGCGTGGCCATGCGCACCAAGTTCAACGGCTTTGGCGCCGGCCTCACCATCGAGGCGGCGGACGAGCCGATGGCCAGCCAGTATCTGGGCGACCGCCGCGACCTGCGCCGCGCCGACAATGTCGTCAGCCTGCGCTGAGGCTTGATAATACCGTCAGCCCGCGCTGGCGCTCATAAAACCGTCAGCTTGCGCTGACAGGGCTTGAGAGCCGCCCCGGTTTCATGCCGGGGCGGCTCTTGCTTTGCTGCCTGCCTCAAAAAAGCGGGGGCTGGGCGGTTTTATCTGACAGCGCCTCTTTCGTTCCGGCCTGCAGCGCCCTACATCGCCCCCATCATGGCCCGTCCGACTCCCGCTACGTTCGACAAGAAGAAAACCGTTGCCGAAAACCGGCGCGCGCGCTTCGACTATTTCATCGACGATACTTTCGAGGCGGGCATTGCCCTTACCGGCACGGAAGTGAAAAGCCTGCGCTTTGGCGAAGGCTCCATCGCCGAGGCCTATGCCGAGGTGAAGAACGGCGAGGTGTGGCTGGTCAACGCCAACGTGCCCGAATTTTCCCACGGCAACCGCTTCAACCACGAGCCCAAGCGGCCCAGGAAGCTGCTGCTCCACGCGCGTGAGATCGACAAGCTGACCGGCGCTGTGGAACGCAAGGGCATGACGCTGGTGCCGCTGTCGGTCTATTTCAACGGGCGCGGGCGGGCCAAGGTGGAGCTGGCGCTGGCCAAGGGCAAGAATGTGGCCGACAAGCGCGCCACTATCAAGGAGCGCGACTGGAAGCGCGACCAGCAGCGCATCCTGAGAGACTACAAGTGACGCGCGGCGGGCAGCAGGCGGGCGCGCTGAAGCGCCTGCTGGCCCATGCCGTGCCCACCCGCGAGAAGCTGGAGAGCAACCGCTGGCTGCGGCCCTTTGCCCATCTGGTGCTGCGGCCGGGCCTGTGGCGGTTCAACCGGCGCAGCGTGCCGCGCGGGGTGGCGCTGGGGCTGTTTGTCGGCATTCTCATTCCCTTCGCGCACAGTTTTGTGGCGGCGCTGGTGGCGGTGGCGGTGCGGGCCAATATTCCGGTGGCGGTGGCCACCACGCTGCTCAGCAATCCGGCCACCTGGGTGCTGATTTTCCCGGTGGCCTACAAGGTGGGCAAGTTTCTGCTGCATGCCGATGCGGCGATGTCGGGCCAGCCGGTGTCGAGCCTGATGAGCGCCGGCGATCATACCGAGATGCTGCACCGGCTGACCGGCAAGGGGCTGGCGCTGGCCTATGGCCTGCTGGTGGAAGCCACCGTGGTGGCGGCTCTGGGCTATGTGCTCACCAGCGTGATCTGGCGCTGCATCGTCACCCGGCGGCGAAGGCGGCGGCTGGGCAGCGGCATCGCTGTGGGCAGGGCCTAGCCTTGGGGCCGGGCAAGGGCGGGCGGCCGGCGGCGGAGTTGGGCGCGGTGCTGGCGCGGCTGCGCGCCGGGCTGGCGGCTGCCGGCGATGGCCAGGCGGCGATGTGGCCGGCCGCGGCCGCGCTGATCGTGGTGACGGCGCTGCTGTGGCTGGTGTTTCACGAAGGCGTGGTGGTGCTCAGCTTTCTGGGCGGGGTGGCGGTGCTGGGCGCGCTGGCGCTGAAGCTGGGCGCGGACGCACAGGCCCGCCCGGTGCCCGCGCTGGCCCAGCCCGACTGGAGCGTGACCGTGGCGGCGATGGAGCGGCCCGATACGGCGGTGGCCGTAGTCGATCGCGCCGGGCGGCTGGTGTGTGCCAGCAGCCTGTGGGAAAGCTGGTTCTCGCTGGCCCATGCGCCACTGGCGCCGGGGCTGGATGGCCCTTCGCAAGCGGCCATGCAGGAGGCCGCGCGCCAGGCCCTGCGCGATGGCGCGGCCGGCGCTGTGGCCCTGCGCGATGGCAGCGGGCGCCAGTGGCAGGCATCGGTGAAGCGCTGCGGGCGGGCGGAGGATTTCCTCATCTGGCAGGCGGGCGCGGTGGTGCGGGTGGATCCGCTGGCGCAAGTGGCGCAGGCGGTGACAGGCGCTGCCGGCGCGCTGTTTGCCGAGGCCGGCTTTGCCGCCGCGCTGGTCAGCCCCGAGGGGCGCGTGCATGCCGCCAACGAGGCCTTTCTCCACCATGCCGGCACGCAGGCGGATTTTGCCCTGCTGCTGACGCAGGACGAGCACGCCCGCGTCTATTGGGCCAGCGACAGCCATCGCACCCGCCCGCTCATCGTCTATTGCCTGCCGCTGGCCGGGGGCGAGCAGGCGCCGGCGCTGATGCTGCTGGTGGAACATGGCCAGGGGGTGGGCGCTGCCGGCATGACCGCGGGCGCCGCGCCCCATCTGGAAGCGCTGCTGGCGCCGCTGCCGCTGGGCCTGGCGATGGCCGACCGCGACGGGCGGCTGCTGTTCGCCAATGCCGCTTTCATGCGCGCGGCCGGGCATGAGGGCGAGGCGCCGCCGGTGTGGCCGATCGACCTTGTGGTGCGCGAGGACAAGGCGGCGCTGGCCGATGCGGTGCGCCGCTTTGCGCAAGGGGCGGTGATCTCGGGCGATGTGGCGGTGCGCCTGGCCGCCCAGCCGGAAGATCCGGTGACGATGTCGCTGGCCGGCGTGCGCGGGCTGGGCGAGGCGGCGGTGCTGCTCTCGCTGATCGACACCACCGAGGAGGCGCGGCTGAAGCGGCAGGTGGCCCAGGCCACCAAGATGCAGGCGGTGGGCCAGCTGGCCGGCGGCGTGGCGCATGATTTCAACAATGTGCTCACCGCCATCATCGGCACTTGCGATCTGATGCTGCTGCGCCACACGCCGGGCGACAGCGATTATGACGATATCCAGCAGATCCGCGCCTCGTCCAACCGCGCGGCCAGCCTGACACGCCAGCTGCTGGCCTTCAGCCGCCAGCAGACCTTGCGCCCCGAAGTGCTGCAACTGCCCGATATCGTTTCGGAAATCAGCCAGATGCTGCGCCGGCTGATCGGCGAGAAGATCGTGCTGGAAGTGCATCATGATCGCCAGCTGGGCCCGGTGCGGGCAGATCCGACGCAGCTGGAGCAGGTCATCGTCAACCTTGTCGTCAATGCGCGCGATGCCATGCAGGATTATTCCGCGAAGGTGGGCGGCGATGGCGCGGGGCGGCTGGTGCTGGCCACGCGGCGGGTGGCGGCGGGCGATGTGCGGGCGCTGCGCAGCGATATCCTGCCGATCGCCGATTACACCGCGCTGATCGTGGAGGACACCGGCGGCGGCATTCCGGCCGATATTCTCGGCAAGATCTGGGAGCCGTTTTTCACCACCAAGGAGCAGGGGCGCGGCACCGGCCTTGGCCTCTCCACCGTCTATGGCATCGTCAAGCAATCGGGCGGGTTCATCTTTGCCGAGAATGTGGCCGGCGCCGACGGGCGGGTGTCGGGCGCGCGTTTCACGGTCTATCTGCCGGTGCATCATGGCGCCGAGGCCGCGCCCCAGCGGGCCGCCGAAAGCGCCGCGGCCTGGGCGGGCGGCGGCGATATCCTGCTGGTGGAGGATGAGGATGCGGTGCGCATGGTGGCCGAGCGGGCGCTGCTGCGCGCGGGCTATCAGGTGACCTGCGCACGCGATGGCGAGGATGGCCTGGCCGAAGTGCGCGAGCGGCTGGGCGGCGGCGGGCCGATGTTCGATCTGGTGCTGAGCGATGTGGTGATGCCGGCGATGGACGGGCCGGCGATGGCGCGGGCCATTCGCAAGCTGGCGCCGGGGGTGCCGCTGCTGTTCATGTCGGGCTATGCCGAGGAGCAGCTGCGCCGCGAAATCGATATTGAAAACATGCACTTCATGCCCAAGCCCTTCTCTGTGGGGCAGATCGCGGGGAAGGTGGCCGAGGTGTTGGCAGAGGCGGCGCGAGGGCGCTGATTGAGCGCTTTTTGTTCTTCTCTTGTTCAATCGGAACAAATGCGATACACCCTGATTCGTGTTGGAGAACCGCTCCAGCGCGCATGGTTGCGCATCGCATTGGTGAAAAACCTGTTCTCAACTTCCTGCGCGATGCTTTAGGCAAGGAGACGTATCATGGCGGCTCAGCTCAAGCTGATTCAGGAAGGCAAGGACAAGGATATGGACCGTCAGAAGGCGCTGGATGCGGCGCTGGCGCAGATCGACCGGGCGTTTGGCAAGGGCTCGGCGATGAAGCTGGGCTCGCGCGAGGCGATGCAGATCGAGGCGATCTCGACCGGTTCGCTGGGGCTGGATATCGCGCTGGGCATTGGCGGCCTGCCGCGCGGGCGCATCGTCGAGATCTACGGGCCGGAAAGCTCGGGCAAGACGACGCTGGCGCTGCACGCCATTGCCGAGGCCCAGAAAAAGGGCGGCACGGCGGCTTTCGTTGATGCCGAGCATGCGCTCGATCCCGTCTATGCCAAGAAGCTGGGCGTGGACATCGACGAGCTGATCGTCTCGCAGCCCGATACGGGTGAGCAGGCGCTGGAGATCGTCGACACGCTGGTGCGCTCGAACGCGATCGATGTGCTGGTGGTCGATTCGGTGGCGGCGCTGGTGCCGCGGGCCGAAATCGAGGGCGAGATGGGCGACAGCCACGTGGGCCTGCAGGCCCGCCTGATGAGCCAGGCGCTGCGCAAGCTGACCGGCTCGATCAGCCGTTCGCGCTGCATGGTGATCTTCATCAACCAGGTGCGCATGAAGATCGGCGTGATGTATGGCAACCCGGAGACGACGACGGGCGGCAATGCCTTGAAGTTCTACGCTTCGGTGCGTCTGGACATTCGCCGCACGGGTCAGATCAAGGATCGCGACGATATCGTCGGCAATGCCACCCGCGTAAAGGTGGTGAAGAACAAGGTGGCACCGCCTTTCAAGCAGGTGGAATTCGACATCATGTATGGCGAGGGCATCTCGAAAGTGGGCGAGATTCTCGATCTGGGTGTGAAGGCGGGTATCGTCGAGAAATCGGGGGCCTGGTTCAGCTATGATTCGATCCGAATCGGGCAGGGCCGCGAGAATGCCAAGAACTATCTGCGCGAGAACACCGAGGTGCGCGAGCGGCTGGAGGCAGCGATTCGCGCCCAGACGGAAGGGCTGGCCGGCGAAATGATGGCCGGGCCCGATGGCGAGGAGGAAAGCTGAGAGGCCGGGCGCTGTTTGGCAGGCGGGCCGCAAACGCGCGCCTGCTGCCGGGCATCGGGGGATGGCTGGCGCCGTCTTTGGAGAAAGCGGGATAGGGTGATGAGAGAGATCGGGGCTTTGCCGCTTGTTTGCGAGAGCTGTGTAGCTTATCGGCCTGTGCCATGACTTCGACGAATGAAATCCGCCGCTCTTTCCTCGACTATTTCGGGGCGCATGGCCATGATGTCGTTCCTTCGGCGCCGCTGGTGCCGTATAACGATCCGACGTTGATGTTCACCAACGCGGGCATGGTGCCGTTCAAGAACGTGTTTACCGGGCTTGAACGGCGCGCGATCCCGCGGGCGACCTCCTCGCAGAAGTGCGTGCGGGCCGGCGGCAAGCATAACGACCTCGATAATGTGGGCTATACGGCGCGGCACCACACATTCTTCGAAATGCTGGGCAATTTCTCTTTCGGTGACTATTTCAAGGAACAGGCGATCACCCATGCCTGGACCTTGCTGACCCGCGAATGGGGGCTGTCGAAGGAGAAGCTGCTGGTCACCGTTTACCATACGGATGACGAGGCGGCGCAATTGTGGCGCAAGATTGCCGGATTGGGCGATGAGCGGATCATCCGTATCCCGACCTCCGACAATTTCTGGTCGATGGGCGATACAGGCCCCTGCGGCCCGTGCAGCGAGATTTTCTACGATCACGGTGAGGCGATTCCCGGGGGTCCTCCCGGCAGCCCGGATGAGGATGGCGATCGCTTCATCGAGATCTGGAACCTTGTGTTCATGCAGTTCGAGACGCTGGCCGATGGCAACCGGGTGGATCTGCCGCGCCCCAGCATCGATACCGGCATGGGGCTGGAGCGGATTGCCGCTGTGCTGCAGGGCGAGCATGACAATTACGACATCGACACGTTCCGCCAGTTGATCGCCGCGAGCGAGAGCCTGACCGGCGTGAAGGCCGAGGGCGAGCATCGCGCCAGCCATCGGGTGATTGCCGATCATTTGCGTTCCACCAGTTTTCTGCTGGCCGATGGTGTGCTGCCCTCGAATGAGGGCCGTGGCTATGTGCTGCGGCGCATTATGCGCCGCGCCATGCGCCATGCCCATCTGCTGGGCGCGAAGGAGCCGTTGATGCATCGGCTGGTGCCGGCGCTGGTGACCGAGATGGGCCAGGCCTTTCCGGAGCTGGGCCGCGCGCAGGCGCTGATCCAGGAAGTGCTGGAGCGCGAGGAGACCCGTTTCCGCCAGACGCTGGAGAAGGGGCTGAAGCTGCTGGACGAGGCGACCAGCGGGCTGGGCGCGGGCGCCAAGCTGGCCGGCGAGACGGCCTTCCGCCTGTATGACACCTATGGCTTCCCCTATGATCTGACCGAGGATGCCCTGCGCGCTCGCGACATCAGCGTGGATCGCGAAGGCTTCGAGTCGGCGATGGCGCAGCAGAAGGCTGCCGCCCGCGCGGCCTGGAAGGGCAGCGGCGAGGCGGCCGCCGGCGAAGTGTGGTTCGACATTGCCGAGCGCGTGGGCGCGACGGAATTCACCGGTTACACCGCCACGCAGGGCGAGGGCGTTGTTGTGGCCCTGGTGAAGGACGGGGCCGAGGTGGACAGCGCGGCGGCCGGCGATACGGTTGTCGTCATCACCAACCAGACGCCGTTTTATGGCGAAAGCGGCGGCCAGCTGGGCGATGCCGGCGTGATCAGCGGCATCGCCAATGGCGATAACCGCGATCTCAAGGTGGTGATTGGCGATACGGCCAAGCCGCTGGGCCGCCTGCATGCCCATAGCGGCGTGGTGGAGGCCGGGGTGATCCGCGTGGGCGATGCGGTGCAGCTGGCGATCGATGTGGCGCGGCGCAATGCCATTCGCGCCAACCATTCGGCCACCCATCTGCTGCATCAGGCCCTGCGTAACCGGCTGGGCGAGCATGTGACGCAGAAGGGCTCGATGGTGGCGCCTGAGCGGCTGCGCTTCGATTTTTCGCACCCCACGGGCCTGTCGGCAGAGGATATCGCCGCGGTTGAGGCCGAGGTGAATGCCGAGATCCGCGCCAATGATGCGGTCGTCACCCGGCTGATGAGCCCGGAGGAGGCGATCACCGAAGGGGCGATGGCGCTGTTCGGCGAGAAATATGGCGAGGAAGTGCGCGTGCTGTCGATGGGCAGCAGGCATGATGGCCGCACCTATTCCACCGAGCTGTGCGGTGGCACCCATGTGCGCGCGCTGGGGGATATCGGCGTGTTCCGCGTGGTGGGCGAGAGCGCGGTGTCGTCTGGCGTGCGGCGGATCGAGGCGCTGACGGGCGAGGGCGCGCGCCAGTGGCTGGTGGGCCGCGAGGAGCAGTTGAAGGCGGTGGCGGCATCGCTGCGCGCCAGCCCCGAGGAAGTGGAAGCGCGGGTGGCTGCGCTGGTCGACGAGCGCAAGAAGCTGGAGCGCGAGCTGGCCGAAGCCAAGAAGGCGCTGGCGCTTTCCGGCGGCGGGGCGGCGCAGGCGGCGGGCCCCGAGCAGATTGGCGATGTCAGCTATTTCGCCCAGATCATCGACGGGCTGGAGCCCAAGGAGCTGAAGCCGCTGGCCGATGACAAGCGGCGCGAGCTGGGGTCTGCGGTGATCACGCTGATCGCGGTGAACGAAGGGGCGAATACGGTGGTGCAGGCGGCAACCGCCGATCTGGCCGAGCGTTTCGATGCCAGCAAGCTGATCCGTATTGCCACCGAGGCGATGGGCGGCAAGGGCGGCGGCGGCCGGCCCGACATGGCCCAGGGCGGCGGCCCGGCCGGGCGCGAAGCGGCAGAGGCCGCGATCGCCGCGGTGAAGGCCGTGATCGCCGGGTAAGGGGAAGGGGGCGCGCAACGCCCCCTTTTTTCTGGCCGCGCCTTTTCTTAGCTGCGTTCGCGCAGGGAAGAGCTTTTGAGGCGGGGTTTTTCCTGCAGCCCGCCTTCCTGCATGATCTGTTCGCGGAATTCGTCGCGCATTTCGTGGATGGAAGCGATGACGAAGCCCATCGGCACGCCCAGTTCCACCAGCACGCTTTCCGACAGTTGCAGCGAGGATTCCAGCGTTTCCGGGATCGCCTGGGTGGCGCCGGCCTTGTAGAGCTGCACGGCATGGCCCGGATCGCGCGCGCGGGCCAGGATCGGCAGATCGGGATATTGCGCGCGCAGGCGGCGCACCAGCCGGGCCGCGGTGATCGGCTCGTCCATGGTGAGGATGACGGCGCTGGCCGCGCCCACCCCCAGCTTGCGCCAGCTGTGCGGCGAGGCGGCATTGCCAAAGGCCACGCGATAGCCACAGCGCAAGCCCTCGGCGATGAGATCGGGGTTGGAATCGATGGCGATATAGGGCTTGTCGTGGCGGGCCAGCATATCGGCCACCAGCTGGCCCACGCGGCCAAAGCCGACGATGATGGCGGCATTGCTGGCATCGTCGTCGGTTTCGGGGGCGGCATGGGCGTGGCGGTCCACCCGGCGGGCGATGGCGCGGCCGGCCATGGCCAGCAACGGCGTGATGGTGAGGCCCAGCGCCGTGACGATCTGCCAGAACTGCGCGGTGCCGGGCTGGATCAGGCCGCCGGTGGTGGCAGCGCCCAGCACGATCAGCGTTGATTCCGAGGGGCTGGCCATCAGCAGGCCGGTTTCCGCCGCCTGGCCCGCGCGCGTGCCGGTGAGGCGCAGCAGCAGGCTGGTGACCAGCGCCTTGGCGCCGATCAGCGCGGCGGTGGCGCCCAGCAGCGCGGGCAGGTGGCGGGCGATCGAGGCAAGGTCGATGCTCATGCCCACGGTGATCAGGAAGACGCCCAGCGCCAGCCCCTTGAAGGGCGCGGTGATGCCTTCCACCTCGGTGTGATATTCGGTTTCGGCGATCAGCAGGCCGGCGGTCAGCGCGCCGACGATGGGCGACAGGCCAACGCCTGCCGTGGCCAGCGAGGCGACGATGACGACGATGAGGCTGGCCGCCAGGAACAGTTCCGGGCTTTTGGTGCGGGCGGCCTGGGCAAACAGCGGGCGCATCAATATGCGGCCGGCCACCAGCAGCGCGATCACCACGCCCACGCCCATGCCCAGCGTGCGCAGCATGCCATCCAGCCCGCCGCCGCCATTGTGCGGCGCCAGGGCAGAAAGGAGGAAGAGGATGGGCACCAGCGCCAGATCCTCGAACAGCAGCATGGCCAGAGCAGAGCGGCCCACCGCCGTGTGGGTGCCGGCGATCGGCAGCACCAGCGCGGTGGAGCTCATCGCCAGGGCCAGGCCCAGCGCCAGCGCGCCGCTGGGCGCCTCGCCCATGAAGGCCAGGGCAAAGCTGGTGAGCAGGCCTGCGCCCAGCAGCTCCATCGCGCCCAGGCCAAACACCTGCGCGCGCATGGACCACAAGCGGCCAAAGCTCAGCTCCAGCCCCACCGAGAACAGCAGCAGGATGATGCCGAATTCGGCAAAGGGTTCCAGCGCATCGGCATCCGAAATGGTGACGAAGCTGAGCCAGGGATAATCGAACACATGGCGGCCCAGGCCATAGGGGCCCACCAGCAGCCCCACCAGAATGAAGCCGATGACCGGCGTGATGCGAAAGCGCGCGAAAACGGGGATCACCACCCCGGCCGCGCCCAGGATCACCAGCGCATCGCCCAGCGGCGAGGATGGCGAGAAAGCGGAAGGATCAGACATGGCCCCAGCCTAGGCATCGGGGCGCGGGATGCAAGAGGGTGGGGGCGGCCGGCGGCGCCTTCGGGCAGGCGGCCATGCAAAAGGGGCCCGAGGAAAACCCCGGGCCCCTTTCATCCGCAAGCCGGAGGGCGTGTGTTACGCCCAGGCCGCCATTTCGGTTTCGAGGTTCTTGACGATTTCCTCGAAGAAGGCCTCGGTCGTCAGCCAGCCCTGCTCGGGGCCGATCAGCAGCGCCAGATCCTTGGTCATCTTGCCGCTTTCGACGGTGGCCACGCACACCTTCTCCAGCGTCTCGGCAAACTTCACCACATCGGGCGTGTTGTCGAAACGGCCGCGATAGATGAGGCCGCGCGTCCAGGCGAAGATGCTGGCGATCGGGTTGGTGCTGGTCGCCTTGCCCTGCTGGTGCTGGCGATAGTGGCGGGTCACGGTGCCATGGGCGGCCTCGGCCTCCACGGTCTTGCCGTCGGGGCTCATTAGCACCGAGGTCATCAGGCCCAGCGAGCCGAAGCCCTGCGCGACGATGTCCGACTGCACGTCGCCGTCGTAGTTCTTGCAGGCCCAGACGAACTTGCCCGACCACTTGAGCGCCGAGGCGACCATGTCGTCGATCAGGCGGTGCTCGTAGTAGATCTTGGCGGCGGCGAACTTCTCCTTGAAGCCTTCGGCCTCGAAGACCTCGGCGAACAGATCCTTGAAGCGGCCGTCATAGGCCTTGAGGATGGTGTTCTTGGTGGAGAGATACACCGGCCAGCCCAGCGCCAGGCCATAGTTGAACGAGGCGCGGGCAAAGTCGCGGATCGATTCGTCGAGGTTATACATGGCCATGGCCACGCCCGCGTCGGGGAACTTGAAGACCTCGCGGTCGATCACTTCGCCATTGTCGCCTTCCCAGACGAGGCGCAGCTTGCCGGCGCCCGGCACCTTGAAGTCGGTCGCGCGGTACTGGTCGCCAAAAGCGTGGCGGCCAACGACGATCGGGTCGGTCCAGCCGGGCACCAGGCGCGGCACGTTCGAGATCACGATGGGCTCGCGGAAGACCACGCCGCCAAGGATGTTGCGGATGGTGCCGTTGGGGCTCTTCCACATCTGCTTGAGGCTGAATTCCTCGACGCGGGCTTCGTCGGGCGTGATGGTGGCGCACTTCACGCCCACGCCATATTCCTTGATGGCATTGGCCGAATCAACGGTCACCTGGTCGTCGGTGGCGTCGCGGTTTTCCACCGAGAGGTCGAAATACTTCAGGTCGATGTCGAGATAGGGCAGGATCAGGCGTTCGCGGATCCACTGCCAGATGATCTTCGTCATTTCATCGCCGTCGATCTCGACGACAGGGTTGGCAACCTTGATCTTGGCCATAATTTGCCTTCCTGGGGATAGAGGTAACGAGGCCTCTTAGTAAGAGCATTGCTGCGGCGCAAGGTCGCAGGGCGCAATGGCTTGCTATTGATTTGCAACTGGCGACAAACCTGCTGTTTTTGCGGGTTTTGGGCCAATCAGCGCGGAAAAATGGCAGGTATCAGCGGCCGCGCATAGAGCCAGATATCGGCGCCGGGGCAGGGGCGGATGGCCTGTGGCGGGCCAAAGGCTGTGCGCATGCGGGCCGCCGGCAGGCCGGGCTCGCGGATCAGGAAACGATAGGGGGGCGCATGGTTCGGGGCGTTCTGGTCATGCCCATAGGCGGCGGTGTCGTTGCCCCAGAGGCCGCGCGCGCCGGTATCGTCGATCTGGTCGATCTGCAGGGCCCAGTCGGCCGAGGCGGCGGTGGGCCGCAGATACCAGTAGGAAGCAAGGCCGGCGGTAAGGCCGGCGGGGCGCGCCAGCGCCGACAGGCACGCCTCCAGCGGGCTGCGCCAGGCCAGCAGGCGCAGGGGGACGGCCAGCGGCAGGCCCACGCCCAGCGCCAAGGCCGCCCAGCCCAGCCGCCCCTGCCAGCGCCCGCCGGCCCGCGGCCCATCTGCCAGCAGGGGCAGCAGCGGCCACCACAGCAGCGGCAGCGCATAGCGATAGCTGTAGGTGTGATCATTGTAGAAGAGCAGCAGCACCGGCACCGACAGCGCCGCTGCCAGCGCGCCAAAAGCCAAAAGGCAGGACTGGCCCGGCGCGCCCCCCAGCGCCTCCAGTGCCTGGCGCCCCATGCGCCCCAGCAGCCAGAACAGCAGCACCGCCCAGGGCGCGGCCGCCAGATCCATGGCCAGCAGCAGCGCTTTCCACCACAAGGGGGCGGTGGCCAGATAGGGCAGTGGCTGGCGATAGAGCAGCAATTGCACCGCCCAGCCCAGCGCGCAGGCCAAGGCGCAGGCCAGCGGCAGGCCCAGCGCGCGGGCCAGCTGCGGCAGATCGCGCCGGGCTGCGGGCGGCAGGCGTAGCAGGCACACGATAGCCAGCGGCGCCAGGAAATCGGCCACGAACAGCAGATCGGACGCCGCCCCCGCCCAGCACAGCGCCAGCAGCGGCCACCACCGGCCGGGGCGCCCTTCCAGCCGCCCCAGCGCCATCCGCGCGGCAAACAGCGACAGGATGAACGCCCCCCCATGCGTGACCGGCAGCGCCACATAAAGCAGCGGAAACCACAGCACCGCCGGGGCCCCCGCCGCACACAGCAGCCCCACAGCGGCAATCGCCAGAGCGAGGGCCGCGGCCACTCTGGCACTGGCGCGGGAGGCAGGCTCTGCGCGCAGTTGCGCCACCAGCCCGCCCAGCCCCAGCGAAAGCAGGCCGATCGCCAGCCAGCTCCACCCCAGCATGGCTCGCCGCCAGCCCAGCCCCAGCCATTCGGCCGCGAAGAACCAGGCCATGTCGGGCAGCAGGCTGGGCACGCGCGGCCACTGGAAGCCGGCCCATGCCCATGGGTGGTGGTGCATGTCCCAGGCCATCTGCACGGGCAGCAGCGTGTCGGCGGTGATCAGCTGGTCGATGCCGGCGGCGGTGCCAAGGAAGGCGGCATTGTAGAGCGCGCCGGCCAGCGCCACCAGCCCTGCCCAGGGCAGCCATGCCTGTGCCCTGGGCAGGATCATGCCTTCAGCCTTGCGCCAGTTCTGGCCCCAGCGCGGCGCGCAAGGGGGCCAGCCAGGGGGCGTAATGCTGCCACTGATCCACCCCGCCGGTGTAGATGGGCTGGCGCACCTGCTGTGAGCTGGCGGTGCGCACGGCGCGTTCGGTGCGGTGGAAGGCGATGCAGCCCTCCTCGAAAGGCAGGCCGAGGAAGGCCAGCAGCCGGCGCACCTGCCCGTCCAGATCGGCCACCACATCCTCATATTGCACGCGCAGCACCTTGCCGGGCAGCACCTTGTCCCAATGGTCCATCAGCCGCACATAATCGCGGTAATAATGGCCCACTTCCTCCAGCCCATAGGTGAACTCCTGCCCCTCGGCGAACAATTGCTTGAAGCCGGAGAAGCAGCAGCCCATCGCCGAGCGGCGCGCATCGATGATCCTGGCATTGGGCAGGATCAGGTGGATCAGGCCGATGTGGCGGAAGTTGTTGGGCATTTTGTCGATGAAGAAGGGCGTGCCGGCCTTGCGGTGGATGGCCGTGTCGGCCAGGAAGGCGCGGCCCATCTCGGCCAGCGCCTCACGCGGAAGCTCGGCAAGATTGGCCGGATAGCGGGCCGGCTCGCCCACCCGGCGCTTGCCATCCAGCCGGTGGGCCAGCGCCAGGATATTGGGCAGCTCCATCGTGCCTTCCACCTGCGAATGGCTGGAGAGGATCTGCTCGATCAGCGTGGAGCCGGCGCGCGGCAGGCCCAGAATGAAGACCGGATCGGGCGCATCATGGCCGGCGCCGGCGTGGCGGGCAAACAGGCCGGCATCGCAATGGGCGATCTGCTGGTCGATCTCGGCCGAGATGCGGCGCCAGTCATAGCCGGTCTCCTCGCGCTTCAGGCGGTTGCCGGTGTCGTAATAGGCAAAGCTTTCGGCATGTTCGCCGCGGTCTTCCAGCGCCTTGCCCAGCGCGAAACACAGGTGATAGCGATCGACAAGGCCAGTGGCGGCATCGGCCTCGGCCCGCCGCATCTGGCCCAGTTCGGCATCGGAAAAGCGATAGGTCTTGAGGTTGGCGAGGCTCCAGTAGGCCACGCCATAATCGGGCCTGTGGCCATAGGCGGCGCGATAGGCGGCCACGGCCTCGGGGATGGCGTCCACCGTCTTCAGCACATGGCCGAGGGTGAGGTGATAGGAGGGATTGCGCGGATGGGCGGCCACGCGCGCGCGGTACACTTCCAGCGCGGCCACGAAATTGCCGACGGCCAGGTTCTGGTCGGCATAGAGGGAATCGATCTGCAGGCTGTCGCCATCGAGCGCGCGCAGCTGTTCGGCCTGGGCCAGCGCCTGGGCGAATTTCTGCCGCTTGTTGAGCACCTGCGCATAATCATAGCGCGCGCCAGTATCCTCTGGCGCCAGCATCACGGCGGATTCCAGCAGGAACTCGGCCTCGTCCAGCGCATGGAAGC
>DASRYE010000161.1:0-4569 GCA_035653915.1 Novosphingobium sp. | reverse complement strand
GGCCTGCCGGCCAATGCCAGCACCGATCTCATTGCCCGCCGCCCCGATGTGGCCGCCGCCCTCGCCCGGGTGCAGGCCGACGACGAGCACATCCGCGAGGCGCGCGCCGGCTTCTATCCGGCGCTGTCGATCTCGGGGCTGGCCGCGCGCCCGGCGCTCAGCTGGGCCGATTTCGTCAAGGGCGGCGCCTTTGTGGGCGGCGTTGGCCCCTCGGTCAGCCTGCCGATCTTCCATGGCGGCGAGATCAAGGGCAAATACCGCACCGCCCGCGGCACCTATGACGAGGCCGTCGCCAATTACGACAAGACCCTGGCCAATGCCTTCCACGAGGTGGCCGATGCCGCCGCCAGCCAGGCCGCGCTCGCCGGGCGGCTGGGTGCTGCCAGCCAGGCGCTGACGGATGCCGAAGGCGCCTATGCCGTGGCCCGCCAGCGCTACGAAGGCGGCCTGTCCACCTATCTCAACGTGCTGTCGGCCGAGGAACAGGTGCTGAGCGCCCGCCGCCTGCATGCCGATCTTGCCGCCCGCGCCTTCACGCTGGATGTCGCGCTGGTGCGCGCGCTGGGTGGCGGCGTTGAGACCACCACCGCTGCCCTCTCTCCCGCGGCGCCTGCGCCTGGCGCTGCCACCGCCCCTTCCAAGGACCCCCACCATGGCTGAAGCCGATCCCACCGCGCTGCTGGATGCCCCCAAGGGCGATCCCGAGATCATCGAATCCATCGCCGAGGCGCGCCGCCAGGCCGCCCGCCGCCGCCTGCTGAGCGGCATTGCCGGCGGCATCGCGCTGGCGGCACTGGCCGCTGGCGGCTGGTACGCGCTGGTCGGCAGCCACCATATCACTACCGACAACGCCTATGTCGGCGCCGACACCGCCCAGATCACCCCGATGGTGGAAGGCCAGGTGGCCGAAGTGGAGGTGCGCGACACCCAGGCCGTGCACAAGGGCGACATTCTCGTGCGGATCGACCCGCGCGATGCCCAGATCGCCCTTGCCCAGGCCGAGGCAGACCTGGCCAAGGCCCGCCGCCAGTATGGCCAGACCAGCTTCACCAGCGCCGCGCTGGATGCGCAGACCAAGGCCCGCGCCGCCGCCATCGCCAGCGCCCAGGCCCAGCTCGTCTCGGCCCAGGCCGCTTACGACAAGGCCAATATCGACCTTGCCCGCCGCCGCAAGCTGGCCCCCAGCGGCGCCGTTTCCGGCGACGAGCTGACCAGCGCCGTCAATGCCTTTGCCGCAGCCCGCGCCAATCTGGAACTGGCCCGCGCCGGCGTTGCCCAGGCCAGCGCCAGCCATGGCGCCGCCCAGGGCGATTTTGCCGCCACCAACGCGCTGATCGCCGGCACCACCATGGCCACCAGCCCCGATGTGCTGGCAGCCCAGGCCAAGGTGGACAAGGCCAAGCTGGATCTCGAACGCACCCTCATCCGCGCGCCGGTTGATGGCATCGTTACCTCGCGCGCGGTGCAGGTGGGCCAGCGGGTGGCCGCCGGCGCCACGCTGATGCGGGTGGTGCCGGTGAACGCGCTCTATGTCGATGCCAACTACAAGGAAGGCCAGCTCGACAAGGTGCGCCCGGGCCAGAGCGTGGAGCTGACCAGCGACCTTTATGGCAGCGGCGTGGTGTTCCATGGCAAGGTGCAGGGCTTCTCGGGCGGCACCGGCTCTGCCTTTGCGCTGATCCCGGCGCAGAATGCCACCGGCAACTGGATCAAGGTGGTGCAGCGCCTGCCCGTGCGCGTGGCGCTGGACCCGCGCGAACTGGCCGCCCACCCGCTGCGCGTGGGCCTGTCGATGGACGCCGATATCAACACCCATTCCGCCGAAGCCCCCTAAAGCGCTTCGGCCCACACCCCCTGGCGGCAAGATCCCCCTTCCCCCGAAGGTGCCGCAAGGGGGCCTCTGGCCCGGCAGGCCCTCCCCCCCTCCCAGCCTTGCCGGGCCCCTTCTTTCGCCGCACCGCGCGGTATGGTTTGCCATGAAGGCCCGGCCCCACGCCGCCCTTGCGCAACCGAACCCGCCAGTACGGTTTTGTACCAGGCCGGCCTGCGCCCCTTCGGGCAGGAGACAGAACATGGTTGCCCACACCAAGCCCGCACAGATCACCGGCGCCACCCTGCTGCTGGCCGGCGCTGTGCTGGCGCTCAGCAATTTCATGGTCGTGCTCGATACGACCATCGCCAATGTGTCGGTGGCGCATATCGCCGGCGCGCTGGGCATTTCCTCCACGCAGGGCACCTGGGTGATCACGTCCTATTCCGTGGCCGAGGCGATCTGCGTGCCGCTTACCGGCTGGCTGGCCGGGCGCTTTGGCACGGTGCGCACCTTCATGTTCGGCATGGTGGGCTTTGGCGTGTTCTCGGTGCTGTGCGGCCTGTCCACCTCGCTGGCGATGATCGTGCTGTGCCGCGTGGGGCAGGGGCTGTGCGGCGGCCCGCTGATGCCGCTGAGCCAGACGCTGATGCTGCGCATCTTCCCGCGTGAGCAGCATGGCCAGGCGATGGGCCTGTGGGCGATGACCACCGTCGTTGCGCCGATCCTCGGGCCGATCCTGGGCGGCACGATCAGCGACAACTGGTCGTGGAACTGGATCTTCTTCATCAACATCCCGGTGGCCGCGCTATGCGTCTTTGGCACCTATCGCCTGCTGCGCCCGGCCGAGACGGAACTGGCCGACCTGCGGGTCGACAAGATGGGCCTGGCGATGCTGGTGGTGTGGATCGGCGCGCTGCAGATCATGCTGGATCTGGGCCGCGAGCACGACTGGTTCGGCAGCAGCCTGATCACTTGCCTTGCGGTTATCGCCGGGGTGGTGGTGCTGTTCTTCATTGCCTGGGAAATCACCGATCGCGCGCCGATCGTGGACCTGCGCATCTTCCGCTATCGCGGCTTCACCGTCTCGGTGCTCAGCCTGTCCTTTGCCTTTGCCGCCTTCTTCGCCTCGGCGGTGATCATCCCGCAATGGCTGCAGACCAGCATGAACTACACCGCCACCAAGGCGGGCTATGTCACGGCCTTTTCGGGCGTGTGCGCGGTGATCATGTCGCCCATCGTCGCCAAGCTGCTGGACAAGGTGGATCCGCGCATGCTGGTGTTCATCGGCATCCTGTGGATGGGCTTCACCGCCTTCCTGCGCACGCTGTGGAGCAGCGATGTCGATTTCTGGACGATGGCCATGCCCCAGCTGCTGCAAGGCGCCGGCATGCCCTTCTTCTTCATCCCGCTGACGACCATCGGCCTTGGGGCGGTGCGCCCCGAAGAAACCGCTTCGGCCGCCGGCATCATGAGCTTCATGCGCACCATGGCGGGCGCCATCGGCACCTCTGTCTCCACCACGCTCTACGAGGATGGCGCCACCACCGCACGCAGCGAGATCGTCTCGAAGCTGAACAGCCAGCCCACCATCGATGCGCTGAGCAGCAGCGGCATGCCCTTCGAGCAGATCCGCGGCACCATCGCCCAATCGGTGACCACCCAGGCCGACATGATCTCCTTCACCAACCTGTTCGTGCTCTCCTCGCTGATCTTCGTCGTCTCGGCGCTGATCATCTGGCTGGCGCCGCGCCCGGGCCATGCGGTGGATACCAGCGCGGCGCATTAGGCCCCCGCTACAGCGCGCGCAGCGCCAGCGAGGCGGCCAGCGCCAGCATCGTTGCCCCCACCAGCCCATCAAGCACCCGCCAGGCAGCGGGCCGGGCAAACACCGGCGCCAGCAGCCGCGCGCCATAGCCCAGCGCCACAAACCACAGGGCGCTGGCGCTGCCCGCGCCAGCCACGAACAGCGGCCGCAGCGGCGCCGGCCAGGCAGCGCCAGCCGCCCCCATCAGCAGCATCGTGTCGAGATAGACATGGGGGTTGAGGAAAGTGAAGCCCGCCACCGCCGCCAGCGCGCCCGCCAGCGGCTGGGCCTGGCCGGCGGCCACGGTCACCGCCTCGCCCGCGGCCATGCGCTGCAGCGCCTGCACGCCATACCAGGCGAGGAACGCCGCGCCGCCCAGCGTCAGCCCCAGCGTCAGTTGCGGCAGCGCGCGCAAGGCCGCCGCCACGCCCCCCACCCCCGCGCCGATCAGCGCCACATCGGCGGCGATGCAGAACAGCACGATCGGCCCCACATGGGCGCGCAGCAGCCCCTGGCGCAGCACGAACAGGTTCTGCGCGCCAATGGCCACGATAAGCGCCGCACACAAAGCAAAGCCGGCGAGGAAGGGGGGGAAAAGCAGGGTCATGGCGCGCTTATGGGCAGGGCGGGGCCGCAAGGGAATGTTGATTTGCTGAAGTGAATGAAGCTATGCTTCATACCATGCTGGATTATGCGGCCCTTGCCGTCGTCTCGGCGGTGATCCGGGAAGGCACGTTCGAGCGGGCGGCGGCGGCGCTGTGCATCTCGCCCTCGGCGGTGTCGCAGCGGGTGCGCGCGCTGGAGGAACGACTGGGCGCCAGCCTGATCGCCCGCACCCAGCCCTGCCAGCCCACCGACCTCGGCCGCCGCCTGTGCGCCCATTTCGACCGCGTGCGCCTGCTGGAGGCAGAGCTGGCCCCCACCCTGCCGGCGGGCATGGCCCGGCGCCCGG
>DASRYE010000160.1:0-20016 GCA_035653915.1 Novosphingobium sp. | reverse complement strand
ATAAAACGCCTTGCGCGCCAGATGCAGCATCACCGCCGAATCCTTGCCCACCGAATACAGCATCACAGGACGATCTGCCTCCGCCACAACCTCCCGTATAATATGTATACTCTCCGCCTCAAGACGCGCCAAATGAGTGAGTGTATCGGTCATGGCCGTGGGATATCCGCTGAAATTCGTGAGTGCGCCCCCTGCCGCATCGCAAGGGGCGGCGCAAACAAGTGAAACTTGCCCCCATGAAAGAAGGGGGCGCCAGCCTGGCTGGGTGAGGCCTAGCCGCGCGTGGCGGGGCTGTGCGCGGCGGCCGGCAGGGCGTGGCGCGCCAGTGCCTCGGCCGGCCTGGAGGCCTTGAGGAACAGCTGCCAGGACGAGAGCACCAGCACCATCCCCAGCAGCGGGCGCAGCACCCCATCGGGCGAGCGGCTGGAAATGAGGCTGCCGATGATGATGCCCGGCACCGAGCCCAGCAGCAGGTTCACCAGCAGCACGCCATCGACATCGCCATAAATCCAGTGCCCCATGCCCGCCACCAGCGTCAGCGGCACGGCATGGGCGATATCGGTGCCGACAATGCGCGACATCGGCAGTTCGGGATAAAGCAGCAGCAGCGCGGTCACGCCGATCGCGCCGGCCCCCACCGAGGTGAGCGACACCGCCGTGCCCAGCAGCGCCCCCAGCGCCACCGTGCCCAGCACCACCCTGGGGCTGTGGCGATGGCCCCGGGCCAGCTTGCGCCGCCCGGCCAGCGCCACAATGCGCTTTTGCAGCAGCACCAGCACCGAGGTGAGCGCCAGCATCGCCGCCAGCCCCAGCATCAGATCGTTCTGCGTGGCCTTCGACAGGGGCCCGGCGCGGTTCAGCACCATCAGCGTGAACAGCGCGGCCGGAATGCTGCCCAGCGCCAGGCGCTGCATCACTTGCCAGTCCACCGTTTCGCGCCAGCCATGCACGGCCGAGCCAACCGTTTTGGTGGCCGAGGCATAGAGCAGGTCGGTGCCCACCGCCGTTGTCGGGCTGACGCCGAACAGCAGCACCAGCAGCGGCGTCATCAGCGATCCGCCGCCCACCCCTGTCAGGCCCACCAGAATGCCCACCAGCAATCCGGCCACCGCATGCAAGCCATCCAGGTGATGGATGAACCCCATCTTTCGCTATCCTTTCCCGGCTGCCCGCGTGGGCTCGCCGCCAGATCCTGCCACACTCGGCGCATCGCTGCCACGCCTGCCACGCCATCGCTGCCGAAACAGCGGCCATGCGGCACAGCGGGCACAGATCGCGCCTGTCTGCGCCGCCTCCTAGAGGCAGGGCAAGTCTACGGGCAAGCTTGAGTTTGCCCGCGCGCCCGCCCGGCACACAAGAAATTCTGCTGTGCCGCGAAGGCAGGATAGGCCCGCTTTTGGCGCAGCGCAGCATCGGCAGGCGGCCGGGCGGGCGATTTCGGTTCCCCGGCCCGCCTGCCAATGCTATCGCCTTGCATCGGTGGGGAACAGCAGCGCAAGGCAGGCACGGCCTGTTGGCGCGCTGCCGGCATGCCCCCCGCATCCTTTAAACGGAAACGGTATTTCGAAACGTGGCAAGGCCTGTCTTCTTCGATCCATCGGGCCGCCGCCGGCGCTGGACGCGCCGCGGCCTGTTCGCGGCGCTCATCGCGCTGGTGCTGCTGGCGGGGGCGTTTGCGTCCACCGTAGTCTCCATCCCCTCTCCCTCGCCGCTGCCGCTGGGCTTTGAACGGCGCACGCCGCTGCGCTTCAAGGCCCAGGTCAGCAATCTCTCGCACGAGTTGACCGACCTGTTCCGCACGCCGCCCAAGGCCCATGGCCGGGCGGCCGCCAAGGCGATCTCGGTGGGCTTCTACACCACCTGGTCGGACGAGAGCGCGCCCTCGCTGGTGAAGCATATCGGCCAGCTGGACTGGGTGGCGCCCACCACCCTTGCCATCGACAGCGCCGGCCAGCTGCAGGTGCACGAGGACAACGCCCTGCGCCGCATCGTCTTTTCCAGCCTGCACCGGCCGCTGATCATGCCGGTGGTGCAGAATGTGATCGGCGATGTGTTTGCCGGCGCCGCCACCCAGGCCCTGTTCCACAACGAGGGGCGCCGGCGCGCCTTCATCGCCGCCCTCGATGCCTATCTCGACAAGACCGGCGATGCCGGCGTCATCTTCGACTTCGAGAATATCGCGCCGGCCGATGTCGCCCGCTATCGCGCGCTGATCGCCGAGACCAACGCCGATTTCGACAAGAAGGGCCGGCTGGTCGCCGTTACCATGCCGGTGGGCAACGAGGACTGGAACCCGCGCGCCTTCGCCCAGGCGGCCGACAAGATCATCCTGATGGCCTATGACGAGCACTGGCAGAGCGGCACCGCCGGCCCCATTGCTTCCAACGGCTGGTTTGCCAACCAGGTGGCGCAGGCCACCCGCGGCATCGCCCCCGACAAGGTGATCGTCGCCCTCGGCTCCTATGCCTACGACTGGTATGGCGGCAAATCGGACAGCCTCAGCATCGAAGAGGCCTGGCTGGCCGCCCATGATGCCTCCACCAACGTCACCTTCGATCGCAACAGCGGCAACAGCGGCTTTTCCTATCTGGATGGCAATCTGCGCCACGATGTGTGGATGCTGGATGCCGCCGCCAGCTGGAACGAGATGCACATCCTCTCGCAGCTGGGGCTGGGCAATGTGGCGCTGTGGCGGCTGGGTTCGGAAGATCCGGGCTTCTGGCCGGCGCTGGGGGCCTGGCGGCAGGGCGGCACCACCCCGCCCGATCTCACCGCCATCGAGCAGACCGCCAATGTCGACGTGGAGGGCCAGGGCGAGATCCTGCGCATCACCTCCACGCCCACCACCGGCGCGCGCGAGGTGGATTTTGATGCCCGCACGCATCTGGCCACCGCTGTGCGCTATCTCACCCTGCCCACGCCCTATGTGGTGCAGCGCACCGGCGGCGCCAATCCCAAGCAGCTGGCGCTCACCTTCGACGACGGGCCAGACCCCAAGTGGACACCGCAGATCCTCTCCATCCTCGAGCAATACCATGTGCCGGGCACCTTCTTCGTCATCGGCGAGAATGGCGTGGCCAACCGGGGCCTGCTCGAACGCGAGGTGGCCGACGGTTTCGAGCTGGGCAACCACAGCTACACCCACCCCAACATGGCGATCGACACCCAGCTGGGCATCAACCTTGAACTGAACACCACCAAGCGTCTGATCGAGGCCTATACCGGCCGCTCGATCCGCTTGTTCCGCGCCCCCTATTTCGGCGACGCCGAGCCCACCACCGCCGACGAGCTGGTGCCGGCCGACATCGCCCAGCAGCACGGCTACACCGTGGTGGGCCTGCATATCGACACCGACGACTGGAAGCGCCCGGGCGTGCAGGAGATCATCAACCGCACGCTGGCGCAGGTGGCCGCGGCCACCCCCGATCGCACCGCCAATGTGATCCTGATGCATGATGGCGGCGGCGACCGCTCGCAAACGGTGGCCGCCCTGCCCGCCATCATCGCCACGCTGCAGCACCAGGGCTACACTTTCGTGCCCGTCTCCACCCTTGCCGGCATCAGCCACGATCAGGTGATGCCGCCGCTCTCGGGCTTCGATCTCGTCTCGGTGCGCGCCGATGTGTTCGCCTTCACAGCGCTCGGCTTCACCATCATCGCTCTCAACTGGACCTTCTTCTTCGCCATCGCGCTGGGGATGATCCGGGCGGTGTCGATGTCGGTGCTGGCGCTGCTGCCGGGCCGGCCCAAGCCGCCGCTGCCCAGCGGCGAGTTCCGCCCCAAGGTGACGGTGATCATCCCCTGCTTCAACGAGGAGAAGGTGATCGAGGCCTCGGTGAGGCGGATCCTGGAATCCTCCTATCCCTATCTCGACGTGATCGTTGCCGATGATGGCTCCAAGGATGGCACCAGCGCGGTGGTCGCCGCTGCCTATGGCGACAATCCGCGGGTGAAGCTGCTGTCCATGCCCAATGGCGGCAAGGCGGCGGCGCTGAACCGGGCGCTGAAGGAAGCCCAGGGCGAGATCATCGTCGCCCTCGATGCCGACACCCAGTTCGAGCGCGAGACGATCATCCGCCTCGTGCGCTGGTTCATCGACCCCAAGATCGGCGCGGTGGCAGGCAATGCCAAGGTGGGCAACCGGGTGAACCTTGTCACCCGCTGGCAGGCGGTGGAATATACCACGGCGCAGAACATCGAGCGCAAGGCCCTCACCCGCTTCGAGGCGATCATGGTGGTGCCGGGCGCGGTGGGCGCCTGGCGGCGCGCGGCGCTGGAAAGCGTGGGCGGCTATCCCGAAGACACGCTGGCCGAGGACCAGGACCTCACCATCGCCATCCAGCGCAAGAAGTGGAAGGTGGCCTACGACGAGGACGCCGTGGCCTGGACCGAGGCGCCCGAAAGCTTCCGGGCGCTGGCCAAGCAGCGCTTCCGCTGGTCTTTCGGCACGCTGCAATGCCTGTGGAAGCACCGCAAGATCGTGCGCAAGGGCAAGCCGGGCGGGCTGGCCTTCATCGGCGTGCCGCAGGCCTGGCTGTTCCAGATCGTCTTTGCCTGCATCTCGCCGGCGATCGATCTGGCGCTGGTCATCTCGATCGTCGGCACGGTGGTGCGGGTGATGCAGCATGGCTGGGCGCAAACCCAGACCGACGTGCTGCGCATGGCCGCCTACTGGATGTGCTTCAGCGCGGTCGATCTCACCTGCGGCCTCATCGCCTACCGGCTCGATGTGCGCGAGAAGCGCTTCCCCGCCTTCCTGCTGCTGGCGCAGCGCTTCGTCTATCGCCAGCTGATGTATTGGGTGGTGCTGAAGGCGGTCAGCAGCGCGATCCGCGGCGTGGGCGCCAGCTGGGGCAAGCTGGAGCGCACCGGCCGGGTGAGCGTGGCCCCCCAGCCCCCCGCCCCGGCAGACGGCAGCCCGCAAGGCTGACAGGGCCGGCGGGCCGCAGGGGGCATCCCTCCTTGCGGCCTGCCGGCCGCGGGCCCGATCCCGGGCACATAAAAAACCGCCGGCAGGAACGCTCCTGCCGGCGGTTTTTTATGTGAATGCGGTAAGGCGCGATCAGCCGTAGCGGCCGGTCACATAATCGCGCATGGCCTCTGTCTCGGGCTTCACGAAAGCTTCCGAGGAGGGGCGGAACTCGATCATCTTGCCCAGCAGCATGAAGGCCGTGTGATCGCTGATGCGGGCGGCCTGCTGCAGGTTATGGGTGACGATAACGATGGTGAAGCTGTCCTTCAGCTCCAGAAGCGCGGTTTCCAGCTTGGCGGTGGACAGCGGGTCCAGCGCCGAGGCCGGCTCGTCGAGCAGCAGCACTTCGGGTTCCACGGCAATGCCGCGCGCCACGCACAGGCGCTGCTGCTGGCCGCCGGAAAGGCCCAGGCCCGATTTGTCGAGCTTGTCCTTCACCTCGTCCCACAGCGCCGCGCGGGTGAGCGAAACCTCGACGATCTCGTCCATCTCCGCCTTGGTCACCTTGCGGTGCAGGCGCACGCCAAAGGCAATGTTGTCGTAGATCGACATGGGGAACGGCGTCGGGCGCTGGAACACCATGCCGATGCGCGCGCGCAGCCGGGCCAGATCCTTCTCGGCAAGGATGTTCTCGCCGTTGAAGAGGATCTCGCCCTGGGCCTTCTGGCCGGGATAGAGATCATAGACCCGGTTCAGCGTGCGCAGCAGGGTGGATTTGCCGCAGCCCGAGGGGCCGATCAGCGCGGTGATCTGCTTGCGCGCCACCGGCAGATCGACGCCGAACAGCGACTGGTGCTTGCCGTAGAAGAAATCGAGGTTCTTCACGTCGAGCACGCGCTCTGCCTCGGGCGGCGCAACCATGACGGTGGCCGTATCGGCCGAAGAAGCGTTGAAGTTCACTTGTGCTGGCTCCCGCGCGCAAGGGCGCGCCCGATGATGTTGGCGGAAAGAACGGCGACAGAGATCAGCAACGCGGCCACCCAGGCCAGGCGCTGCCAGTTCTCATCGGCGCTGAGGGCGAAGTAGAAGATCGTCATCGGCAGCGAGGCGGTGGCGCCCAGCACGTTCCAGCTGAAGAACTGGTTGCCGGCATTGGTGAACACCAGCGGCGCGGATTCGCCGCTCATGCGGGCAAAGCCGAGCAGGCCGCCGGTGACCAGCCCCGTGCGCGAGGCACGCCAGATGATCGCGCGGATCACCAGGCCCTTGCCGGCGCCCAGCGCCATGCCGGCCTCGCGCAGCTGGTTCGATTGCAGGCGCAGGATGTCTTCGGTGGTGCGGGTGACGACAGGCGTCGTCAGGATCGCCAGCGCGATGGCGCCGGCCAGCGCCGAGCCGCCATGCATCGGCAGCACCACCAGCTCATAGCCGAACAGGCCGATAAGGATGGAGGGCGCCGAGAGCAGCACGTCGTTGAGGAAGCGCACGAAGCCGGCCAGCCTGTTGCCATCGCCATATTCGGCCAGCCAGGTGCCCGCCAGAATGCCGATGACCACCGCGATGACCATGCCCATGGCGCACAGCATCACCGAGCCGACGATGGCATTGCGCAGGCCGCCCGTGCCCAGATCGCCGCCGCCGCCGGGCGTGTCGGCGCGGAAGATCTCGGCGTTGATGCCGCCAAAGCCCTTCATGATCAGCGAGGCGAGGATCATCACCAGCGCGGCAATCGCCACGGCCGTGGCCATGCTGGCCAGCGTGACAAACACATAGTTAACCAGCTTGCGGCGCCCATAGCGCGAGAACAGGCCGGCAGAAGCAGCGGCGCTCATCAGGCCTTCTCCTTGCCCAGCAGCAGGCGGGCCACCGCCAGCGTGGTGAACGTGATGGCAAACAGCACCAGACCCAGCGCCACCAGCGCCGAGACGTGCATGTCCGTCGTTGCCTCGGCAAATTCGTTGGCGATGGTGGAAGCGATGGTGCTGCCACTGTCGAAAATGCTGGTGGGGAAGGCGTGGCTGTTGCCGATGATGAAGGTAACGGCCATCGTCTCGCCCAGGGCGCGGCCCAGGCCCAGCATGACAGCGCCGATGGCGCTCTTGCGGATATAGGGCAGCATGATGTTGCTGACCACCTCGAAGGGGGTGCAGCCCATGCCATAGGCCGCCTCGCGCACATAGGTGGGCACAGAGAGCAGCAGTTCGCGGAACACGGTGGCAATGAAGGGCAGCACCATGATCGCCAGGATCACCGAGGCGGTGAAGATGTTCGAGCCGCTCGAGGCATTGCCGAGGAACTTCTCGAGGAACGAGCCGGGTTCGGCAGCCAGGCGCAGCGGCAGGATCACATGGTCGTTAAACCACGGCCCCAGCACGAACAGGCCCCACATGCCATAGACGATGGAAGGAATGCCCGCGAGCAGTTCCACCGCCATCGCCACCCAGCGCTCGATCGACTTGGGGCAGAATTCCACCAGGAACACCGCAATGCCGATCGCCAGCGGCAGGGCAAACAGCATCGAGAGAAAAGCGGTGATCAGCGTGCCGACAATGGGGCCGGCAGCGCCATAGTCATCGGCCACCGGATCCCAGGCGCTGGAGAAGAAGAACTTCAGGCCGAAGTGCGAAAGCGCCGGCCAGCCGCCGATGATCAGCGAGATCAACAGGCCGGCAAGCGTGGCCATCAGCAGCATGGCCGCCGACAGACACAGCGCGTGGAAGATGGCATCGTTACGTCCGGCGCGGGAAATGCCCCGCAGGTCCTTGACCTGCGGGGCGGTTTCGCCGGCTGGAGCTATCGCGGCTTCAGCCATGGTTCTATCCAGTCTTACTTGCTCACATACACAGGCTTGCCGCCCGCGGTGATCTGCAGCCACTGCTTGCGGATCATGTTCTTCACGGACAGCGGCAGCGGCACATAGTCCAGCTTGCCGGCGGCCGCATCGCCGTTCTTGTACGACCAGTCGACGAACTTCAGAACTTCGGCGGCCTTCTGGGCGTTGCCGGGGTTCTTGTACATCAGCAGGAAGGTCGCACCCGAGATCGGCCAGGCCTTGGCGCCGGGCTCGTCGATCAGCAGCACATAGTTGCCGGGAGCGCGGCCCCAGGGAGCGTTGGCGGCAGCCGCGGCGAACGACACCGGATCCGGGTTCGGATACTGGTGGGCCTTGTTCTCGACATAGGTCCAGGCCACGTTGTCCTTGCGGGCGTAGATATATTCCACGTAGCCGATCGAACCCGAGGTCTGCTTCACGAAAGCGGCGACGCCATCGTTGCCCTTGCCGCCAAGGCCGGTGGGCCAGTTCACCGAATCATTGGCGCCCACGCGGGCAGCCCAGTCGCGGTTCACGGCCGACAGGTAGGAAGTGAAGATGAACGAGGTGCCCGAACCGTCGGCGCGGTGCACCACGGTCACCGGCAGCGAGGGCAGCTTCACGCCGGGGTTGAGGCGGGCGATGGCGGCATCATCCCAGCGGCGGATCTTGCCGAGGAACAGATCGCCCAGCACCGGGCCCGAAAGGCGCAGCTTGCCGGCAGTGACGCCCGGGATGTTGACGATCGGCACGATGCCGCCGATCACGGTGGGGAACTGCAGCAGGCCGGCGGCATTCAGCTCGGCGGGCTGCAGCGGCTTGTCCGAAGCGCCGAAGTCGACCGTCTTGGCCTTGATCTGGCGGATACCGCCGCCCGAACCGATGGCCTGATAGTTCAGCTCATTGCCGGTGGCGCCATGATAGGCCTGGGCCCATGCCGAATAGACGGGCGCGGGGAAGGTGGCGCCAGCGCCGGTGAAATTGTCGGCCTTGGCGATACCGACGACGCCGGCAACAACGGCCGCGGCGCCAAACGCATACGCGAATTTCCGGAACATGAGAGAATCTCCAAACTGCGAACCGAGGGTAGGCCCAGCGGCGCTACCCCCCGCACATGACGACTTTGTGACAAAAACCTTCCCGCCACCCCAGGGCCAACCCCGAGACAACCGCCTGGCAGACCCGATCCTATGTCTCACACATCGTTGCGCAATTGCAACAGCCGGCGAAAGAACGCGCGCACCCTCTTGCGGCGGGCTGCGTTACACAGGAATGTAACAATCGCTACCTAACCGGCAATCGCTGGTTTGGGTCTGCCCAGAGTTGGCGCTGGCAAGGGCTTCTCTTTGATAACCCTTTGTTTGTTGCCACTTCGACCCGCGTAATGCGTAGGCGACAACGCCTCGCAGGCGCGGGTTGCAACACTCTAGATTGGGCCGCAGCCGGGCATTGAAGGCCGGCAAACCGGGTTTGACGTGGGGCGCTTGGGCGCGGGGGCACTCTTGTGCCTGCGCGGCCTGGTTCCTGCCGCGGGCCCGGCTGCGTGTGTGTGTTTTTTATCGAGGTTTCGCTCGCCCTGTTTTTCGCAACGGGGGGCGGGCATTTAGGGAGCAATTGTATGAAACTGAATTCTTCGATCGCGCTGGTCGCGGTGGTGGCGGCGCTGGCCGCGCCCGTGGCCGCCGAAGCCAAGGCGAAGCCCAAGGCCAAGGCCCATCACGCCGCCGCCGAAGGCCTGACCACCGCTGAAGAACTGCGCCAGGCCGAGCAGCAGCTGGCCCAGATGCAGGCCCAGATCAACACGCTGCAGTCCAAGCTGGACCAGACCGCCTCGGCCCAGGCCGCCGGCCAGGCCCAGGCCGCCAGCGATGCCAAGGCCGCCGAAGTGAAGGCCGACAAGGCCCTGGCCGCCGCCGACGCCGCCAAGGTGGCCGTGGCCAAGACCGACAAGGCCGTGAGCGCCGTGAAGTGGGCTGGCGACACCAAGGTCAGCGGCACCGTGTTCTACAACTTCAGCACCATCTCGCAGGGCGCTGGCGCCTCGGGCCAGAACAAGAGCTCGGGCACCGGCTTCAACCTGAAGCGCGTCTATGTGACGATCGATCATAACTTCAACTCGGTGTTCTCGGCCCGCGTCACCACCGACGTGTCGAACGTGCTGGGTTACACCAACCTGAACGTCAACAGCTCGACCCTGCCCTCGAGCAGCAGCGTTGTCGGCAAGGGCCTGTTCCTGAAGCATGCCTATGTGCAGGCGAAGCTGGACAAGGCGCTGGTCATCAAGCTGGGTTCGGCCGACATGCCCTGGATCCCCTATGTCGATGGTCTGTCGGGCAACCGCTACCTCGACCAGGGCCTGGAAGAACGCGACAGCCTCGGCAACTCGGCCGACTGGGGTGTCCACGTCTCGGGTGACCTTGGCAAGTACTTCTCCTACCAGGTCTCGCTGGTCGACGGCGGCGGCTATCGCAACGCCTACGTGACCAAGAACATGGACGTGGAAGGCCGCCTGTCGGCCAACGTCGATGGCTTCTATGCCGCCGTGGGTGGCTACACCGGCAAGCTGGGCAAGGGCGTGGAAGAAACCGGCGCCACCCCGCTCACCACCTATCGCACCGCCTCGCGCCTGAACGCCGCCGCCGGCTACAAGGGCGACAAGTTCACCGTTGGCGCCGAATACATCTTCGCCAAGAACTTCCTCGGCTCGGTCACGTCCTCGACCGACAGCGACAAGACTCGCGGCTACTCGTTCTTCGCCAACTACAACCTCGACAAGAAGTGGCAGGTTCTGGGCCGTTACGACTGGCTGAAGTTCACCCCCAAGGCGACCACCGCCCCCACCAAGAACGTCTATGACCACTACTTCTACGTGGGTCTGCGTTGGGAGCCGGTCAAGATCGTCGACATCACCCTGCTCTACAAGCGTGACGTGGTGAACAACGGCGTGGTCAAGAGCTCGAACGGCTCGATCGGCTGCACCACCGACACCACTGCCAGCACCGCCGTCTCGGCCCTGTGCGGCAATGGCACCTACGACGAAGTGGGTATCTTCGGCCAGCTCAAGTTCTGATCCTTTCAGAGCCTGACAGCGAATGGGGGGCGGGCCGGCTGGCCTGCCCCCTTTTTGCGCCCCCCTTGCCGGGGTGCGCACCTGCCCCCCTTCCCCAGCCCGCCGATTTCGTCCACATTCGCGCCGCAGCGACAGGACAACCTGCGCCCCGCCCTTCCCCTTTCCTTCCCTCCCAGCGGAGAGCTCCCTCATGAAGCTTCACGGCAAGATCTGCATCGTCACTGGCGCGGCCAGCGGCATTGGCCTTGGCATTGCCCGGCGCTATGTGGCCGAAGGCGCGAAAGTGGCGCTGGCCGATCTGAACCTGGCCGCCGCCGAAGCCGCCGCGGCAGAGCTTGCCGCCACCGGCCCCGGCGAGGCCATGGGCCTGGCCATGGATGTGACCAGCGAGGAGCAGGTGAACGCCGGCATCGCCCATGTGGTGGCGCAATGGGGCACGGTGGATGTGCTGGTGTCGAACGCCGGCATCCAGATCGTCAACCCGGTCGAATCCTTCGCCTATGCCGACTGGAAAAAGATGCTGGCGATCCATCTCGATGGCGCCTTCCTCACCACCAAGGCCTGCCTGCCGCACATGTATGCGCAAGGCTCGGGCAGCATCATCCTCATGGGCTCGGTGCATTCCAAGGTCGCCAGCCCGCTGAAGTCGGCCTATGTCACGGCCAAGCACGGGCTGATGGGCCTGGCCCGCACCATCGCGCGCGAGGGCGGCACCAAGGGCGTGCGCGCCAATGTGGTGTGCCCGGGCTTTGTGCGCACCCCGCTGGTTGATCGGCAGATCCCCCAGCAGGCGGCCGAACTGGGCATTTCCGAGGAGGAGGTGGTGAAGAAGGTGATGCTGGGCGGCACGGTGGATGGCGAGTTCACCAGTATCGAGGATATCGCCGAGGTGGCGCTGTTCTTTGCCGCCTTCCCCACCAATGCGCTCACCGGCCAGTCGCTGGTGGCCAGCCATGGCTGGGCGATGGAATAAGCGAAAAACCCGCTTTCAGGCGCCCGTCACGCGCCTGTCGCCATCGCGCTGTTACGCCTCGATACAGATTGAAACCGTTTGAGCATTGCCTTTGCCGGCTCCCCTCGCGCAAAGGCATGCTCGTCATGGGAGCTGTGCGGCACAAGCCGCCAGCCCCGCACAAAGGTCTTAAGGAGAGTTCCCCTGAGCAGCTTCGCCTCCCCCGATCGCCACGACGAGGACGAGAACGGCCGGCGCAGGTGGCCCTCCTGGGCGGTTTACACCGCCGTTGGCACGGTGCTGGTGGCCACTGCGCTGGTCGGCAAATATTTCGCCTCGGCCGGCGCCTTGCAGAATGCCAAGCATGGCCGGCCGGCGGCCGCTGTCAATGTCGTGCCGGTGGAGCTGGCCGATGTGCCGGTCACCGTCAGCGCCATCGGCACGGTCACGCCGATCGACAGCGCGACCGTGCACGCCCAGCTGTCCGGCAATGTGTTTTCCGTGCTGTTCCGCGAGGGGCAGATGGTGAAGGAAGGCCAGGTGATCGTGCAGATCGACCCGCGCCCCTATCAGCTGGCACTGGCCTCGGCCAAGGCAAGCCTCGCCAAGGATGAGGCCACGCTGGGCACCGCCCGGCTGGATCTGGCCCGCTATCAGAAGCTGGCCGCACAGGATTCGGTGGCCCGCCAGACGCTGGACACCCAGATCGCCACCGTGAAGCAGGACGAGGCCGCCGTTGCCGCCGACCGGGCCGCCATCGGCACCGCCCAGCTGAACCTGGCCTACACGGCGGTGAAATCGCCCTTTGCCGGGCGCATTGGCCTGAAGCAGGTGAGCGTTGGCACCTATGCCACCGCCAGCGACACCAATGGCGTCGCCGTTGTCACCCGCACAGACCCCATCGATGTCGAATTTTCCGTGCCGCAGGCGCAGTTGGCCGCCATCCGCGCGCGGGCCGGCTCGCCGGCGGGCCTGCCTGTCACCGTGCTCGACCAGGATAACCGGACGAGCCTTGCCCAGGGCCAATTCTCCACCTTCGACAACCAGATCGACACCACCACCGGCACGGTGAAGGCCAAGGCGCGCATCCCCAACCCATCCGGGCCGGGCCATGATGGCGGCGTGTTGTTCCCCAACCAGTTCGTCAACGTGTCCATGCTGGTCGACACGCTGCATCAGGTGCCGGTGGTGCCCACCAGCGCGGTGCGCCATGGCTCGCCGGGCGATTTCGTCTTCGTGGTGCAGCCCGACAAGACGGTGAAGCTGGTGGTGGTGAAAACCGGCCCCAGCGATGGCGTGAAGATCGCCCTGCTGGAGGGCGTGGCCAAGGGCCAGGTGGTGGTGAGCGAGGGCGCCGACGGGCTGGCCGATGGCTCTGCCGTGCGCCTGCCGGGCAGTAGCAAGAATGGCAGTGGCCAGCAAAAGCAGCATCAGGCCGCCCAATGACCGACACGCCAGCCCCTGCCCCCACGCCCGAGGCCACGCCGCCGGGCGGCGGCACTAGCAATGGAACGCCGCCGGGTGGCGGCTCCGGCAATGGAACGCCGCCGGGCGGCGGCTCCGGCAATGGAACGCCGCCGGGCGATGACGAGCTGATTGCCGGCGGCGGCCCCTCGCGGCCGTTCATCCTGCGGCCGGTGGCCACCACGCTGTTCATGCTGGCGATCCTGCTGGCAGGCCTGATCGCCTGGAAGCAGCTGCCGCTTTCCGCCCTGCCGCAGGTGGATTATCCCACCATCCAGGTGCGCACGCTCTATCCCGGCGCCAGCCCGGATGTGATGGCGCTGACCGTGACCGCCCCGCTGGAGCGCCAGTTCGGCCAGATGCCCGGCCTTGCCCGCATGACTTCCAATTCCTCGGCGGGCGCCTCTGTCGTCACCCTGCAGTTCGGCCTCGACCTGCAGCTGGATGTGGCCGAGCAGGAAGTGCAGGCAGCCATCAACGCGGCCAATTCGCTGCTGCCATCAGACCTGCCCGCCCCCCCCATCTATGCCAAGGTGAACCCCGCCGACGCGCCGATCCTCACCCTGGCGGTCAGCTCGAAGACGCGCGGCCTGGGCGAGATCGAAGGGATCGTCGAGCGGCAGTTCTCGAACAAGATCGCGCAGGAACAGGGCGTGGGCCTTGTCTCGCTGTCGGGCGGGCAGCGGCCGGCGGTGCGCATCACCGCCAATGTGCAATCGCTGGCCGCCCACGAGCTGAGCCTGGAAACCCTGCGCACGGCCATTTCCAATGCCAATTCGAACATGGCCAAGGGCAGCTTCGATGGCGTTAACAAAAGCTGGACGATCGATGCCAACGACCAGCTGAACAGCGCGGCCGATTATGCCAATCTGATCGTCGCCTGGGAGAACAACGGGCCGGTGCGCCTGTCCGATGTGGCGAAGGTGGAAGATTCGATCGAGAACGTGCGCACCCGTTCGTGGATGAACGGCACCGAGGCGATCGTGATCGACGTGCAGCGCCAGCCCGGCGCCAATGTCATCCAGACGGTGAACAACATCAAGGCCGACCTGCCGACGCTGGAAGCCCAGATGCCGGCCGATCTCAAGGTCAGCCTGCTGACCGACCGCACCAGCGGCATCCGCGCCTCGGTGGCCGATGTGCAGTTTGAACTGGTGCTGGCGGTGCTGCTGGTGGTGCTGGTGATCTTCCTGTTCCTGGGCAGCCTGCGGGCAACGCTGGTGGCCGGCCTTTCGGTGCCACTCAGCCTGGTGGGGGCCTTTGCCGCCATGTGGGCGCTGGGCTATTCGATCAACAACCTCACGCTGATGGCGCTGACGATTGCCTCTGGCTTTGTCGTCGATGATGCGATCGTGGTGATCGAGAACATCGCCCGCCATATCGAGGCCGGCATGAAGCCCTTCCCCGCCGCGCTGAAGGGCGCGCAGGAGATCGGCTTTACCATCATCAGCCTCACTGTCAGCCTGGTGGCGGTGCTGATCCCGCTGTTGTTCATGGGCGATGTGGTGGGGCGCCTGTTCCGCGAATTCGCCGTCAGCCTCGCCGTCACCATCGTGCTGTCGGCGGTGGTGGCGCTGACGATGGTGCCGATGCTGGCCGCCCGCTGGCTGAAGCCGGAACATGCCGAACGCCGCTTTGCCATCGTTGACAAGGCGATGCACCAGTTCGACCGGCTGGCCCATGCCTATGCCCGGGCGCTGGATTGGGTGATGGCGCGCGCGCGGCTGACGATGCTGGTGTTTGCCGGCAGCCTGGCGATCACCGCGCTGCTGTTCTGGGCGATCCCCAAGAACCTGTTCCCGACCCAGGATACCGGCCAGATCTCGGCCGCGGTGGTGGGCGACAAGGACATCTCCTTTGCCCGCATGGCCGCCCTGCAGCAGCAGGTGGCCAAGGCCATCCTCGCCGATCCGGCGGTGGAGAGCCTGTCGTCTGCGGTGGGCGTGGACGGGCAGAACCCCACGCTCAACCAGGGCCGCATGCTGATCAACCTCAAGCCCATCGAGGACCGCTCCGGCCTCACCAAGGTGCTGGCCAGCCTACAGGCGGCGGCCGGCGGCGTGCCGGGGGCCAAGGTCTATTTCCAGCCGGTGCAGGATCTCACGATCGACACCGAAAGCGGCATCACCCCCTATCGCTTCTCGCTGCAGGGGGCGGATGCGGCGCTGGTCAACCAGTGGGGCCTGAAGCTGGCCGAGGCGCTGCGCAAGCGCCCAGAGCTGACCGATGTGAACGCCAACAGCCTGGAACGCGGCCGCTCGGTGGTGGTGGATATCAACCGCGATGCGGCAGCGCGCCTCGGCCTTTCGGCCATCAACATCGACAATGCGCTGTATGACGCCTTTGGCCAGCGCATCATCTCCACCATCTACACCCAATCCAGCCAGAACCGCGTGATCCTCTCGGCAACGCCCGAGATGCTGGCCAATCCGGCTTCGCTTGCCACCATGTATGTGCCGATCAGCTCCACCACCTCGGTGCAGCTGGGCTCCATCGCCACCATCCGCGAAAGCGATGCGCCGCTGGTGGAATCGCGCCTGGCCCAGTTCCCCCAGGCCACCATCGGCTTCAACGTGGCCGAGGGCGTGTCGCTGGGGGCGGCGGTGCGGGCGATCAGCCAGGTGGAAAAGCAGATCGGCCTGCCCTCGGCGCTCAGTTCCGATTTCTCGGGCGCGGCCTCCGCGTTCCAGTCGGCGCTGGCCAATGAGGCGGTGCTGGTGCTGGCGGCGATCATCACCGTCTATATCGTGCTGGGCGTGCTGTATGAAAGCTTCGTCCATCCGGTCACCATCCTGTCCACCCTGCCTTCTGCCGGCATTGGCGCGCTGATCGCGCTGGCGCTGTCGGGCTATGGGCTGGGGGTGATCGGCATCATCGGCATCGTGCTGCTGATCGGCATCGTCAAGAAGAACGCGATCATGATGATCGACTTTGCCGTGGAGGCCATGCGCGACGAGGGGATGGATGCCGATGCCGCCATCCGCCGGGCCGCCCATCTGCGCTTCCGCCCGATCATGATGACCACCTTTGCCGCCCTGTTTGCCGCCATTCCGCTGATCTTCGGCACCGGCATGGGCTATGAGCTGCGCCAGCCGCTGGGCCTGGCGATTGCCGGCGGGCTGATCCTCAGCCAGGTGCTCACCCTGTTCACCACGCCGGTCATCTTCATCCTGTTCGAACGCTGGGCCGAAAGGCGCGGCTTCACCACCAGCCCGATGCCGGTGGCCGAACTGGAAGGCCCTGAAGGGAGCCTGGGCGCGTGAACATCTCGGCGCCCTTCATCCGCCGCCCGGTAGGCACGCTGCTGCTGACGCTGGGCGTGGCGATGGCCGGCATCGCGGCCTTCTTCAACCTGGGCGTGGCGCCGCTGCCCAAGGCGGATTTCCCCTTCGTGATGGTGCAGGCCAACCTGCCCGGCGCCAGCCCCGACACCATGGCCAGCACCGTGGCCAGCCCGCTGGAGCGGCATCTGGCCACCATCGCCGGGGTGCAGGAGCTGACCTCCAAGTCCAGCCTCGGCTCCACCCAGATCGCCATGATGTTCGACCTCAACCGCGACATCGATGGCGCCGCGCGTGACGTGCAGGCCGCGATCAACGCCGCCCGCGCCGATCTGCCCACCACGCTGAAGACCAACCCCACCTATCGCAAGATGAACCCGGCCGAGGCGCCGGTGCTGATCCTTGCGCTGAGCTCGAACAAGCGCGAGCCGCACGAGATCTACGATGCCGTGTCGAACATCGTGCAGCAAAAGCTGCTGCAGGTGGATGGCGTGGGCAATGTGGAACTGGGCGGCGGCGCGCTGCCCTCGGTGCGGGTGGAGATCAACCCGGTGCAGCTGTCTCGCGCGGGGATCGCGCTGGAAGATGTGCGCACCGCGCTGCAATCGGCCAGCGGCAACCACCCGCGCGGCGTGGTGGAAGGCCAGGGCGGGCTTGCCTGGCAGGTCTATTCCAATGCCGCCGCGGTGAAGGCGGCCGATTTTGCCCCGCTGATCATCGCCTGGCGCAACAATGCCCCGGTGCGCCTGTCGGATGTGGCGCAGGTGATCGATGCGCCCGAGGATGTGCGCACGATGGGGCTGGTGAATGGCAGGAAGGCGGTGCCGGTGATCATCACCCGCCAGCCCGGCGCCAACATCGTCTCCACGGTGGATGCGCTGAAGGCGCAGATCCCCGCCCTGCAGGCCGAACTGCCCGACGATATCAAGCTGGAAGTGGTGACCGACCGCACCATCACCATCCGCGCCTCGCTGCGCGATGTGGAGATCACCCTGCTGGTGTCTACCCTGCTGGTGGTGGTGGTGGTCAGCCTGTTCCTGCAAAGCTGGCGGGCCACGATGATCCCGGCGGCGGCGGTGATCGTCTCGCTGCTGGGCACGCTGGGGGTGATGTATCTGTCGGGCTTCCTGCTCGACAATCTCAGCCTCATGGCGCTGACGGTGGCGACGGGCTTTGTCGTCGATGATGCGATCGTGGTGGTGGAGAACATCGCCCGCCATGTGGAAGAGGGCATGCAGCCGATGAAGGCCGCCCTCAAGGGCTCGCGCGAGGTGGGCTTTACCGTGCTTTCCATCTCGCTCAGCCTGATCGCGGTGTTCACCCCGCTGATCTTCATGGGCGGGCTGGTGGGCCGGCTGTTCCGCGAATTTGCCCTGACGATGAGCGCGGCGGTGGCGATCAGCCTAGTGGCCAGCCTTACCGTCACGCCCATGCTGGCCAGCCGCGTGCTGGCGCCGGAAACCGAGAAGAGCGGCTTCTTCAAGGTCTGCGAGCGCTTCTTCAACTGGCTGCAGCGCGGCTATGTGCGCCAGCTGGATTGGGCGCTGGCCCATCGCGGGCCGGTGCTGCTGCTGCTGGCGGGCACCATTGTGCTGAACGGCTTCCTCATCGCCGTGGCGCCCAAGGGCTTCTTCCCCACGCAGGATGTCGGCGGCATTCAGGGCGGCGTGCGCGCCGACCAGGCGATGTCGTTCCAGCAATTGTCCGACAAGTTCAAGCAGCTCGTCAACATCATCCAGAAAGACCCGGCAGTGGCGGGCGAAGTGGCCTTTTCGGGCGGCTCGCGCTCGGGCGGGGGCTTTGTCTTCGTCAACCTCAAGCCGCGCGCCGAACGCGAGGATGTGAACGCGGTGATCGAGCGGCTGCGCCCCAAGCTGGCGCGGGTGCGCGGGGTCAGCCTGTTTCTCAACCCGGTGCAGGATATCCAGGCCGGCGGCCGGCAGACCAGCAGCAGCTATCAATATGTGATGCAGGCCGACAACCCGCAAACGCTGGCCGATGCCGGCGACAAGATGCTGCGCGCGCTGAAGGCCAAGCCCAACGAGGTGGCCGATGTGGATATCGACCAGCAGGATGCCGGCGCCAGCGCCTATGTAACGGTGGACCGGGTGGCCGCCGCGCGCCTTGGCATCCCCATGTATATCATCGACGACACGCTGTATGATGCCTTTGGCCAGCGGCAGGTGGCCAATATCTATCAGGGGCTCAACCAGTATCACGTGGTGATGGAAGCCGCCCCCAGCTTCATCGGCAAGCCCGAGGCGCTGGAGAACCTCTATCTGCCCACCGGCTCTGGCGTGGCCACGCTGAGCACCGCGCTGGCCACCGCCAAGACCAGCAACGCCTCGCTGGGCAGCAATGCCGCCACCGGCAGCGCCGTTTCCACCAGCGCCAGCACGCTGACCCAGCTGGCCAGCCTGGCCCATTGGGATATCCGCAGCACCAACGCCAATGTCAGCCATTCCGATGGCCAGCCCTCGGCCACCATCTCGTTCAACCTGCCGCCGGGCGTAACGCTGAGCCAGGCGGCGCAAACCATCGCCACCACCCAGGCCAGCCTGAAGCTGCCGGCCAGCGTGCACGGCGATTTTGGCGGCACCGCCAAGATCTTCCAGCAATCCTCCTCCAGCACGCCGATGCTGATCGTGGCGGCCATCCTCAGCATCTATGTGGTGCTGGGCATCCTCTACGAAAGCGCGATCCATCCGCTCACCGTGCTGTCCACCCTGCCGGCGGCGGGCGTGGGGGCGATCTTCTCGCTGATCGTCAGCGGCGGCGAGTTCGATTTCATCGCGCTGGTGGGCGTCATCCTGCTGATCGGCATCGTGAAGAAGAACGCGATCATGATCATCGACTTTGCCCTCGATGCCGAACGTTCAGAGGGGATGGCGCCGCTGGAAGCCATCCGCGAGGCCTGCATCCTGCGCTTCCGCCCCATTTTGATGACGACGCTGGCCGCCGCCCTTGGCGCGGTGCCGCTGGCGATCGGCTTTGGCGATGGCGCCGAGCTGCGCCGGCCGCTGGGCATTGCCATCGTCGGCGGGCTTGTCGCCAGCCAGATCCTCACCTTGCTGACCACCCCTGTGGTCTATCTCGCGCTCGACAAATGGCGCCGCCGCAGCCCGCATGAAAAGCTGCTGGCCCGCCATATCGAGCATGCCCATGCCGACCAGATCCTGAAAGCCTGAGCCATGACGAAAGCCCTCTCCCTCGCCCTTGGCCTGCCCACCCTGGCGCTGCTTTCAGGCTGCAATCTGGCGCCGGCCTATCATGTGCCGGCCAGCGCTGCCGCGCCCGCCCAGTTCAAGGCCGATCCGGGCTGGCAGGTGGCGATGCCGGCCGATGATGTGGCCAAGGGGCAATGGTGGAAGCTGTTTGGCGACAGCGTGCTCGACGGGCTGGAAGCGCGCGTCGCGGTGACCAACCAGAATGTCGCCCAGTATCGCGCCGCCTATGAACAGGCGCGCGGCCTGGTGAAGCAGGATCGCGCCGCGCTGTTCCCCAGCGTTTCGGCCAGCGCCGGGG